>DASWNZ010000150.1:0-40449 GCA_036398975.1 Longimicrobium sp.
TCCTGGTGATCGGGATCGGGCTGTCGGCCGGGGTGCAGGCGCTGGACGTGGCGCTGGCAATGTCGCTGGCCTTCAACTTCGTCGTGCTGCTGGTGTGGAAGCACAACGTGGGGTCGATCTACAGCGGGAGCTACGGGCGCACGGGGATCCTGTCGGTGGGCGATCCGGAGCTGATGATCGCCGACGATCCGGTGGCGCAGCGCGAGATACGGCAGCGGATGCTGGAGCACGACGGCGACATGCGCACCGACGGCATCCTGCTGGTGCACTCGGGTGCGCCGGACGTGGCGCGGCTCACGGTGCAGGAGGCGCTCGGCGACACCGCGAGCGACTGGCGGCTGGTGAACGTGCGGCGCGAGCCCGAGCGCCCCGCGGTGCTGGAATACCTCGTGCGGCTCAAAGCCGACATCACGCCGGCCGAGCTGGTGGGTGCGCTGGACGAGCGCTGGTCCGCCCAGGTCTCGGCCGCGGAGTACGTTCCCTTCCGGACGCGGAAGAAGAAACGCAAGCAGGCTTAGAGGACTACATCGGATGAAGACGAATCGACATCGCTGGACGACCGCCGCGGCCGTGCTCCTGCCCTGCGCGCTGCTCCTGGCCGGGTGCTACAAGTCGGCGTTCAACGTGGGCAAGGTGATCGACGCGGTGCAGCGCGACTCCATCGCCTACACGCTGCTCCTGATCGGCGACGCGGGGCTCCCGGAGCCGAGCCCCCAGGGCGACCCGGTCATCAACGCCCTCCGCCAGGCCATCAAGGACGACGACCCGGAGCAGACGTTCGTCGTGTACCTGGGCGACAACCTGTACCCGCGCGGGCTCGTGGACTCCACGCAGACCACCGAGCGCGCCGTGGGCGAGGCGATCCTGAACGAGCAGATCGACGCCATCCTGGAGAGCGGCGGGCGCGGGGTGCTGGTGCCCGGCAACCACGACTGGGAAGCGGGCGGATCGGAGGGGTGGCGCTTCATCCGCAGGCAGGACCGCTACGTGGACGAGCGCGGCAAGGGGCGCGTGGCGATGCTCCCCAACAGCGGGTGCCCCGGGCCCGAGGTGCTGGACCTGAACCCCACGCTGCGCCTCATCATGATCGACACCCAGTGGTGGCTGCAGGCCGGCGGCTCGCGGCCGGAGGGGCCCGAATCCGAGTGCGGGGTGAAGTCGGAGCGGCAGATGGTGGACTCGATGCGGGCGGTGCTGCGCAGCGCCGGCGGGCGGCGAACCGTGGTGGTGGGCCATCACCCGCTGGTGAGCGGCGGCGAGCACGGCGGCTACTTCGACTGGCCGACGTACCTGCAGATCCACCCGTACGTGCGCAACGCCGGCTTCTTCGCCCGGCAGGACGTGAACGGGCCGGAGTACCTGCGGCTGCGGGTGAACATGGCGGGCGCCTTCCAGCAGAACCCGCCGCTGATCTACGCCGCGGGGCACGAGCACAACCTGCAGGTGTTCCGCCGCGCCCCGGCGCGCTACCAGGTGGTGAGCGGCGCGGGGATCTACGGCCACACCACCAGCGTGCGCGCCATCACGGGGACGCGGTACGCGCGCAGGGCGAGCGGCTTCCAACGGGTGACCTTCCTCAAGGATGGACGCGTGCGCCTGGCGGTGCTGGTGGTGGACAGCAACGGAAAGGCGACCGAGGACTTCTCCATCTTCCTGGACACGGAAGGGCTGCCGCCGGTGCAATCCACCGAGAGCGAGCTTCCCCCCGCGGGGACCGACACCTCGACCCTGAACCCCGCGGGCCCGCAGCGCCCCGCCACGCCCAAGCCCAGCGTACCCGGGGCGCCGGCCACGCCACGGCCGAGCGTACCCGGGGCACCGGCCACGCCGCGGCCGGTGACGCCGTGAGGCTCGCGCGGAGGGGCCTCACGGCGGCGGCGATCGGGCTCCTGCCTTCGCTGGCCGCGGCGCAGACCGGCGAGTCGGCGCGGGTGGCGGCCGGGGCGCAGTACGCGCATCCGCCGCTCCCCGAGTCGCTGCTGGGGGAGTCGTACCGCAGCCTGTGGACGACGCCGGTGCGTGTGCCGGTGCTGGACCTGCGAGGGTATGCGGGCGGGCTGACGCCGACGGGCACCGGCGGTGGAAACCAGACGGAGTCGGTGCGCTTCAGGGGCGCGAACGGGCGCGAGTACGCCTTCCGCCTGGTCAACAAGAACCAGACGCGCGGCCAGTCGCCGGACATCCAGGGGACGCTCGTAGGCGAGGTGATCCAGGACCAGGTCTCGTCGCTGCACCCCGCGGCGGCGCTGGTGGCGGACCCGCTGCTGGCGGCCGCCGGCGTGCTGTACGTTCCGCCGAGCCTCTACGCGATGCCGGCGAGCGGGCTGCCCCAGCAGCACGCTTCCTTCCACGGGAGGCTGGGGTTGCTGGAGGAACGCCCGCGCGCCGGGAACAGCGAGGTGGCTGGGATCGCGGCGGCCAGCGACATCGAGGATACCGACGAGTTCCTGGAGGCGCTGGAGTCCGCCCCGTCGCACCGGCTGGACACGCGCGACTACCTGGCCGGCCGGCTGATGGACATCTACTTCGGCGACTGGGACCGGCACGAGGACCAGTACAGCTGGGCGCGCTATGACCGCGGCGGCGAGCACCTGTGGCGCGCCGTGCCCCGCGACCGCGACTACGTCTTCGCGGACTACGACGGGATGGCGCTGGACGTGGTGCGCGGGCAGCTTCCCAAGGCGGTGCGCTTCACCGACGACTACGAGGGGCAGCTCTTCGGGCTGATCCAGAACGCGCAGCTCCTGGACCGCCGCCTGCTGGGCGACCTGGACCGCGCCGCCTGGGAATCCGTGGTGACGACGCTCCAGTCGCGCCTCTCGGACGCGGTGATCGACGGCGCGGTCGAGCGGCTCCCCGCCGAGTACCGGCCGCTGAACGCGGACTTCCTGCGCACGATGCTCCGCGCCCGCCGCGCGCGGCTGCGCGAGGTGGCGATGCGGTGGTACGGGTGGATGGCGGCCGAGCCCGAGATCCACGCCCGCGACGAGCGTGACCTCGCCATCGTGCAGCACGCGCCGGACGGGAGCGCCGAGGTGCGCATCCACGCCGGCGGCGAGGGGGTGGCGCCGTACTTCCGCCGCCGCTTCCTGCCGGGCGAGACGCGCGAGATCCGGCTCTTCCTGCACGGCGGCGCCGACCGGGCGTCCGTCCGCGGCGGGCCGGGGCGCATCACCACCCGCGTGATCGGCGGCGGCGGCGACGATGCGCTGGCGGATTCGTCGCGCGGGACGCGGGTGAGGTTCTACGACGACCGCGGCGACAACACCTTCGTGCGCGGCGCGCGGACCCACGTGGACACGCGTGAGTACAACGCGCCCGCGTACGAGCGCGGCGCCGGCGTGAGCCCGCCGCGCGACTGGGGGCGCAGCCGCAGCCCCTTCGCGCCGTACGGCGGGTGGCGCTCGCGGATCGGGGTAGTGGTGGGCGGCGGGCCGGCGTTCAAGACGCACGGCTTCCGGCGCTTCCCCTTCGCCAGCGAGGGGCAGCTGCGCGTGCTGTGGGCGCCGCAGCACACCCGGTTCGGTGTGGAGTACAGCTCGGAGTACCACTTCGCCGGCACGCGCCGCTGGCTGTCGACGGACGTGCGCGCCACTGGGCTGGCGGCCACGGACTTCCACGGCTTCGGCAACGAGACGCCGGAGGTGGAGGACCGCGCGGTGCGCCGCGTGTGGGAGCGGCAGCTGCTGGTGCAGCCCACCTGGCACTTCCCCCTCTCGCGCCGCACCTGGTTCACCCTGGCGCCGGTGGGACGCCTCACCGACCCGGGGGTGCGCGACGGCTCGCCCGCCGAACAGCCGGGAGTGCGCGGCACGCGGACGTGGGGAGCGCTGGGCGCGCGCACCGGGCTTCTGGTGGACAGAGTGGACAACCCCACCTTTCCGCGCCTGGGCTTCGCCCTCTCGGCGGACGCGAGCGCCTTTCCGGCGGTGGCGCGGCTGGACGGCCCGTTCGGGAGCGCGGGGGCGCAGGCGAGGGCGTATCTGGGAGGGAGCGCGGGTCCCGTGCTGGCGGTGCGCGGCGGGGTGCGGCAGGCGTGGGGCGACTTCCCGCTCCAAGAAGCCGCTTTCATCGGCGGCGGCAACTCGCTGCGTGGCTCCAGCAGCCAGCGCTTCGCCGGCGACCGCGCGGTACACGGGAGCGCGGAGCTGCGCCAGCCCCTCTTCCGCGCCAACCTGGGCGTCCGCGGCACGGTGGGTGCCTTTGCGCTGGCCGACGCCGGGCGCGTGTACGTGGACGGCGACTCGCCCGGCGGATGGCACACCGCCGCGGGCGGCGGGCTCTTTTTCATTTTCCTGAACCGCGCCGTGAGCGTGTCGTACGCGGCGGGCGAGAAGGGGCGGGTTTACTTCGACATGGGGCTGCCGTTTTGAACTGCGGGGAATGGGGAATGGGGAATGGGGAATGGGATGACCGCCGGGCCGGGCAGAGGCTCTGCCCGCGCGCGGCGCTCTCGGCGGCGGCGGGTGCGGCTGTGGGGCGCGGGCGTGCCGGCGCGGTGAGCTCGCCTGCGCCCGCTCACCGCTCCGCACCGGGCGCTCCCCTTTTGCACGATTCCCCATCCCCTATTCCCCATTCCCCCAAATGACCGCCCAGCCCGGGGTCCGCTTCACCGCGCGCGGACGCGACGTGCTGGACCGCATCGCCACCGAGACGCTGCCGGACGGATTGCGCGGGGGGCAGGCGGAGACCTCCTTCTTCCGCGAGGTCTTCTTCGACACGCCGGAGGGCGACCTGGAGCGGCGCGGCGCGTGGGTGCGCGTGCGCGTCGAGGAGGACGGCACCCAGTCGCTGGCCGTCGAGGTGCACGACGCCGGCGCCGAGGGCGTCCTACCGGATGCGCCGCTGCGCCGCGCGCTGGAGGTGGGGCCGGACGTGGAGCCGCGCGACCTATTCGCCGCCGACACGGAGCACGCGCGGCTGCTGCGCGCGCTGGTGGAGCCGGACCGCCTCGTCCCCTGGATGGAGGTGGAGACGCGCCGCCGCATCCGCCGCGTGCGCCGCGACGACCAGGCGCGCGCCGAGGTGCTCTGCGACGCCATGACGGTGCGCGAGGCCGACCTCTCCGCCGAGCTTGCGGAGGTGGAGATCCGGGTGGACCGCGACGCCAAGGGGCGCAAGAAGCTGCTGCGCGCCCTGGAGCTGGAGTACGGCCTCGATCCCGTCACCGATCCCCTCCCCACCCGCGCGCGCCGCACCCTGGCCGAGGAGGAGGTCGATTGGCTGGAGGAGGCCGTGCGCGCGTCGCGGCGGGTGGCGGTGGTGGCGTTCGACGAGGGGCGGGTGGCGCTGCGCAACGAGGGCCGCCTGCTGCGCCTCCCCACCGGCGAGGGCACGGGCGAGGAGACCTGCCGCCGCGTGCTGCGCGAGACCTTTGACCACCCCGCCGCGCGCGTCCGCCTGGTGGGCACGGCGCCGGGCTCGGTGCGGCGCCCGGCCACGGAGGTGTGGCTCGCGGAGGGGCTCGCCGGGCCGCTCCCCGCGCTGGGCACGGCGGTGCTGCACCTGCCGCTGGGCGAGCTGCTGCAGATGGTGGGCTCCCCCGCCCTGCGCGACGACGCCACGCTCGCCGCCCTGCACGTCCTCGCACGCAGCGAGCTGCCGCTGGAGGCGGAAATCCGGCGCACGGAGGCCGCCGCGCCTCACATCCTGCGCTCCATCCCCGACGTGGAGATGGAGCTGGAGACGGGGGACCCGGCCGAGCTTCCCGCGGGCGCGCTGCTGAACATGGAGCTGAGCCTCCTCGCCTTCAACCGCCGCGTGCTGGCGCTGGCGATGGACGAGCGGGTGCCGCTGATGGAGCGCGTGCGCTTCGTCTCCATCTTCGGCGCCAACATGGACGAGTTCTTTCGCGTGCGCGTCTCCGGCTTCAAGCGCCAGCTCTCCGAGGGGAGCACCAAGCGCACGATGGACGGCGTCACGCCCGAGCAGCAGCTGGACGCCATCGGCATTCGCGCGCGCCGCCTGGCGGAATCGTCGTACCGCGTGCTGCACACGGAGCTGCTGCCGGCCCTGCGCGAGCACGGCGTCGTCATCGTGGAGCCGGACGCGCTGACGCCCGAGGACGACGACTTCCTGCGCGGCTACTACGAGGGGAGCGTGCACGCGGTGCTCACCCCACTGGCGGCGGGTCCGGGGCACCCCTTTCCGCACATCCGCAACCTGCGCCCCGCCGTCGCCGCCATCCTGCGCGAGCCGATGACGGGGACGGAGCGGCTGGGGATCGTGGAGCTCCCGGACGGCCTCCCCCGGTTCATCCCGCTCCCGGGGGACGGGCGCTTCCTGCCGCTGGAGGCGCTGGTGCGCGGCGCCCTTCCCCGCCTCTACCCCGGCGTGGAAGTGGAGGTGGCATCCACATTCCGCGTCACGCGCAGCGCGGAGCTCAACCTGCACGACCGCTCCGCCGCCGACCTCCTGAACGCCGTGCAGGAAGAGGTTAGGCAGCGCCGCTTCCGCCCCGTGGTGCGCCTGGAGGTGGAATCCGAGATGCCGCCGCGGATGCGCGACATCCTCCTGCGCGAGCTGCAGTACGAGGTGCCGGAGCGGGTGAGCGCGCTGGGCGAGAGCGACCTGTACTCGCTTCCGCAGCCGATCGACCTGCGCGCCGTGCGCGAGCTGGACGTGGTGGACGAGCCCGGGCTCCACTATCCACCCGCGCCCGAGCACACCTCGCCGATCGCCGCGGACCGGCCGATCTTCGACGTCCTCAAGGAAGGGGAGGTGCTCGTCTCCTTCCCCGAGGACTCGTTCGAGGCGACGGTGGAGCGCTTCGTCCTGGAGGCGGCCGAGGACCCGGACGTGCTGGCCATCAAGCTCGCGCTCTACCGCACCAACCGTAAGTCGCGGCTGGTGGAGGCGATGCGCAAGGCCAGCGCGCGCGGCAAGCAGGTGGTGGCGCTGGTGGAGCTGACGGCGCGCTTCGACGAGGAGAGCAACATCGAGTGGGCGCGCCACCTGCGGCAGCACGGGATCCACGTGATCTACGGCATACCGGGGCTCAAGGTGCACGCCAAGGTCGCGCTGGTGGTGCGGCGCGAGACGGCGGGGGTGCGCCGCTACGCCTACGTGGGCACCGGCAACCTGAACGCCACCACCGCCGCCGCGTACACCGACCTCGGCATCCTCTCCGCGGACCTGGGGCTGGGCGAGGACGTCAATGAGCTCTTCAACATCCTCTCCGGCGCGGGCGGCACGCCGGTCTTCAAGCACCTGCTGGTGGCGCCGTACAACATGCGGCGGCGCTTCCTGGAGATGATCGCGCGCGAGGCGGAGCACGCGCGCGCGGGCCGCGGCGGGCACGTCCAGGCCAAGTTCAACGGCCTCGCGGACCGCGAGATGATCGCCGCATTGTACCGCGCGTCGCAGGCGGGGGTGCAGGTGGACCTCATCGTCCGCTCCCTCTGCTCGCTGCGGCCGGGAGTGCGCGGGCTGTCGGAGAACATCCGCGTCTTCAGCATCCTGGGGCGCTACCTGGAGCACGCGCGCATCTTTCGCTTCGCCAACGCGGGCGATCCGGAGTACTTCATCGGCTCGGCGGACTGGCGCACGCGCAACCTGAGCCGCCGCGTGGAGGTGGTGGCCCCCATCCGCGACCCGGCGCACCGCGCGCGGCTGGACGCCATCCTCGCCGCGCAGCTGGACGATCCGTACGCCTGGGAGCTGGGGCCGGACGGCACCTACTACCAGCGCCCCGACATCCCGCCGCGCGACGCGCGCCCCGCCTCGGGGCGCGTCGCCATCCTCACCGAATGATGCGCTTTTCACGGCGGATGCTCCCCCTCCTCGCCCTCGCCGCCGCCTGCGCGGAAGACGGCGGCGGCGCGGAGGACACGGCGGCCGAGGAAGGCTGCCGGATCGAGTCGCGCGACGTCACCCTGCCGGAACACGTAAAGGAGGCGAGCGGCATCGCGTTCAGCCGCACCCTGCGCGGCGTGCTCTGGACGCACAACGACAGCGGCCACCAGCCGGAGCTGTTCGGGCTGGACGCCGCTGGGCACGAGGTGGCCACCTTCCCGGTCGGCGTGGGGATGCGTGACTGGGAGGACATGGCGGTGGGACCCTGCGCCGAGGGGAGCTGCGTCTACATGGCCGACATCGGCGACAACAGCCGCGGCAGCGAGCCCCTGGCCCTTCTCGTCGCCCCCGAGCCGAGCGCCGCGGGCGAGCGGGTGGGCCCGGTCCGCACCTACTCCGCGCGCTTCCCCGACGGCCGCCCGCGCGACGCGGAGGCGATCTTCGTGCTCCCTGGCGGCGATGTGTACCTGATCAGCAAGGGGACCCGCACCGCGGTGGACCTCTTCCGCTGGCCCACGCCGCTCCGCGAGGGCGCGCCCGCGACGCTGGTGCACGTCCGCCAGCTCGCCCCCACGCCCTCGCAGCCGGGCGACCGCGTGACCGGCGCCAGCGCGTCGCCGGACGGGCGGTTCGTGGCGGTGCGCACGTACAGCCTGGTGAACGTGTACCGCACCACGGACCTGGTGGGCGATTCGCCCGCCCCGCCCGCCCCCTTGCGCCGCACCGACCTCATCCCCCTCGGCGAGGCCCAGGGCGAAGGCGTCGCCCTCGCCGACGACGGCACGGTGGCGCTGGTGAGCGAGGGCCACGGCCGGCACGTGCCGGGGACGATGTCGGTGTTGAGGTGTCCGTTGAAGTGAACAGCAGTGCCGAGTGCCGAGTGCCAAGTGCCGAGTGGAACAGCGGTGCACTTCTTCCGACCCGAGGGGGGAGCGATGAGCGATGAGAAGCTGGAAGGCAGTGTCCCGCTCACGGACGCCATCATCCAGGAGATCGTGGAGAAGGGGCTGGCGAAGCAGGAGGCGCTGGTCGAGGCCAAGGCATTCGGCGCGCGTTATCACCCCGTGCGCAACTCCCTGATCTTCCCCTTCGACCCATCCGAAGGCGCGGATGATGACGAGGTGGATGACGAGGACGTCGCGGAGGCATGACGCCCCGCGCTCACACACGAGGCCCCTCCTGCACCACGCGGGAGGGGCCTCTGCTTGATGTGGAGCTGCGCGAAGCACGGGCAGCCACGCGGGGCTGCCCCTACGAGGCGATGGCGTGAGGCGCGAGGGTCGTGCGAGGCGAGGGGGGCGCGATGAATCGCGCCCCCGGATTTGCGTTCTGCCACGACGGCGCCGCACCGAACGACCGCGTTCTCCGCCGGGTGCACAACCCTGTAGGGGCGCGATTTATCGCGCCCGTGCCCGCCGCCACACCGACTCCCGCCGTGCGCACCGACACCCGTAGGGGCGGACCTGCGTGTTACCTGCGTGTCCGCCCTCCCACTCCCGGCCCCCGATCTTCGCCCTTTGGCACCGAAACCGGTAGGGGCGGCCCCGCGTGGCCGCCCGTGCCCGCCCCCGCTCCAACGCCGACCCCACGCGCCGGCAGCAAGGTGCGGCACTCGTGTCCCAGCGGCGGCACAGGCACCCCGCAGGTTTCCGCCGCAAAATTATGCCGGACGAACAATCGAGTGCTCCGCATGCGCAGAAATCCCCCAATAACGAGTGTTTGCGATGCACCAGCCACCCGGAATCCGTGTCGTCGCCAAAGGGGCGAGCACGGCACGGAACGTGTAGCCATTTCACAGCGCCCATCGGCAGATCCTCCCACCCCGGGTGGTACCATGCTGTCCGCCCTAGCTCCACGCTCCACGCCTCCCCGAGAGGGGGACCTCCTCCGCGCGGCACTGCGCGCGGGGTGCCAGGACGACCCCGAGAGCGCGCTCTGGACGCTCGCCGAGTCGCTCCCCGACGCGCTCGGCCTCCACTGCGCGCTCTGGGTGGGCGCGGACGCGGAGATCGTCGCCGCGTACCCGCGGGGAATGGAGGCGGGCGCCGAGGTGCGCGAGGTGGCGGCCCAGGCCGTGGTCGCGGAGAGCTACTCCGCGTGCTCGCTGGGGCTGGAGATGGAGACGCGCTTCCCCGGCGCGGAGATCCTGGTGCTCCCGCTCGCGCAGCCCCAGGGAGCGCTCGTGCTGGCCGCGCCCGCCGGAGCGTTCGGGGACCCGGATGCGTGGTCGCCGCTCGCCGACACGCTGGCGACGGTGCGCGCGCGCCACACGCAGCTCGTGGAGGCGCGCGAGGAGTGCAGCCGCCTGCGCGAGCGCGCCGAAGAGACCGAGGCGCTCGACGTGCTGGGCCTCGCCGCCAACCGCACGCTCGATCCCGACGAGGTGGTAGGGCTGGTGGCGCGCTTCACCCGCACCCTGCTCGGCGCGGACTACGCCGTCGTCAGCACCGGCGAGGGCGGGCACCTGCGCGCCTGCGCGGGCGTCGGAGTGCAGGCGGCGCTCCCCTCCGCCGAGGACGATCCGCTCGCCCGCTGCGTGGTGGAGGCCGGCAAGCCCGTGTACCTGGGCGAGGGCGAGGAGCTGCGCGCGGCCGACTTCGCCCTGCACGATGCAGAAGGGATGCTGTCCGGGCTGGGCGTGCCGCTCTCCCTCTTCGGCGAGCACTTCGGAGCACTGGTGATCGGCTACCGCGAGCCGTACCGCATCACCCGGCAGGACACGCGGCTGGCCGTGACGCTGGCCCGCCACGCCGCCGTCGCCATCAGCAACGCGCAGCTCCACCGCGCGGTAGAGGAGCGCTCGCGCGAGCTGGAGGGGGCGTACGACAAGCTGCGCGAACTGTCGGCGGTGAAGGAGCGCTTCTTCAACATGGTGAGCCACGAGCTGCGCACCCCCATCAACTCCGTGAAGGGCTACGGCGACCTGCTGCTGCGCGGGGCGGCGGGCCCGCTTCCGGACCGTGCGAAGCTCTACCTGGAGAGGTCGCGCACCGCCACGCTGACCCTGATGGAGCTGATCAACGACCTGCTGGACTTCGCCAAGCTGGATGCGGGGCGGATGGAGGCGTCGCTGGAGCCGTGCCCCCTGCGCGAGCTGCTGGAGGCGTCGATCGCCGTGGCGGAGCCGCTCGCCAGCGCCCGCGGCCTGCGCCTCCGCTCCGAGCCGGGGGAGGGCGCGCCAGTCCTGCGCACCGACTCCCGGCGGGTGAAGCAGATCCTCACCAACCTTCTCTCCAACGCCATCAAGTTCACGCCCGACGGCGAGGTGGTGCTCGCCGCGCGCGCGGACGGGGAGTGGATGGAGCTGCGCGTCTCCGACACGGGGCGTGGCATCCCCGCGGAGCACCTGGACCGCATCTTCGAGGAGTTCCATCAGCTCCCCGGCTCGGAGGGGACCGGGCTGGGGCTCCCCATCTCGCGAAAGCTGGCGCGCCTGCTGGGCGGCGACCTGCGCGTGGAGAGCGAGGTGGGCGCCGGATCGACCTTCATCCTCCGCATCCCTGGCGTGCTCCCCCCGCGCCAGGACGACTAGACCTGCCCCGCGGGGCGCCTTCTCCTCCTTCTTCCCACCGGATTCGCCCATGCGCACCCTTCATCGCATCACCCTCGCCTCCATGATCCTCGCCGCCTGCGGGGGGCCCAACCAGCCGACCCCGCGCGGCCCGTATCTGGCCGAGTGCGCGAGCACCGCGGGGCCCGCGGGGACCGACTCCGCGATCGCTACCGCCACGGGGCCCGTCACGGTCGTGGTGCGCGGCGGCGGGGGACAGCACGTGCTGCAGGTGCCGGCGGGCGCGGCGCAGCCGGGAACGGTCTTCATCCTTACCGCCCTGCCCGCGCCGCAGGTGGGGGTCGAGGCGCACGTGCGCGGGCAGGATACGTACACCTTCCTCAACGGCCAGCGCGCCACGCTCCGCATCAACGCGCAGCACTGCACCACGGAGGAGTACGGAAAGCTTCGCGCTCCCACGATCCTGCGGGTGGAGCGCGACGGGTCGTTCACCGTGCTCCCCAGCCAGCCCGCCCCGACCGGGGGACGCTCGCTGTCGGCCGAGCTCCCGTCCCTCAGCCGGTACGCGATCGGGTCCAACTGAACCGCGGGTAGAGCGTGATGGCCACGGTCGAGGCGCCACAGGCGGCGATCGAGCCGCTCGCCTCCGTCGCGGCGCGGGGCAGGGAGCTCGAGATGGCGGGGCGGTGGCAGGAGGCGGACCGGCTGTACGCCTCCCTCTTCCGTCGCGCGCTGGCGGAGCGCGACCCCTCCGCGGCGGTGGACGCGCTCCGGCGGCAGGCTAGCGTGCGCGGCGGGCTCGGCCAGATGGAGGAGGCGGAAGAGCTGGCGGAGCTTAGCTTCGAGATCGCCGAGCGGTGCGGCCTCGGGCGCGCCGCCGCGCGCGCCATCAACGTGCGCGCGACGCTCCTTCACGTCCGCGAGGAGCTGTCCGGCGCCGCCGCGCTGTATCGCGAGGCGCTCGCCCGCGCACGCGCGGTGCGCGACGACGAGCTCACCGGGCTGGTGTGCCAGAACCTGGGCGTCATCGCCAACATCCAGGGCGAGCTGGCGGAGGCGCGTGCGCTCTACCTGGAGTGCATCGCGTCGACGATCCGCTCCGGCGACCGCACCGCCGCGATGATGGCGTACAACAACCTGGGGCTGGTGTGCGCCGACCTCCGCGAGTGGCTGGAGGCGGAGCTCTACCTGGAGCGCGCCCTGGACGTGGCGGAGCGGATCGGGCACCTGCCGACCGCCGCGTTTCTCCACCTGAACCTCGCCGAGCCGCTGATCCAGATGGGCGAGCTGCGCCGCGCCCGGGCCACGCTGGACCGTGCCGAGGAGCTCGCGGCCCCCATCGGCGACCGTGGCACGCTGGCCGCGGCCCGCCGCTTCCGCGCCGTCATCGCGCGCATCGAGGGCGACTTCGCCGCCGCCGACCGCGATCTGGAGGACGCCGCCGCCATGGTGGTGGGCGAGGGGGACGAGCTGGAGCGGGCGCAGATCCTGGGTGCCGTCGCTCGCCTTCGCTGGGAGCAGGGCCGCCGCGACGAAGCCCGTGACGCCCTGCACCGTGCCCGCGACTGCTTCGCCGCCCTCGGCGCCGCCCGCGAGATCCGGCGGCTGGATGAGGTGCTGGAGGGGTGGGGGGAGGGGGTTGAACCCGGCGGTTGAAACCGCTGCAACAACCGCGGGAAGCCTGCCTTCGCAGGCTCGGGGGGGGGATTGGTGCGGTAGGCGGGCACCGGGGGCCGCATCATCCGGGGGCGGCAACGCCGAGCCCGCAAAACCGGGGGCTAAAGCCCCCGGCTGGAACTACGCGAAGACCGCTGAAGCGGTCTCGTGTGCCGCGGGGCCTCGGTGCCGCACACGGTGTTCTCCCCCACCCCCGCCCTGCGCCCCCGCAGGCGGGGGAGGGGGTCGGGGGTGGGGGGCGCCCTACTCCACCACCACCTCCCCCCGCGCCGCGCGCTCCACCAGCGACTGGATGCGGCGCACGCCCTCGGCCACGAAGCGCTCCTCGGGGCCGAAGGAGAAGCGCGCGTAGGTGCGGAAGCGGGAGGGGCGGCCGCTGCGGCGCTTGCCGGGGTTGATGTCGAAAAACTCGCCCGGAACGCAGATCACCCGCTCCTCGATGGCGGCCCGAAAGAAGCCCATCCCGTCGTTCAGCGGGGGCGGGAGGTCGGCGAGGTCGGCCCAGACGTAAAAGGTGCCCTCAGGCTCCAGGTCCAGCCGCATACCGGCCGCACGCAGCCCGTCCACCAGGACGCGGCGCTTGCGGCCGAAGACTTCCTGGATCGCCTTCGTCTCCGCGCGCACGGCGTCGGCGTCCAGGAGGGGGATGGCGCTGCGCTGCAGGGGGCGGTTTCCGCCGCCGTCCAGGAACGATCCCGTGCTGGAGACTCCCTCGATCACCGAGCGCGGCCCCACCACCCAGGTGCACCGCCAGCCGGGGTAGCGCCAGTTCTTGGTGAAGCCGTCCAGGATCACCACCGGGTCCTCGTCCACGTCGTCCACGTAGCGCGCGGCGGAGACCATCCCATCGGCCTCCGGGGCGCCCCACTGGTAGTGGCTGTAGAACTCGTCGAAGAGAAAGGTGCACTCCAGCCGCCGCGCCGCATCCACCCACGCCTCCAGCTCGGCGCCGCGGATGGAGCGGCCCGTGGGGTTGCCGGGGTTGGAGAGGAGGACGGCGGAGAGCCCGCGCCCCGTCACCTCGCGCTCCAGCCGCTCCACGTCGAAGCCGTACCCTTCGCTCCCCTCCAGCAGAATCGGGATGGAGGTGAAGAGGCGGAAAATGTCGAGCAGCTCCTCGTACGCGGTGTAGTCGGGGAGGAAGTGGCCCAGGTTGATCTCTCCCAGCGCAGCCACCGTGCGGGTGAGCGAAAGGCGTCCGCCGCCGCAGATGCACACGTTCTCGGCGGTGTACTTCGACTCCTTTCGCTCGCGGTAGAGCTGGTTGTAGAGCTCGGCCACCGCGGCGCGCAGCTCGGGGACGCCGGCGACCGGCGCGTACTCCTGGTCCGCCGGGGCGATCTCCACTTCGCAGATGCGCGGGGGCGCGCCGGGGAGGTCGCCCGTCTCCGGCATCCCCTGGCCGAGGTTGCACCAGTCCGGGTGCCCGTATGCGTAGCCGAGGCGCGCGGCCTCGCTCATCACGTAGATCACTCCCGTGAACGGCACCGGCCGGAAGCCGGGCGCGGTGGGGAGGGGGATGTCGACTCTTCTGCGGTCCATGGGGAGTGCGTGAGTGCGTGAGTGCGTGAGTGCGGGGCGGGTCCGCCTGCACAGCGCGGGCCGGGTGGTGCCGCGGGGCAATGCCGCGCGTACATTGGATGTTCCGCAGCGCATCCCCCGCCCCGCCGATGCTCCATGATCCGCTTCGCTCCCCTGATCCTGCTGCTCGCCGCCTGCACGGGGCGCCCCAATCCTCCCGAGGAGGCGCGCTCCAGGGCCGACTCCGCGCGGCTTGAGGTGGTGACGCCGTCCGGCACGCGCACCTTTACGCTGGACGAGCTGCGCCGCGCCATCCCGGCCGACACCGCGAACGTGGCGCACGATCCCGCGCACGAGGGACGCGCGAAGCGGTACGCCGGCTTCCCGCTGGAGCGGCTGCTGGCGCTGGCCGGCGCGCGTCCGGGGCCGAACGAGGTGCTGTACTTCGTCGCGTCGGATGGGTACCGCGCCACGATGTCGGAGCCGGTGAGCGATCCGCGGGTGAAGGGGATCGTGGCGTTCGCGGACCTGGACGCGGCCGGCGGATGGGAGCCGGTGAAGCACGGGGCGCAGTCCATCTCGCCCGGTCCCTTCTTCCTCGTGTGGGAGAGCCGCACGGCGGGCGACAGCGCGGCGCTCGCCCGCCCGTGGCCGTACCAGCTCGCGCGCATCGAGGTGATGGACCCGCGGCGCAAGTTCGACCGCCTCTACCCCACCGGCGTCCCCGATGACGACCCGGTGGCGCGCGGCTTCCGCGCCTTTGTCGTCGAGAGTCACGGCGGCGACCAGTGCGTCGCCTGCCACGCGCTCAACCGGCAGGGCGGAAGCGTGGGACCGGAGCTGAACGTCCCGCGCAACATCACCGAATACCGCGACGAAGCCACCCTCGCCGCCTTCATCCGGAACTCGCGCTCCTTCCGCGCCGGCAGCGCCATGCCCGTGTACCAGGGCAAGCTCAGCAACCGCGAGATCGCCGACATCCTTGCCTACCTGCGCTGGATGCGCGGCCACAAGGTGGCGCTGGACAGCACCGGGGCTGCGCGGTAGGTGGTGATGGAAGGGATGATTCGCGATGCCCTTCGTTGACATTGTGCGTGGCTTGTCAGATACTTGTATCCTGAGTTTCTGTCACGGTTTTACGAGGGCGAGCCATTCATGACCAGGATCCACCTGATCGAGCAGGTCTCGCGGGCGGCCAAGATCAGCCGCGAACAGGCGAGCGCGGCAGTAGAGACCATCTTCAACCACGCTGGGTCAGTGGTAGTGGGCGCAGGGTTCGGGCTCGGCGGCTTCAGCATCCGGCAGGTGCGCCTCAAGAAGCGCGTCGTCTTCGCACGCGAGGGGGCCGCCGCCGCGAAGCCGGAGCCCTCGTCCCGCGGCAAACGGCCGGCCCCCGAGGCGGAGGGTGTCACCACGCTCTCGACTCGACCTTCGCGCCCGCGATCGGCCACGCAGATCGCGATCGCCGAGGCGCGGATCCGGGCCGGCGCCGAAGCACTGCCGAGCCCGGCGGAGCGGCGTGCCGCCAGCGACATCCTCCAGGTGGTCGCGCCCGACCTGTGTGCCGACTCCGGCCGCCTGGACGCGCGCAGGGTCGCGGCATCGATGGGATTGTCGCTCCGCCAGCTCGCGAGGGTGGCAGGCGTGACCCAGCAGGCGCTCTCGGCGACCCCCGACTCGCGGAGCATCCAGGGTGTGCTGCGGCCCATTGCCCGGCTCTCGGCAGTGCTCGATCAGGCGTTTCCAGGTGAACGCAAGCGCGCGTGGCTCCAGAGCCCCAACCCGGCCCTGGGAGACATCGCGCCCGCGGAAGCGATTGCGGCTGGCCGCGCCGAGGTCGTTCTGCTGAAGGTCGAGAACGCGCTGGCGGGGCACCCGGACTGATGCCGGCTCGAACGTCTTCGCCCGCCGCCGCCATCCCGCGCAGCGGCGGGGCCGCCGCGTTCGCGAGCGCCATCGCGCGCTCGCCGCTCACCGACGTCGACGGCATCCTTTGCCGCGCGATCGCCGAGCAGTACCTGCGCGGCGCGGCACCGCAGCCGCTTTACTTCCAGGGCTCGGCCGAACGTGGCGGACGCTACACTCCCAAAGGCGGTCCCGCCGGGCTTTACCTGGCCGACCACCCGCGGACCGCGTTCGCCGAGATCCGCCACCTGCAGTTCCCGCCGGATCTTCGTGAGCCGGTTACCCTCGTCTATGTGCGCGTCCGCGTCTCCGCGCTCCTGGACCTGCGCCAGCCGCCGATCCGCAGGCGCCTGCGCGTTAAGCGGGATGACCTCACCGGCGATTGGGCGGACGAACAGGTTGCCTACCTGGCCGGCGGCGGCGCCCCCATGCCGCTCACACAGGCAATCGGCGCCGCCACTCACTTGGCCCGCGATATCCGCGGGATTCTCTACCCCTCTGCCCGGCTGCGGGGCGCCACCTGCCTCGTCCTCTTTCCCGACCGGCTCCGGCGCGGCGACATCGTGGAGTCGCACGACTCCACTGGACGCCTGCGTCAGCGGCTGCCTTGACCCGGCACGCGCGCTGGCTGTATTGTCGCGCTCCACACTCGCCGTGCCCCGCCACCGACATCCGTACCATGTCCCAGACCTCCGACCGGCTCCGCGCGCTCCGCGAGGCCGTGCGCATCGCGCCGGACGACGCCACGCTCCGCCGCCTTCTGGCCGACGCGCTGCTGGGCGACGGCTTCCACGAAGAGGCGGAGGCCGAGTTCCGCGCCCTCCTGCGCCTGAGCCCCGACGACGATGCGGCGCGGCTCGGGCTGGTGCGCGCCTTCCTGCGCCAGAACAAGACCTCCGCCGCGCTCGTGGTGCTCGAAGAAGAAGTCCGCGCCGGCCGCGGCGGCGCCGAGGTGCAGCTCCTGCTCGTGCGCACCCTGCTGGACGCGGGCGAGATGCAGCGCGCCCGCGAGGAGTACGAGGCCACCCTCGCCGCGCACCCCGGCGCCGCGGACGTGGAGCTCGCCGCGCGGCTGGGCGCCATGCGCGCCGGCCCGCAGCGCCCATCCGCGGTCGAGGGACCCGACGACGAGGGCGACGACGACATCCTCCCCGGCGTGGTGGAGCGGCCGCACGTCACCTTCGCGGACGTGGGGGGGATGGAGGCGCTCAAGGAGCAGATCGGCCTCAAGATCATCCACCCGCTCAAGCACCCGGAGCTGTACCGCGCCTACGGCAAGCCGATCGGCGGCGGGCTGCTGATGTACGGGCCTCCGGGGTGCGGCAAAACGCACCTGGCCCGCGCCACGGCCGGCGAGGTGGAGGCAGCGTTCATGGCGGTGGGGATCGACGACGTGCTGGAGATGTGGATCGGGCAGAGCGAAAAGAACCTGGCGTCGCTCTTCGCCGAGGCGCGCAGGCAGGCGCCGTGCGTCCTCTTCTTCGACGAAGTGGACGCCCTGGCCGGCCGCCGCAGCGACTTCCACAGCGGCGCGGGAAGGTCGATGATCAACCAGTTCCTCGCCGAGATGGATGGCATCGATGGGGGGAACGACGGGCTCCTGGTGCTCGCGGCCACCAACGCGCCCTGGCACCTGGACCCCGCCTTCCGCCGCCCGGGGCGCTTCGACCGCGTCCTCTTCGTCCCGCCGCCGGACGCCACCGCGCGCGCCGCCATCCTGGAGATCCTCACCCGCACCCGCCCGATCGAGCGGCTGGACCTGGCCAAGGTGGCCGGCAAGACGGACGGATTCTCCGGCGCGGACCTCAAGGCGGTCGTCGACCTGGCGGTGGAGGGAAAGCTGAACGAGGCGATCCGCGCCGGGCGCGCCATCCCCATCACCACGGCCGACCTGCTGAACGCGGCCAAGGCCCTGCGCCCCAGCACCAGGGAGTGGTTCTCCACCGCGCGCAACTACGTGATGTACGCCAACGAGAGCGGGCTGTACGACGACGTGAAGCCCTGGCTGCGCTGATGGATGCCCCCTCGCAGCACCGGGAGCGCGGCTGGATCCTCGCCACGCAGGGCCGCCACGAGATGGCCGAGCGCGAGTACCGCCTTGCGCTCGCGGAGGACCCGCACGACTCCGTGACGCACGCCCTGCTCGCCATCCTGCTGGCGGAGCTCGACGAGCGGCACGTGGAGGCGCTGGTCGAGGCGCGCGTCGCTATCCGCCTCGACCCCGAGGACGCCTTCGCGCACTTCGCCGAGGCTCACGTGCACCTGCAGGCGGAGCGCTGGGACGAGGGGGAGCGGGCCGCCCTCGCCGCCATCGAGATCGACCCCGACGAGCCGCGCAACTACACGGCGCTCTCCTTCGCGCACCTGGGCCGCAGGCGCTGGAAGGAGGCGCTGGACGCCGCGGACGAGGCGCTGGCGCTGGACCCGGAGCACGCCCCGGCGCTCAACATGCGCGCAACCGCCCTGGTGCACCTGGGCCGCAAGGACGAGGCGGGCGCCACCCTGCACGGCGCCCTTGCCCGCGACCCGGAGAACGCGGACACGCACGCCAACCAGGGCTGGGCGCTCCTGCACGCCGGCGACCGCAAGGGCGCGCTGGAGCACTTCCGCGAGTCGCTGCGGCTGGATCCCGAGGGCGAGTGGGCGCGCGAAGGCCTGGCGGAGGCGCTCAAGGCGCGCAACCCGCTGTACGCCGGAATGCTGCGCTACTTCCTCTGGATGAACCGGCTGGACAAGCGCACGCAGTGGATGGTGATCGTGGGCGGGATCTTCGGCTACAACGTGGTGCGCATCGTGGCGCGCGACAACCCGGGGCTCGCCCCATGGCTGACGCCGCTGATGGTAGCCTACGGAGTCTTCGTGGTGCTGAGCTGGGCCGCGCCGCAGATCTTCAATGCCGTGCTCATGGCCAGCCGCGACGGCCGCTACGTCCTCTCGCCGGAGCAGCGGCGCTCGGGCGCGTGGATGGCGGTGGGGCTGGGGGCCGTGCTGGCGCTGTGCGTGGCGGCGCTCGTCAGCCGCGAGGAGTGGGCGACCAGCGGCGCCATGCTCTTCGCCGGACTGCTGATCCCCCTGGCCGCCGCCTTCCGAGGACCGCGAGGGCGGCCCACCCCCAAGCTGTCCGCGGCGGCGGGCGTGCTGTACGCGACGGCGGCGCTCTACGTAGTCCTCACCTTCCGGGGGATCGAGGCGGCCGTTCCGCTCCTGCACCTGCCCGTCGTGCTGGGGATCGTCGTGATCTCGTGGATACCCAACCTGCGCGCCCGGTGAGCGCGTCGCTGGAAGCCGCGCAGCGCCTGCTCGACGCCCGGCGGCCGGACCTCGCCGAGCGCGAGGTCCGCCTCTGGCTGCAGGAGAACCCGGAGTGCGCGGCGGGGCATTCGCTCCTGGGCTGGGCGCTTGCGCTGCAGCGCCTGCCGGGGGGAGTGGCCGCCGCCGAGACCGCCGTCCGCCTGGCGCCCGACTCCGTGCACGCGCACGCCACCCTCGGCGAGCTGAATCTGCACTGGGAGCGCCCCCGGCACGCGGAGAAGCCGCTGCGAAGGGCGCTCGAGCTCGCCCCGGACGATCCGTACATCCACGCCAACCTGGCCGCCGCTCTCCTGAACCAGCGCTTTCCCTGGCGCTGGCCGGAGGGGCTGCGGATTGCCGAGGCGGGGCTCGCGCTCGACCCGCGCAACGCCGCGCTCGCACGGGTGCGCGCCATTGGGCTGATGCGCACCGGGAGGTGGTGGAAGGCCCGCGACGCCGCGCTCTACGCCCTCGAGCTGGACCCGGAGGACTCCGACGCGCACGGCATCGCCGGGTGGACGCAGTACTCCGGCAGCGAGGCGCGCGCGCACCTCCGCGAGGCGCTCCGCATCAACCCGGCGAACGCCGCCGCGGAGCAGATGCTCCAGCAGATGGACCAGTACGTCCGCCTCTCCGCCGCGATGGTGGTGGCGACCGAGCGCTCGCCGCTCGTCATGCGCGTGGCGGCGGCGGTCTACACCTGGCTCGTGCTGCTGGGGGTGGTGTACGGCGGTCCCACTTTGTCCGTGGCGTGCCTGACGTTCTCGCTCTTCTTCCTCCTGCTGATCGAAGGCTGTACCCTGCGCGCGCGGATCACCCGCTACGGACGAGAGCAGCTCGCCGAGTTGCGTGCGCCCGGTGCGCTCGCCCGCGACGAGCGCCGCACCATGCACGGGCTGTTCGTCTTCTGCATGGTGATGGCGCTGCTCTTCGCCCACATGTCGTCCAGCCCGGAGCCGCCCCCTCTGGACGACCGGCCCGCCCCTTCGCCGCCGTACCCCGCCAGAGCCGCGTGACCTCGCGCAACGTTCGCAAGGCGCCACCCCATCGTTCCGGGGTGGCGCCCTGTTGCGTCGTGAGCGCCGTGGGAGACT
This sequence comes from Longimicrobium sp., assembly GCA_036398975.1. GTDB lineage: Bacteria > Gemmatimonadota > Gemmatimonadetes > Longimicrobiales > Longimicrobiaceae > Longimicrobium. The sequence goes on from DASWNZ010000150.1 coordinate 20,794, forward strand.
CGGTGGATGGTTATGGGGCGGCGGGCTCTCCGGCGAATTCGGATAGCTTCCGCAGTCGCACCGTTCCGTCGTGGCGGAGGTTCTCCCGGAGCCAGCCGAGGTGGCCGGCGCCGTAGATCACGAGAATCCGGTCGTCCGGTGACGTGATCAGCGCGCGGATGTTGTGGTGGATGCGGATGTTGCGCTGGAACCAGGCGGCGATCAGGTCGGCGCCCGCGTACTCGTACGGCTCGCCGAACTGGATCAGGGCGTAGTCGTCCGCCATAGCCCGGGCCGCCATGGAGTCAGTGTTCATGTACCGCAGCATCTCCACGAGGGTGTGGGTCCGCAGGAAGTTGTCATCCCCCTTCACCCGCGCGGCCACCTGGGCCTGCACGGCCGCGAACTGCTCCTGCCGGCCGTTGGCCACTGCGTAGTTCCGCACGCGCAAGAAGGGGAAGTCGCCGTCCACGTCCACCGGGTACACCGTCGTGTGCCCCAGCTCCCGCGCCAGCCGAAACGCGATCTGGTCGGTCTCGTTGCGCGTCAGGGTGTACTTGCCGGCAACGTAGTCGGTGTAGCGCTGTGCCATGGCCCGGCCCCGGCTCCCGATGCCGGCTTCGACTGCGATCTTGGTGGGGCGGAACCTCCTGAGCACCGCGGTCAGCTCCGCCATCTCCTGCTGGCGTCTTGGCGAAAGCACGTTGTCCGCCTGCATGTTGTGGACGTCGCGCCCCGGGTTGCCCATGTGGAACGTCCCGACGACCAGGACCTCGGGACGTGCCACCGCTTGGGCCGATACCGCCGCCGGCAACGCCAGCGTCCACAGCAATACGAAGCTCTTATTCATCTCCGCTCCATTCATTCGTGAATTCCAGGACCCTGGCGCTGAGATGCCGGACTCCGCCCAAACGTTTGAAGCTCGGCGCCGGCATGCGGTACGAGCCGCTCCCGCGCACTGGTGCGGCCGTCCCGGCGCGCTTACCTTCACATCACCAAGCCGCCAGGGGTACTTCGCTGCGATCAGCGGAGTTGAGACAGTCCCTTGGAACCTGATCCGGTTCACACCGGCGTAGGGAGCGCGGCGTGTCGCATCCGATGGACTGGTCCGCCCGCGCCGCTCCCAGCGGCCGATGCGCATCCGTACATCCAGGCGCCACCCCGGACTCCGGCGTGGCGCCTATTTCATTTGCGAAGGCGCTGCCCGGCATCCGCCGCCACCCCCGCACCGATCCGGATCATCCCGCTTCCGCAGCATGGAGACGCACGATGATCGACCGAGCCCGCCCCGACACCGCCACCGTCCCGACCTCCGGCGACTACGGCGACGCCTTCCCCGCGTCGCGCAAAGTCTACGTGGACGGACCCGGCGGCATCCGCGTCCCCATGCGCGAGATCGTCCTCTCCGGCGGCGAGCCGCCGCTGCGCGTCTACGACACCAGCGGCCCGCTGGGCGGCGACGTGCGCGAGGGCCTCGCCCCGCTCCGCGCGGACTGGATCCGTGCCCGCGGAGACGTGACGGAAGTGCCTGGTGCCCAGTCCCCAGTGCCGAGTAGCGACCCACTCGGCACTCGGCACTCGGCACTGGGCACTTCGTCGCTCATCCCCGCCTCGCTCCGCCGCCCCATCCTCCGCGGCACCGGCGGCGTCACGCAGATGTCCTACGCCCGCCGCGGCGAGGTCACCGCCGAAATGGAGTACGTCGCGCTGCGCGAGGGGATGAGCCCCGAGTTCGTGCGCAGCGAGGTGGCGCGCGGGCGGGCCATCATCCCCGCCAACATCAACCACCCCGAGCTGGAGCCGATGATCATCGGCCGCGGCTTCAAGGTCAAAGTCAACGCCAACATCGGCAACTCGGCCGTCACCTCCTCCATCGAGGAAGAGGTCGACAAGCTGCGCTGGGCCACCCTGTGGGGCGCCGACACGGTGATGGACCTGAGCACAGGGAAGAACATCCACGAGACGCGCGAGTGGATCCTGCGCAACTCGCCCGTCCCCATCGGCACGGTGCCCATCTACCAGGCGCTGGAAAAGGTGGGCGGCGTCCCCGAAGAGCTCACCTGGGAGATCTACCGCGACACCCTGATCGAGCAGGCGGAGCAGGGCGTGGACTACTTCACCGTGCACGCCGGCGTCCTCCTGCGCTACGTGCCGATGACGGCCAACCGCCTCACCGGCATCGTGAGCCGCGGGGGGAGCATCATCGCCAAGTGGTGCCTGGCGCACCACCGGGAGTCGTTCCTGTACACGAACTTCCGCGAAATCTGCGAGATCATGCGCGAGTACGACGTCTCCTTCTCGCTGGGCGACGGCCTGCGCCCCGGCTCCATCCGCGACGCCAACGACGAGGCGCAGTTCGCCGAGCTGCGCACCCAGGGCGAGCTCAACAAGATCGCCTGGGAGTTCGACGTGCAGACGATGAACGAGGGCCCCGGCCACGTCCCCATGCACCTGATCCAGGAGAACATGGACCGGCAGCTGGAGAGGTGCCACGAGGCCCCGTTCTACACGCTGGGCCCGCTCACGACGGACATCGCGCCGGGCTACGACCACATCACCAGCGCCATCGGCGCCGCGCAGATCGGCTGGTACGGCACGGCGATGCTCTGCTACGTGACTCCCAAGGAGCACCTCGGCCTCCCCAACCGCGACGACGTGAAGGCGGGCGTGATCACCTACAAGATCGCCGCCCACGCCGCCGACCTCGCCAAGCGCCACCCCCGCGCCCAGGAGTGGGACGACGCCCTCAGCAAGGCCCGCTTCGAGTTCCGCTGGCGCGACCAGTTCAACCTGGCGCTGGATCCGCAGACTGCGTTGGCGTACCACGACGAGACGCTCCCCGCCGAGGGCGCCAAGATCGCGCACTTCTGCTCCATGTGCGGCCCCAAGTTCTGCTCCATGAAGATCACCCAGGACGTCCGCGACTACGCCGCCAAGCTGGAGGCTGCGGAGGCGGGTATGGTGGAGAAGTCCGTGGAGTTCAGGGAACGGGGGAGCGAGGTGTACCTGCCGGTGGACAGCGTCGCAGCGGCCGCTGATGCGGGGGAGCCGGTCGCGGCAGATTGAGCACAGAGCAGGCGGTTGGCCGGAGGCGATCGCTCGCGAACTTAACATCGCAGAACGAACGCGGGAGCGTCACGAAGTGGCGCTCCCGCGTTCGTTCTGGCGTGGACCTTGTTCCGCATCATAAGTTCGAGAACGGCGTTGACAAAAAGAACGCCGTTCTCCAATTTACGATTCGCACTGACCGCAGGGGAGTGATGACGAGTACGGGCGAGCGACGCCGGCTGGCGGTGCGGGAGCGGATTCTCGGGGCCGCCCGGGAGCTGCTGCGCGAGGAGGGCCACGATTCGTTCAGCATGCGCAAGCTGGGAGCGCGGCTGGACTACACGCCCTCCGCCATCTACCGCCACTTCAGGGACCGGGCGGCGCTGCTCCAGGCACTGGTCGACACGGACTACCTCGCGTTCTCCGGCGCCAACCGGCCCGAGCCGGCCGCGGACCCGGTGGAGCGGATTCGCAGGGGGGCGCTGAACTACGTGGAGTTTGGCCTTACGCACCCGGACCAGTACCGGCTGCTCTTCATCAACCCACCCCGGGGACCCGCCGTGCCGCTGAGCGACACGCCCTCGGTCCCCGTGGGCGATCCGGAGCTGGATCGCTACGCGACACTGCGGCTGGCGGTACGCGAAGCACTTGAAACCGGCCGTTTTCGCCGCGACGCGGGCGACGCCGAGCTGATCACGCAGGCGCTCTGGGCCACGGTACACGGCGTGGTGTCCCTGCACCTGATCCGCGACAGCCAGCCCTGGCTGGACTGGCGCGACGCGCGCGAGACGACGACGTCGCTGGTGAACGCCGTTCTGCGCGGCCTTGCGCCCGACGGCTGAGCGTCCGCGCCGGGCAGTCCATAGCCGCAGCAAAACTTCAAACCCCGCTCTCCCAACCCGAACCACGCACGTCAATGGCACATCAGACTCTCGCAAAGTCCACAACCGCGGTGGACCGGCCGCGCATCCTGGTGGGCTCCGTGTTTTCGCCTCGCTTCTGGTCTCACGGACCGCTGCTGGCAGGAGTGGGATTCTCCATGCTGGTGCTGAGCGTGGTGTTCCTGGTGGGTGCGCTGCTGGACCCGCGCGAGATCATGGGCGCGCCGCGATGGATGAAACCGGCCAAGTTCGCGGTCTCCACCGGCATCTACGCGCTCACCTTCGTGTGGCTGCTGTCGCACGTGGAAGACCGGCCCCGGCTGGTGCGCCGTGCGGCGCGGATCACCGGTTGGGTGCTGCTGGTTGAGGTGGCGCTGATCGCGATGCAGGCGGCGCGAGGCACCACGAGCCACTTCAACCAGACGACGATGCTGAACGGGTGGATCACGCTCTCCACGGGTGTTGCCATCCTGACGCTCTGGTTCGCTTCGATCGCCGTGGGCGTGGCGCTTCTACGGCAACGCTTCGCGGACCCGGTGCTGGGATGGTCGCTGCGGCTGGGGCTGTGGATCACTATCCTGGGCGCCGCGGTCGGTATCTACATGGCGTCGCCGACCGCTTCGCAGATGGAGACGCTGAAGACGGGCGTGCGGCCCAGCTACATCGGCGCGCACTCCGTCGGCGGAGAGGACGGCGGTGCCGGGGTACCCGTCGCCAACTGGAGCACGGAGCACGGCGACCTGCGTGTTTCGCACTTCGTGGGGCTGCACGCGCTCCAGGTGCTGCCACTGCTTGGATTTCTCCTGCGGCGCTCGCGACGCTACCGTACGACCCGCCAGCGCACGCAGGCGGTGTGGGTGGGAGGAGCCAGCTACATGGCGCTGACCGCGATCCTGTTCTGGCAGGCGGTGCGCGGCCAATCTCTGGTGCAGCCCGACGCACTCACCCTGGGTGTGGTTGCGGGCTGGTTCGTCCTGACTGCGCTGGGTGCCGCGCTCGCCCTTCGTGAACCCGCCGGAGTGCTACGTTCGGCCGGGTGAGGCCTGCGCCTGCCCGTCCGCGATCCTCCACCCGTCCCGCCCCAACTCGATGCGTGCCGGCGCTTGCACCGTGCGGAACGGCGTGCGCGTGGTGTCGAGGGTGACGCGGACCGCATCCAGGGTGCGTGCGTCCCGCCAGCGGAGCGAATCGATTCCCCAGCCGGCGGGGGCGTGCTCCCACTCCAGCACGGGGCGGCCGCCGGCCATCCGGTAGATCCGCACGCGATTGGGACGGTGCCCCGCCACCAGGTCCACCGATGCGGTGGCGAAGCGCTCGCCGCCGGGCGCGGGAACCGGCACGTTGTCGATCGCGAGGGTGTCTGCGCGCGCTGCGCCGACCATTACGAATTCGCCACCCTCGGGAAAGTAGACCCGCTCGACCACGTGCTGTCCGATCTCCCGCACGTACGCGCGGTAGATGTGCGCCTCCGCGAGATCCGCTCCGAACATCTGGTCGTCGAAGACTCGGGACCCGCCTGCGCGCCCGCGCACCACCAGGCGGCTCCAGCGAGGCCGCGCCACCGCTCCGCCGGCACCCGCGACGCGATCCGCCTCCCCGCTCCGCAAGTCGCCAAGTACAGCGGGCATGGGCGCTTGCTCGAGGAACGGCACGGGAACAGTGTCCGTTGCCGCTCTCGACTCCACCGCGTCTTCGGAGCCGCCGCTCGATCCGCACGCGGCCAATCCCAGGATTACAGCGGCGACGATGGCGCGGCTCCATCTTGGCGACGAGCACTCAAACCTCATCATCCTGGGGGGTTCGGATTCGGTGAATGGACCGGGTGCCTTCGGGCCGATGATGCGTATCTCGACGCCCCCGGGCCCGGAGCAAGCGGTTGTGATCAAGAGCGAGCAGCATGGGCGCTTGTTGGGGATGAACCTTTCCGAACTCCAGCTGGACCTCTGCCGCAAAGCAGCACATTCGCCCGTCCGCGCCAGATCAGAGTTCTCCAGCCTTTGAGGCCGTGCCTCGATGTCTGCTTCGTAACCCATTTTGAGCGGTGGCCGTTCTCCCAATGGCGCATTCCTGACGAAATCCAGCGGCTCACTAACCGACTCGCTACAGTGTAATCGTCAGCCCTCCGGGACGAAAATCCCGGCGCCAACGTTCGGCACACGCCTCAAGGCAGCGCGAGAATGACACTGGCCGCCGCGATCTCCCACTTCCTGCTCCACTGCCGCCACGAGAAAAACCTCAGTACCAAGACCCTTAAAGCCTATGCAACCGATCTGCGCCAGCTGAGCGAGTTCCTGACTCGCGTCTGCGACGTCGAAGCTGTTACAAATATCGGAAAGGCGGAACTTCGCGGCTACATTCATCACCTGCACACCTTTTTAGCTCCCAAGAGCCTGATCCGAAAAATCGCGACGATGAAGTCGCTCTTCCACTTTTTAGAACGCGAGGACGCAATCCCGGTAAGTCCCTTCCGGAAGATGGAGGTTCGCATCCGCGAGCCGCGTAGACTCCCCCGTACAGTTCCTCTCGACCAGATCACCCAGCTTTTTAGGCATGTGTACGCTGCGGCCGCCGCAACCCCGGAGGGAACCACGCAGCGCGAGACTCTCCTTCGCGATGCTGCTGTTCTCGAAACATTGTTCGCCACGGGAGTTCGGGTGTCAGAACTCTGCAGCCTTAGGCGCGACGACGTAGACCTGGGCCGCGGCCGTATCAGGGTTATCGGCAAGGGGGCGCGGGAGCGGATGGTGCAGCTATGCCATCCCCAAACCGTCGCCACTTTGCAGGAGTATCGGTTCCAGACACGCCATCAGAGCTCAAAGTGGTTCTTCTCCAACCGGTTCGGAGGACGGCTGTCCGAGCACTCCGTACGCACGATGCTACGGCGACACACCAAGGAAGCCGGACTGTATCTGCACATCACGCCTCACATGTTTCGCCACTCGGTTGCCACGCTGCTGCACGAAGACGGCGCTGACATCCGATACATCCAACACCTACTTGGCCACCGCTCACTCACAACAACCCAGATATACACCGAAATCGGAGAGACTAGCCAGCGACGGATGCTCCTGCGTCACCACCCGCGCAGGAACGTACACGCGTGAGAATACTTCCTGGAAACTCAGATTGGCACTATTCTACCGGCGGCTCCTCGGACAACTCAATTTAGACACCTGCCGATAACTACAAATTATGACTTCCTCCCGAACCACGGCGCAGGTACCCGACGAGGAAAAGCTCGTCTGGAACCTGCTGATCCGCGATTTCTACTGGGTTCCGCCGGAGGACGGGACCGTCAGGGTGCACCAGCCGCGCCGAAAGGTCGTGGGCGGCAAGCCCAAGTTCCAGCTTTTCGAGGTGATGTTTGCCACACTGCTGGCCCGTCTGCGGCCGAACTACGAGTGGTCCGTGACTCCCAACCGCGCCGACGACGGGACCGACTTCGTGGGACGCAGCAGCTTCCTCCATTCAGAGGCGCTGGGCATCGATGCCTGCATCACCGTGGGCGGGCAGTGCAAGAAAGCCGATGGGGCGCAGAGTTCCGGTCGGGTCTCGGAGAGCCTCATCAAAATGCGGGTAGCTGAGAACCCCACCTTCTTCCTCGTCGCGTTGGCGAGCAATGTCCGAAAGGAACGGCTGTCGGAGATGCAATCACGGCTGCAGATCGCACTGAATCGCGACTGCCATATCTTGCAGCGCCGCGAAATCGAAGCGCTGCTGGCCGCGCAGCTTGACGCGCTTCACTCGCTGCTCACAGATGCGCTCGCGCCCGATGAGGCCGAACGGGTGCAGGCGTACCTCAAGGCACGTTCGCTCCCGCGCAGCGACACCTACGAGATTTTGGCGAAGGCGCCGCGGCGAGTGTTGGCGGGGGAACCGTTTGTGGTGGACGCCGAAGTCCGGGGTGTGACCGATCTGGCGGGCGGCCTGCGGCTGCGCTGGCGCTCGGCAACGGGCGGCGACGAGACGACGGGCGTCGTCAGCCTGATAGGGCCACTGGGTGCTGACCGCGCAACCGGCGCGTTACTCAGCCGGGCCGCGGCCCACGACGACAACCCACTGGCTTCGCGCGTTCAAGTACAGTTCGTCAGCTACGCCGTGGGCGAGCGCAGGATGGGAACGCTGGAATTGGTCACGGGTGAGGCGGAAAGCGCGATTGTCATCGCTACCCGAGCGCTGGACGCGGTTCGCATCGTCGAGAACGTGAGGCCGCGCTTCTACGCCGCGCCATTCCGCGAAGTGCTGGCGGCGCTTGACGATGCGAGCGATGCGGCGCGCGCAGGGGCGGTCGAGACCGTGGCGGTGATAGGGTCAGGTGGGGCGGGAAAGTCTCGCGTCGTGGAGGAGTTCTCGCTCGAGGTGAGCCGCAGGGGAGGGAGCGTGGTGCTCGCACGGCAGGCAAACACCCTCGACTACCCCCGGCGCCTGTTCGCGAACCTGCTGATCGGCCTGACGAGGCCCCAGCACGACGCAGCCGACCTCTCCGCCGCGGTCCTTTCGCGCATCGCGGGATATGACGTCGCGCTTGCCGCCGCCGGGGCGAGTACGGTCACGGGGCTGATCGGGTCAAGTGGGAAATCAGGAGGGGAAATGGACGACCAGCACCTAATATCCATTCTCCTCCTCCTAGTACGCGCGGTGACCCGCCAGCGCACGCTGGTCCTCCATCTTCAGGATCTACACTGGTGCACCGCCGACGTCCTCTCGTTGCTGGAGCGCTTCCTCTGGCAACTCGAGCACGTACACGGCGGCCCTCGCACCGAAGGGTCGGGGCACGGCCTCGTGCTGGTGCTGGAGGGGCGCGTAGGCGAGGAATTCACCAACGCCAGCGGAGGCTGGTCGACTCGGGCCTTCGAGGCGATGCTGGAGCGCCTGGGGCGGCCTGTACTGCGGTGTGCCCCCTTCACCCCCGCGCAAAGCGAGGAGTTCACCCGCCGTCTGTTCGAAGACCGCCATAGCGCGCATCGCCTCACCCCCGCCACACTCCTGGACCTCCAACTCTCGGTCGCTACACTGATCCATCGCTCGGCCGCTGGGAACCCCTTTCACATACTGGAGCAGTTGAAGCTCCTGAAACATCGTGGCGCGGTGGTTCAGAACAGCGCCACTGGACTCCACTACCTAGTCCGCCCTGACGCCGTCGATGAAGCGATGCCGGCAACGGTGGCCGAGGCTATCCGGGCGCGGTGGCGTTACCTCCGCGTCAGCAAGCCGGCACTGGCCTACCTGGTGTGGGCCACGGCACTGCTCTCCGAGCGCGTGCCGGGCCTGCTGTTCCGGCAGTTGTGGAGCACCCTGGCCCCGGAGCACGGATTGGAGGAGATCGAAGCCGCCGAGTTTCTCAACCTCTCTCCTGACCCCGCCGCCGCGGTGACGCTGCGTCACGAGAACTACTTCCAAACACTGCGGCAAATCGAGATTCCACCCGAAGCTCGCGCCAGGGTGCTGACGGTGTATCGCGGCTGGCTCGCAACGATCTCCCAGCCAACCGCGCAGCAGCGTTTCGATCTGGCGCGGATCCTACTGGCATCTGAGTCTCCCGATTTTCTCGGAGTGGCGGAGCTTCTCGTCGGGGCCGCCACTCAAGCCGAATCCACAGGCGACGGCCGTCTCGCCCGCCGGGTGCTGGGCACCCTGCTGGACGAGGTTTGTTGGCCGCGACCAGACCTCTTCCTGGCTGACCGCGCAGCCTTCCTGTCCGTGTGCCGCAACGAGGTGCGGCTGTGCAGAGGGATGATGGGGCTGGGCGAGCGGGAACGCGCGGCGCAGCGGCTCACGGCCCTCGACGAGCAGATCCAACGCTGGATGCAGCAGCCCGCGCAGGGTGGTCAGCCCTCCAACGAAACACTGCAACTGGCGCGTTGGAGCGTGCAGGTACTCCTGATCCGGATATTGATGAACCACCGGCAGCCCTCCCGGGCCGCCGAGTTGGCGCGCGATGCGGTTGCAGAATTCGATGCGCGGCGTGCAGCGGGCCTTTGCACCGACGCCGACGCGTGGAACCGCGCTGAGCTGGATCTCTGCCGAGCGCACTCGGTGGCGCTCGCGCTGGCGGGCGACCTCGACGGTGCCCTGGAGGCTGGAAATCGCGCCATTCCGCTGGCCGGCGACGACGACGACGGGCTCGACGCGCTTGCGACCCACGCGAACATCCTGCTTGTGCGTGACCCAGCGGAGGCCGAGCGGCTACTGCGCGAAACGCTCGGGCGGGCGGCGCACCTTCCCGAGACCAGCCAGACCCGCATCCACTTGGCCCTTAATCTCCCGATGTGCCTGATCATGCGCGCGCATCGTGAACGCCAGGGCGACCCGGAGCGGCTCGGCCACCGCCTAGACGAAGCGCTATCGCTGCTCACACCGCTCTTCCGTGGGCTGATCGAGTTGGGGCGGTTGGCGCAAGCCGCTGCCGCCGCGCTCCTGATCGGGTTGGTGCACACGTTGCGCGACAGCGTCGAAGATGTGGCGTGGTATGGCGACGCGGTGAACGCCGCCGCACGTGCGCGCCAGATGGAAACACTTTGGCGCTCGCACATCAACCTCGCCAGTAGCATGTACCGTCGAGGCCACGATCACCAGCGCGTGGGCGAACACGCACGCGCCGCGTACGAGATCCTCTCCGACACCCTGTCGCCGTATGCTGAGCCTGAAACGAGCCACCGCTTTGCTCTGATCAGGGTTCCGCTCGCGCAAGCCATTCGGTTCATGCTGCTCGCGGGAGACCCGGCGGCGATCCGCGGACTCGAGCGGTTCCCCACTTTACAGGATTGCTTCGCAACGCCGTTCGAGAACGGAGTTCTGCGTGACGACCGCGGCGGCTTGCCCAGCGAACCCTGGCTGCGAGAAGGCGAGTACGACTACGTCATTTACTGATTCTGCCCCTGGCAGATCTCATGATCCGGACCCTGCGGGGCGTCATGTCGGCGCACTTTCCCGTTGCCGGAACCCGCACACAGCGGTGATGACTGCCTCCACGTCGGCATCGGTAAGGCTGGCGTGCAGGGGGAGAAGGAGTGTGGTGTCGGCCCCCTGATCTGCGCCCGGGAACGGGCGCGCGTCGGCGTAGAGCCTCGTACGGTGCAATGGCCAGTAGCGGAAAGTGGTGTAGACCCCCCGCTCGAGTAGGTACCGGGCGAGCGCGTCGCGTGTCCCGGGCGCCGTCTGCACCCAGTAGAAGTACCAGCCAACTGTGCTCCCGACTGCTGGATCGGGAGGAAGCGTCAGCCAATCAAGCTCCCGTAGCGCCCCGGAGTACCGTGTGGCAATCTCGGCCCGACGCGCCAGCAGCGCGGGAAGGCGCCCCAGCTGCACCAGCCCGATAGACGCGGTCAGGTCGTTCATCCGTGAGTGGCGGCCCGGGAGAGAAGGGTCGACCTCCCACCAGGGACGCGCATCATTCCTGGCCATGGCCATTCCCGCGGCCTGAATCCCCACGTAGGTGTGGCGCCGGACTCGCTCCGCAACTGCCGAATCACTGGCGCGAAGCATCCCTCCGTCACCCGTCGCAAGGATCTTCATTGCATCGAACGACCATACGCCGATGTCGCCGAACGTCCCGCACATACGCCCGTGCAGGCTGGACCCCACCGCGCAGGCGGCGTCTTCCACCAGCACGATCCCGCGCTCGTGCGCGAGTCGCGCAATACCGTCGATCCATCCAGGGAACCCGCCGAAGTGCAGCACGATAACCGCGCGGGTGCGTGGCGTGAGCGCCGCCTCTATGTGCTCCACGCGCGGGTTGAGCGTCCGGGGGTCCACATCGCAGAAGACGGGCTCCGCGCCGGCCGCGAGAACGGCGTTGGCCGCGCCCACGAAGCTCACTGTGGGAAGCACGACGCTGTCGCCCGGGCTCAGGTCTAGCGCCGCGATTGCCTGAAAGAGCCCCTCCGTGCAGGTGCCTACTGAAAGCAACTCCCCGGCGGGGACGCCCAGGTGACGGGCGAAAGCGGAGCGGAATTCGTCGAGTCGGGGGCCGGGCCCCAGCCAGCCGGCCTGAAATACCGCGCGGACGGCGTCGAGCTCCGCGTCGCTCATGCTCGGCTGGAATACGTTGATCACCCGACCGCCTCCATCGAGAGCAGTTCGGAGGCCGTCACCACGCATCCCGTGGTGTCCACGATTAACTCGTCGCGCACCAATTCTAGGCGCTCGTGGAACCAGAGCCAGTTCTCGCGCAGTTGCTGGAAGTGGTCGACGAGATAGATGAATGGCCGAGGATTGCTCTGGACCCAATAAGGCACCAGCATGGGCAGCCAGTACGCCGCGTCGGGATTGTTGACCTGACGGTGGTGGTGCCCGGTGTTGGCGGTCCGTGGCCACGCCCTACCCACGGCGTCCAGGAGAATGGCGTCGTCACCGCTCCGGCACAGGTTCAGCAGCTCGAAATCGTACTCTGCCAGATGAGGATAGCGTGTCACCACTGAGTCGATCGCCTCGTCCACGAAGGCGCCGAGATCAACCCTGATGCGTCCGTGCCACGTAGCCCAGAACGCCGCGTCAGCCTCACGGACACGGGCGAACCGAGACGCCCCGGATTGGCTCACCCAGTGATACGCAACTGAGTCCGCGCAGACGTAGTTCACATACCCACGATCCACGGCTCTCATGCAGTGGTCTAGGTCTTCCTGTGCGTTGAAGTAGCGCTCGTCGAGTGGTCCTATCCTGTCGAGCACGCGGCGGGTCATCGCTACCGTGGCGCCGGTCATGATCTGCATCGGCCGGGTCCGGCGGCAGAGCGGGTGATCGACGGGGAGCTGGTGGTAAATGTGCTTTTTGGTGAAGTGCCCGACCCCCATACCGATGTGTTGAACCCGGCGAGTAGTGGGGTAGAGGAGCTTGGAGCCGACGATCCCGGCGTTCTGTTCGGCCTGAAGCAGCGCCAACATGCTGGTGATGCAGGCCGGATCAAGGATCAAATCAGTGTTGAGCTGGACGATGAACTCGCCTGTCGCTGCGCCAAAGCCGCGGTTCACGGCCACGGAATACCCTAAGTTCTCGCGGTTGCGGAGGATGACGACGTCGGCGGCGTTCGGGAATTCCGGCAGGTTCTCCAATACCGGTTCGGTGGACCCGTCATCCACGAAAATCAACTGCGAATCATGCGGCAGCGCGCCGCCAAGTGAACGGAAAAATGCAGGGAGGAAGCGGCCACCATTGAATACCGGCACAATGATCGTGGTACTCATAATTTGTAGTTATCCTGCGGAGTCGACTTCTCCTCGACAGCGTCGTCAGGCATTTGGTGAGACGTAATCCGTTCCTGTCGCAGTAGGCACACTTCTAGGCGGTTGCACCGCAGTTCAAGCGCAAGCAGCCGTGTAACCACTCCATTGTCTTATATATGATTCCGCACCCGGGTGACAGAATGAGGGCGCCGGCCAATGCCAACGCCCTTGTTTTCTCATCCACTATAGCCGAGGTGCATGACATTGACGGGTGGGCCCGGCGGGGGCGCACTTCCACCTCCTCCGCTGCTACGGTCGCCTCCACTTCAGCGTCACCACCGCCACGGCATGACGGTGCACGAGGCGGCGCACCCGGCATGATGGTCCGTCGTTCTTCTGGTTAGCGACCTCGCGGCATGCACATGGCGAACGCGCGAGGCGTTTTAGCTAGAAATCCCTGAGAAGCTCGTCTCGTGCCATGACACAGCTTCGATCCAGTGCACGGCGCTGATCTCAGTGACTTTTGTGAGACGCTGTTCCCCACGAATCGCCGGAACTCAGCGGGCGATCTGTCGCTCACCTGGCGGAATCCACCAGCGGGCGGCTCCCACGAGAGCGCCGCGGGTATCGGGGCGGGCGCCTTGCAGGCGCGCGGACACGCCTACGAGGGAGTGCGGGTGGTACAGAAAGGTGTACGGCTGCTGCTCCACGAGGCGGCGCTGGTACTCCCGCCAGAGCGGACGCGCGGCTTCGCGGTCGACGATTTTGGGGAGGTTGTCGAGCAGCCGGTCGACCGCGGGGTCGCAGAAGCCGGCGGTCTGATAGGCCTTGTCCATCCGGGCGCAGTGGAAGGAATCGCGGTCGTCGATGCGGAAGCCGGTGGTGCGGGAGTTCAGCACGGCGTCGAAGTCGCGCGAGCGAGGGTCCTGGATCCGGCTGATCAGCGTGTTGAACTCCTCCAGCCGGATCTCGGCCACGACGCCCACGCGGCGGAGGTCGGCCTGGATCTTTTCCATGATCCGTTCGCCCGTGAGACTCGCCTGGTTGCCGCTCAGGGTGAAGCGGAACGGGCGGCCCGCGCTGTCCTCCACGACGCCGTCCCCGTCGCGGTCGCGCCACCCGGCTTCGGCGAGCAGCCGTGCGGCAGCGGCGGGGTCGTGGCGGAGCGGGGCGCCCGCCTGCGGATCGTGGTTCCAGAGCATGGGCGAGACGGTGGTCGCTCCCAGGTCCGCGCCGCCGTAGAGCAGCCCGTCGATGATCTCCTGCCGGTTGATGGCTACCGTCAGCGCCCGGCGCACCCGGGCGTCCTTGAAGAGCGGACGGCGCGTGTTCCAGATGATGTGCGTGTAGCCTGGGGCCTGAAACGAGACCACCCGCACCCCGGGCGACTCCTCGATGCGCCGCCGCTGGTCGGGGGAGATCCCGAGCGCATAGTCCACCCGACCGGTGAGCAGCTCGGTGAGTGCGGTGGTCGCCTCCGGGATGACTCGATAGACGACGCGGTCCAGGTAGGGGCGCCCTCCCAGAACGGGGGTGAAACGCGTGTTGGCCGCGAACTCCCAGCGCTCGCCCGGGATGCGCTTCTGCACCCGAAAGGGGCCGTTCCCCACCGGCTGCGTGGTGGAGTAGGGGTGGCGGCGAAGCTCCTCGGGCGGCACGTGGTTCAGAAGGTGGCGCGGCACCGGGAGGAACGCCATCCACGGCGCCATGAAGTCCGCGTGGCGCTGCAGCGCCACGCGCACGGTCAGCGAGTCCAGCACCTCCATCTCGCCGTAGAACGACCAGAGTGCGGTGTTGACCGCCGCGGTCTTCGGGTCGCGGGCGCGGTCGTAGGTGAACTTCACGTCGTGCGCGGTGGTCCGCCGGCCATCGTGCCAGAAGACGTCGTCGCGCAGCCGGAAGGTCAGCGCCGTGGTGTCCGGGCTCAGCTCCCACGTGCGGGCGAGCGAGGGCGCGGGCTCCAGCCGCTCGTCCATGCGCAGCAGCGGCACGAAGAGCATCTCCCGGGCGATCTGGGCCGCGGGAGTGCTGCGGAGGGTGATCGGGTTGAGGTCGTCGATGTCGGCGTTGCCGGAGACGATGGCGGTTCCGCCGAAGCGCTCCCGCTCGGGAACGCGGTCGGCGGCGGAGCGCCCGCCGTCGGCGCCGCCGCACGCGGCAAGCAGGAGCAGGAGCCCGGCGGATGGGATCCAGGCACGTGTCATGGGCGGATCAGGTGTCGGGAAGGGCTACGCGGGAAGCGGGACGCCGCCGCCGCGGATCTCGTCAAACAGGAGGATCGTCTCCTCTTCCGGCTCGGCGTCCAGCTCGCGGCGCAGCAGGGTCGTCAGGCGTTCGTAGTGGCGCATCGCGCGGTCGCGCCGCCCCGCGTGGGCCAGGGCCGTCATCAGGCGGCGGTGGGCGTCCTCGTCCAGATCTTCCTTGAGGACGAGGCGCTCCAGCGTCTCGCTGGCGCGGGCGTATTCCGCGCGCCGCATCTGCGCGTCCGCAAGGGCGGAGAGCGCGTCCACGTACAGGCGGCGCAGGCGGTCGTGGAACGACAGGTGCCAGTCGCCCACGCTCTCGCCCTCGAGGAAGTCGCCGCGATAGAGCGCGAGGGCCGACTCCAGCCGGGCCACCGCGTCCGGGCCGGATTCCAGCTCCCGCAGCGCGGACGGCACCTCCCGCTCGAAGGCGGCGGCATCGAAGAACACCCTCAGCTCCGGGTTGATGCGATAGCGCTCGTTCTCCTGCACCACCAGGTCGGGTCGGTCCACGATCTTGCGGAGGCGGTGCAGGGTGACGTGGAAGCTGTTCTTCACCTGCGCCGCCGAGGAGTCGGGCCAGAAGACGAGGCCGATCTGATCGCGCGTGCGCCCCTGCGGGTGGCAGAGGAGGTAGAGCATCAGCTCGCGCGGCCGGGCATGGACCCATTCCGCTGCGCTCATCGGCTCGCCTTTGTGGATCACCTGGAAGCCGCCCAGGGTCAGGACGCGGAGGATCTCCGGCGGTGCATCGGCGGGCGGCGCTTCCGCCGTGCGCGGTTCGGGAGCGTCCGGGGCGATGGGAGCGGGGTACATGGCGAACGCGTAGTCGATCGCCTCGCCCATCGTCATCGCCTCGCCCCGCTGCCACGCCTCCGCCCAGACCTCCGGGTCCACCTTTACGCGCGCTTCGGCGAGCCCCTGCTGGTAGCGCGGACGATCGCGCGGGTGCAGGTACGCGGCGAAGCCCGTGAAGAGCGATTCCACGGCGCCGAAGAGAGGAACCGCGCGCGCAGGGTCGCCATCGCGTGCGAGCACCAGGGCCAGGCTGGAGAGCGGATAGGTGGCGCCGCGCCCGATGCGGTGCTCGCGCGCGTGGGCCAGGCTCTGGAGAAAGAGATCGCGCGCGCCGGCGAGGTTCCCCCGGTCGTATTCGACGATCCCCAGGTTAGAGACCACCGCGCTCACACCGGGGATGCCCGCCTCGCGCGCCAGCCGGGCTCCCATAGCGTACGACTCCGCGGCCGCGTCCAGGTCGCCCCGCGCGTGCGCCACCCTTCCGCGGCTGTTCAGGATCTCGGACATGCGCACCGGATCGCCCACCTGCCGCGCCACCTCCCAGCTCTCCTCGATCCACTCCGCCGCGCGCTCGAACTCGTCACGCCCGGCGGCCGCGCTGCTCAGGCGGGCGAGGGTGCGGGCGACCATGTCCGGCCTGTCCAGCGTGCGATACAGGTCGAGGCACTCCAGGAAGATGGGCTCCGCTTCGTCCCACGCGGCGCGCATGCCGGCCGCGGTGCCCGCCACGAAGAGCAGGCGCGCGCGCAGGAGCGGATCGGCGATGACGCCCGCGGCGCGCACCTCCCGCAGCCAGCGCTCGCCCTCGCCCGTGCTGCCGCGCGTAGACCAGTAGCCCCACGCCGGCACCGCGATGCGGGCGGCGCTCTCCGCGTCCGCCTGGTCGAGCGACCAGCGCAGGGCGGCGCGGAGGTTGTCGTGCTCCAGCTCCAGGCGGTCGAGTGCCGCGCGCTGATCCGCGGTGCCCATGCGCGGGCCCAGCTCCTCCGCGAGCCGCAGGAAGTACTGCACGTGCCGCGCGCGGACGCGCACCTCGTCGTCCTCCGTCCGCAGCCGCTCCGCCGCGTACTGCCGTACCACCTCCAACAGCCGGTAGCGCGCGGCGCCATCCTGCTCGCGCATCCCCACGAGCGACTTGTCCACCAGCGACGAGAGCAGATCGAGCACGTCGAACGGCTCGATCCGCTCGTCCGCGCAGACGGCCTCGGCGGCCTCCACCGTGAAGGAGCCGGCGAAGACGCTGAAGCGCTGGAGGAGCCGCTGCTCGCCATCGGAGAGGAGTCCGTAGCTCCAGTCCATGGCCGCGCGCAGCGTCTGCTGGCGGGGGAGGGCGGTGCGCCGCCCGCCGGTGAGCAGGCGCAGCGCGTCGCCGAGCCGATCCGCGATTTGGCGTGGGGTGAGGACGCGCACCCAGGACGCTGCCAACTCGATGCCGAGGGGGAGGCCGTCCAGCCGGCGGCACACCTCGGCCACGGCCGCCGCGTTCTCGTCGGTGAGGCGGAAGCCGGCCACGGCATCGCAAGCGCGTTCCACGAAGAGCTGCACCGCGATCGAAGCACCCACGTCATCTGCGACGGTATGCCGCTCGTGCGGGAGCGAGAGCGCGGGGACCAGCCACGCCCTCTCGCCGCTCACCGCCAGCGCCTCGCGGCTGGTGGCCAGGATGGAGAGCTCGGGGCACCGCCGCAGAAGCTCCTCCGCCAGGACGGCGCACGCATCCACCAGGTGCTCGCAGTTGTCGAGCACCAGGAGGGTAGGCTGGCCCTGGAGTGCGGCGGCGAGCGCATCCACGGTCCCCTGCGCGGCGGGGAGGCCGATCGCCACGGCGACGTGCTGCGCCAGCAGGGCCGGGGCGGACAGCGGCGCCAGCTCCACCCACGCCACCGACCGGCTCCCCTCGCGCGCGACCTGGCCGGCCACTTCCAGCGCGAGGCGCGTCTTTCCGCTCCCGCCTGCGCCGGTCAGCGTGAGCATGCGCGTGCCCTCGAGCAGGCGGCGCACCTCGGCGGTCTCGGCCTCGCGCCCCACCAGGGTGGAGAGCTGGACGGGAAGCGCGGTTTCGGGGTGCGCGGAAGCGGGCGCCTGGAGCGGCGGTGCGGACATCGGGGGAGCGGGAAGCGGGCCCGCGACGGCGAGGAGCTGAGGGCGGATACGGCTGTTTCCGAGCCGGTAAATTGATCCTGGCCGAATCGGATGTCAACGAATTCGGAGAGCCTGCTCCGCCCGCTATCCCCCGCCCCACGGCACCGGCTGCGTCTGGACGAAGGCGTGCACCGCGTCCGCGGCGGCGCGCGCGTTGGCGGCCGGGGTGGACGCGGGGTCCAGCCGCACGACGAGCAGCTCGGAGTCGCGGACCGTTTCCGCATCGGACGGCACCTCGGGATCGGGATGGTCGTGGCGGATGGCCACCAGCGCGCGAACGCGGTGGGCGTCCTGCAGCCAGAAGCCGAGCGCCGCCACGCCCGCGGCCTCGTCCGCCACGATGACCGGGCGGGTGAGGCCCAGGCCGTCGATCAGCTCGCGCAGCCAGCGGGACACGGCCAGCGGGGCCGCGCCCGCGGGCGGCTGCGGCGCGACCACGCGGAAGTGCGCGGTCAGCTCATCGAAGAGCGCCCGGCCGAACGGGGTGTCGATGCCGGTGGAGAGGACCAGCAGGACGGCGTCCCCTCTGCCGGCGCGGTGGTACTGGGTCTCGGTGGCTCCGGTCTGGACCAGCGCCCGTACGACTGGGCGCTCCAGCGTGGCCCCGTCGTGGGAGGCGAGAGAGATCTGCATCGCGTCACATGTGGTGCGGGTTCGTGCTCGCTTCAGGTCCGCACATCCTACCCGCGCGCGGTTACACCGCCGATTACACGAGGGCGAAATTCCGAGTAAGCGCTCCGGTAATCGGCCCGCATCAGCTTTCCCATCGACCAAGCGGCCCGCCCCTCCGGCGGCCCTGGCGAGCCTCCAACCACCCAACACGGAGAGGGAAAGATGACACGGAACATCCTTGCGGCGATGACGGCGGTTGCCCTGCTGGCGGCGTGCGGCGACAACGGCACCGGTCCCGATCCCGTACCGCCGGCGCAGACCGTGGCGCGCGTGGAGGTGACCGCGCCGGGCACGACGCTGGAGATGGGAGCCACCCTGCAGATGGCCGCCACCCCGCGGGCCGGCGACGGCACCGCGCTGAGCCGCGCGGTGATCTGGACGAGCAGCGACACCCTGGTGGCGCGGGTCTCGGCGGTGGGGCTGGTGACGGGGGTGAGCGCGGGGACGGTCACCATCCGCGCCGCGAGCGAGGGGAAGAAGGGCGAGGCGCTCCTGACCGTCTCTCCGCAGCCGGTCGCCTGGATCCAGATCACGCCGGGCGGGGAGGTCTCGCTGCCGTCCGGGACGAGCCGTCAGCTGGGCGTCATCGCACGGGCGCAGAGCGGGTTGGAGCTCCCGGGGCGCGCGGCCACGTGGACGAGCAGCGACACCACCGTCGCCGCAGTGGGCGCTGACGGAATGCTTCGCGCGCGGCGGGTGGGGACGGCCGTGGTCGTCGTCACCGTGGAGGGG
>DASWNZ010000151.1:0-5486 GCA_036398975.1 Longimicrobium sp.
CGTCCAGGTTGGGGTTGTCGTTGACCTCGATCACCACCGGCCCGTTCGGCGTCTCCTTGAGATCGACCCCGTACAGCCCGTCGCCGATCAGTGCCGCGGCGCGGATGGCGGCATCGACCACCTCGCGCGGGGCCTGGGCACGGGGCACGGCCTCCACGCGTCCGTAGCGCTCCGTCCCCTTCTGCTCGGACCGGATCTGCCAGTGGCCGCGCGCCATGAAGTAGCGAGCGGCGAAAAGGAGCTTCCCGTCCAGCACCGTCACGCGCCAGTCGAAGTCGGTGGGGAGCCACTCCTGCGCCAGGATCAGCGGCGAGCGGCGGAACATCTCCGCGCTGCGCTCCGCGTAGTCCTCGCGCGAGACCACCTTGTGCACCGCGTTGGAAAAGGAGCCGTCGGGGAGCTTCACCACGAAGGGGAAGCCCAGCTCGGCCACCGCCTCCCACGGCGTGTGCGGGGTGATGATGCGCGAGCGAGGCGTGGCGATCCCCTCGCGCCGCAGCAGCTCTTCCAGGAACACCTTGTTGCCGCAGCGGATGATGGACTGCGAGTCGTCCACCACCGGCATGTCCAGCGCCTCCGCGCGGAGGGCGAACTGGAATGCCGGCTCGCTGACCCCGGTGAGGACGCGGATGAAGAGCGCATCGTACTCGGGCAGGCGCCGCAGCTCGCCGAGGGTGATGCGGTGCACGTGCACGTTCATCCGCGCCGCCACCCGCTCCAGCCGGTCGATCGTCTCGGGGGACGACGGAGAGAAGATGTCGTCCGGGTCCACCAGCACGGCGATGGAGGCGCGCCGGGTCTCACGGGGCTCCGCCGTCCCCCGCCGGAAGACGCGGCGCGTGTCCGTCAGCGCGCCGGCAAGGAGGCGGCGCCCCTCGTCGTCCAGGTGGTGCGGCGACTCGGGCGCCACGCCGCACACCTTCCACTCCTCTTCTTCGAAGACGAGCTGGATGCGCAGCAGCGGCACCGGCCACTCGCGGAATACCGTGCGCGCCGCCACGCGGAAGCGCGGGTCCTCAGTGCGCCCCAGCACCGCCAGCGTCTCCGCCACCTCGCCCTCTTCGGCCGGACGGAGCGATGTCTCAGGGCAGCGCACGAGCGGCGGGTGGAAGGCGGCGCGCGGGGCGTCGTCGCCGGCGGCGGGGGGAGGCGTGGCGGGCTGCGGCAGGTCCGCCATCCGCCTTCGCACGCTCATCTCCGCCGCGTCCACAGTGGGAACGCCGGCCTCCTGCAGCGCGCGAAAGAGGCCGTACGGCTCGCCCATCCCCTCGCTCGTCTCCACGCGCGGGAGCACCTGCTGCCCGCGCGCATCCGCCAGCAGGGAGACGTAGTATCCCGTGGATCCGTATCGAATGGAGCGGCACAGGTTCACCACCACCGCGCCCGCCTCCGCCACCTCCGCCCCTCCTTCCAGGTACCGCCCGGCCGATGTCACCAGTCCTTCGGGGAGCCCCGCCGCATCCGACGGGTCGGACACCACCACGATCACGCGCCTGCGCTTCACCGTTCTTGCTCCTGGTCTTTAGGCCACAGCTCCAGGAGCACCGCGTCGTACGTGGCGTCGCCCAGGAGGATGGAGTTGATCAGCCGCTGCGCGTCCACCACCACCCGCCCGTCCGGCGAGGCGGGGACGTGCACGGAGGGGTCGCGGATGGAGAAGTGCCGCCCCCAGTGCTCGTAGCCCACGATGACGATGAAGTGCCCCGTGGAGTCGCCGGCTTCGTCGTCGTCCACCAGCGTGTCGGTCTCGGGGATCCAGCGCTCGCGGCGGAAGCGGTACAGGTACGTGGCCGAGAGGCCGGCCAGCACCGGGTGCTCGCGGTCCAGGATCTCCTTGATGAGCGACGGGGTGAGCTCTTCGAAGATGGCGATCTCGCCGCCCATCCCCAGGAAGTCCAGGTACGCCCGTGCCGCGCGCAGCCGCTTGGAGTCGCGCAGGAAGGGGAAGCGCGCGTGGATCTTTTCCATCAGCGCCTCGCGCGGCAGCGAGGCCCAGCTGGGGTCGAAGATCTGCAGGTCGTACGAGTAGATGCGGGCGTTGAACCCGCGCCGCATCCCCGCGATTCCCAGGAAGACGGCGAGCGTGCCGCCGTCCTCGTTGCGGTCGATCTCCCCCAGCACCGAAGCCTCGTCGGCCTCCACCCCGTAGAAGTCGTAGACTTTGCGCAGGCAGGTGGGGCCGCAGGTGGAGTCGTCCGGCTGCAGGAACCTCTGCACGCGCAGCTCGTGCGCGACGCGCCCGTGCTCCTGGTGGCGGTCTTCGGGGATTACGACTTCGGGCAGCGCGGTGGCCATCGAGCTTCGGAAAGGGGCGGCAAGGAAAAATGGCGGTGCTGCGCAACCGGCGTACCAAGAGGGGTCGGATGCCGGTGCGCTTCGGTGGCGCGGAATCCGCATCTCCGCCGCGCTCCACGATCGGCAGACAACCAGGGAGAGCTACAGATGGCGTATGCGGTGATCCAGTTTCTTGAAGCGGGCGAGCGGAAGGCGACGCTGTGCCGGACGCAGAACGGCCAGCCCGTGGGTCCTGACGGGGTGATGGACCCGCTCAGCATCTTCATCGAGGAGACGTCGCACCAGATGATCACGCAGGGGTCGCCGGGTGCGCTGTACTTCGCCCAGCTCTTCGCCGCCCGCGAGATCGAGGCCGGGCGCGAGGTGCGCGTGCTCGGCGGGGCGGGCGAGATGGGGATCACGGCGGAGGAGCTGGATGCCCTCACCGGCCAGGGCTACTACTACGAGGTGTCCGTTGGGCGCGAGGGGGAGCGCGCCGTCCCCCAGGTGCTCGCCAGCGGCATCGAGGAAAGCCTGCGCCGGAGCTGAGGGTTCCACATCCGTTGTATGGGCGCGATTCATCGCGCCTCCCCTCGCCGTTTCTCGACGCTTGTGCCCCGGACGCGATCTCCGGTAGGGGCAGCCCCGCGTGGCTGCCCGTGCCGTGCGGATGCGCCGAGGCCCGCATCCAGGAGCGAATGGATTTCCCGCTGGACTACGCGAAGTCCGCCTGCGCGGACTCGATGGTGAGGTCCGGGCGGGCGGCAGATTCCGGAGCGTTCAGGAGGACCGTCTCGGAACCGAAAAATCGGGGCTCGGCGCCGTCCCGCGGCACTCGAGCTCCTTCAGTGGGCTTCCCGTAGTTCCAGCGGGGGGGGCTTTAGCCCCTCGTTGCGGTCCCGCCCCCCGCCACCCGCCCCTACGGCCGCTCGTCCGGGCGGATGCGAACGGTGAGGTCGCTGCTGCGGATGACCGTTTCGCCCGTGCGCGAGTCGCGGGTGACGCTGACGGGAGCGCCGCGCACCTCCACCTCCGCGCCCCCCACCGCGCCCGAGTATCGCAGCCGCTGCCCCGCCCGCGAGGAGGCGACCGGGTTGCGGGCGTCCGGGCGGCGCATGGCCGACATGGCGGCGGTCTGCTGGCGGCCGTTGCGGGTGAAGGTCCAGCTCACCCGCTGCCCTGGCTGCACCGCGCTGAACCGGCGCCAGGCGGCGGCCGTCGTCAGCGGAATCCCGTCGATGTGGGTCAGCTGGTCGCCGCGCTGCATGCCGGCGCGCGCGGCGGGGGTGCCGGGCTCCACGTTCTCCACCAGCGGAGTGGAGCGGAAGGCGAAGGTGGTACGGCCGTTCTCGCGGATCACGTCGCACCGGCGGCACCCGATCCCGAACCCGAACCACCCGTCCGGAAGGAACTCCGGCGGTGACGGCGGGACCGGTGGTGTGGGCGGCGTCGGCGGTGTGGGCGGCGTCGGCGGAGCCGGGGGTGCGGGCGGCCGGGGTGGAGCGGTCCGGACGCGCACCCGCGGCGCGGTGGGGGGTGCGGGCGGAGCCGGCGGCGGGGGGAAGTCCTTCTCGAGGAGGGTCCCGCCATGGGCTCCCGGGTGCGGCGGCGCGGGCGGTGCGGGCGCGCGCGGAGGCCGCGGCGGGCGGGGAGGGGCGGGCGGACGCGGGCCGAAGACCGAGGCGTTGCACTGCGCCCCTGGCACGACGCGGACGTCGCGGGTTCGCCCGTCGCGGCGGATGGTGAAGGTGGCCGCCCGGCCCGGCGTGAGCTCGCCGAAGCGCCGCCCGCCCTCCACCGTCGTGATCGGCGCGCCGTCGACGGCCACCACCACGTCGCCCTCGCGCAGCACGCCGGCCGTGGGACCGCCGGGCCGGATGCGCCCCAGCGTCAGCTCCGTGCCGAAGCGAAAGGTGCGCACGCCGTTCTCGTCGTTCACCTGGATGTGGCAGTTGCGGCATTCGAAGCCCTGGAGCCCGAGGTCCGGGTACCGCCTCGAGCAGCTCTGCGCCTCCAGTGGCGCCACCGCCATCGCCGCCAGCGCGATGGTCCAGCGGATGATTGGGATGTTCATGGTCGGATCTCCACTATGTCGTTGATGTAGATGCGTTAGTGCGTTAGTGCGTAGGGACTACTGCCCGTGTATCTGTTATCCTGAGAGAGCCGCCCCGCGGACATCTGACGCTGCCCGGGTCGGCATTGGTGCGCCACATCCTGGCCTCCCGTCACGCGCAGTAGATCCTTCGCTCCGCGCCACAGTTCGCGGACCGACAGAGGGCGGAGAAGCGCGTCGCTCAGGATGACAGATGGTGGTGATTCACTGTCCCCTGCGCACTCACGCACTTCTGTTCAAAACCAAACCACCTTCCGTTGCGCCGCCGAGTCCGGCCGGGCGGGGGCCGCGGCGCGCGCGCGGTCGTAGCCGGCCAGGATGCCGCTCGCCACCGGGTCGTCGGGGGCGATCCTCACCAGCTCGTCGGCGGCGGAGCGGAGGCCGCGGACGGCGACCTCGCGGGCCTGGGCCGCCTGCGCCGGCTGGGCCGTGTCCGCCATGCGCGCGAGCTGCCCCAGCGCGTGCACGTACGCGGAGCCCGTCTGCTGCACCAGGAGGGCGGCCTGGCGCGAGTTCTCGGCCTGCACCCGCGCCACCACCACCTCCGTGGAGCGGGCGCCCACCCACTGCCCCACCGCCACCCCGCTGGCGAAGAGGGCGAGCGAGGCCGCCACCGCGCTCCCCACCCACGCCGCCGGGAAGCGCAGCCGCCGGCCCCGCGGCTCCAGCGCGCCCCGCTGGCGGAGGGCGTGCACAGTGCGCTCTTCCAGGAGGCGCCCCGGCTCCCGCTCGCGGGGGAGCGCGGCGAAGAGGCGGCGCTCGTCCGGGGTCAGCTCGTCGTCGTGTCCTGCGTCCTGCATCGTCATACGGTCCTCGTGGGCGCGGGGTCGAGCAGCTGGCGCATGGCCCGCCGCGCGCAGGATAGCTGGCTCTTGGAGGTGCCGGGCACCACGCCCAGCATCTCCGCGATCTCCTCGTGCGTGAAGCCTTCCACGTCGTGCAGCACCAGCACGGCGCGGTAGCCGGCGGGGAGCAGCGCGAGCGCCCGCTCCAGGTCGATCCGCTCCCCCAGCGGCGGGGGGGCGCGCCAAGGCTCCGGCACGTGCTCCGGGTCCGCCTCCCACCGGCCGCGGCTGCGCAGGAGCCCGCGCGCCACGTT
>DASWNZ010000152.1:0-1949 GCA_036398975.1 Longimicrobium sp.
GCGGAGGCGCGGGGAGAGAAGCTTTTCTCCGCGCCTCCGCGTCTCTTTTTGCGCTATGCAGTTGCCGTATGCCCCGTCTTCGTGCAATCATACCGTACGCGCCCAGCCGCGAAGAGGTACCGAGCACCCCACCCACCGCACCGGAGCCGCGCCGATGCCCACGCAACCCTGGATTTCGCAGTACGCCCCCGGCACCAAACCCCAGATCACCGACTCGGGCTTTCAGCACATCCCGGAGATGGTCCGGCGCTCCTCGGCCAAGCACGCCGCGGCGCCCGCCTTTTCGCAGTGCATGCCCAACGGGATGACGGGGTCGCTGACCTACGCCGAGGTCGACCGCATGTCCGACGAGTTCGCGGCGTATCTGCGCGGCACCCTCGGCCTGGCCCGCGGCGACCGGGTGGCGGTGCAGATGCCCAACTCGCTCGCGTATCCCATCGCCCTGTTCGGGATCTTCAAGGCGGAGTGCGTGGCCGTCAACACCAACCCGCTCTACACCGCGCCGGAGATGATCCACCAGTTCTCCGACGCGGGCGCGCGCGTGCTGGTGATCAGCGACCTCTTCGCCGACCGCCTCCCCGACGTGCTCCCCGCCACGCCGGTGGAGACGGTGGTGACGGTGCGCATCACCGAGTTCTTTTCGCCGGTGCAGGCGATGCTTATCCGCGCGGTGCTCAAGTTCGTGAAGAAGCAGCTGCCGGCCACCACCGTGCCGCACACCGCCTTCCAGGAGGCGCTTAAGCTGGGGCGCGCGGCGGTCGCGGGCGGGGCGAACGTGGCGGGCTACCTGGACGGCGTGGGGCCGGACTCGCTGGCGGCGCTCCAGTACACTGGCGGCACCACGGGCGTCTCCAAGGGCGCCATGCTCAGCCACGGCAACCTGCTGGCGAACACGGCGCAGATGCTGGAGATGAACTCCAGGATCCTGGACGAGGGGAAGGAGGTGGTGCTGACGGCACTGCCGCTGTACCACATCTTCGCCTTCACCTGCAACCTCCTCCTCTTCTACCAGATCGGCGGCCACGACATCCTGATCCCGTCGCCGCGCCCGGTGAGCAACCTCAAAGCGGCGTGGCAGAAGTTCCCCATCACGGCCTTCACCGGGGTGAACACGCTCTTCAACGCGCTGGCCGACGAGCCGTGGTTCATCGAGAAGCCGCCCAAGCAGCTCAAGTTCGCCGGCGCGGGCGGGATGGCGCTGCACCCGTCCACCGGCCGCAAGTGGCTCAAGGTGACGGGGAACCAGGCCGTGGAAGGGTACGGGCTCACGGAGACCTCGCCGGTCGTCACCTTCAACCCGGTGGGCGTGGCGGTGAAGGAGGGGAGCATCGGCATCCCCCTCCCCTCCACCGAGGTGCGCCTGGTGGACGAGCATGGCGAGCCGCTCCCCGAGGGCGAGCCGGGGGAGCTGGCGGTGCGCGGTCCGCAGGTGATGTCCGGCTACTGGCAGCGTCCCGAGGAGACGGCGCGCGTGCTCAAGGACGGCTGGCTGCGGACGGGTGACGTGGCGGAGATGGACGCGGACGGCTTCTTCCGCATCGTGGACCGCAAGAAGGACATGATCCTGGTGAGCGGCTTCAACGTCTATCCCAACGAGGTGGAGGAGGTCCTTGCCCGCCACCCTGGCGTCCGTGAGGTGGGCGTCATCGGCGTCCCCGACGAGCGCAGCGGCGAGGCGGTGAAGGCTTTCGTCGTCGCCTCCGACACCGCGCCGAGCCCCGAGGACCTGATCGCGCACTGCCGCGAGTCGCTGGCGTCCTACAAGATCCCCAAGCAGATCGAGTTCCGCGCCGAGCTCCCCAAGAGCCCCATCGGCAAGATCCTGCGCAAGGACCTGCGCGTGAAGGCGTAGGGCCCCCTCACCCCGACCCCCTCCCCCGCCTGCGGGGGCGCAGGGCGGGTGAGGGGGAGAACGACACGATGCGCCGCGGCTGGCCTCCAGGTTGGAG
>DASWNZ010000153.1:0-33209 GCA_036398975.1 Longimicrobium sp.
GCCGGGGGCTGAAGCCCCCGGCTGGAACCACGCGAAGCCCACTGAAGTGGGCTGGAGTGGCGCGGCATTCGACCCGGAGTCCGCGCAGGCGGACTTTGTGCGGTTGTTGCCGCGGTTTCAACCGCCAGACTCCAGGGGGCCGGGGGGTGGGGGCCCGTGGGGGCCCCGCGAAAACACATGAGACGGGAAGGCGGAACGACATGCGGCACATGACGATCGACGAGATCGCGCAGATCGCGGAAGGAGTGGTGGAGGGGGACGGGAGCAGGACGGTGAGCGGGGTGGCGCCGCTGGAGGAGGCGGGGGCGGACCAGATCTCGTTCGTTGCCGAGGCCCGTTACTTTCCCTACATTCAGGCGTCGCAGGCCGCCGCGGTGCTCGTCGCGCGCGACGCAGACGTCCCCCTTCCGGCGCACATGGCCGCGGTGCGGGTGGACGACCCGCGCCGCGCACTGGCGCGCGTCCTTCCCGCGCTGTACCCGGAGCGGGTACCGGCGCCCGGCGTGCATCCCACCGCGGTGATCGGCGAGGGGGCCGATGTCGCCGCCTCCGCCACCGTCGGCCCCTACGCCGTGATCGGCGAGGGGTCGCGGGTGGGGGAGCGGGCACGGGTGGGGGCGCACACGGTGCTGGGGAGCGGGTGCACGGTGGCGGAGGACGCGGTGCTGCACGCGCACGTCACCCTGTACGATGGCGCGCAGGTGGGCGCCCGCTCCGTCATCCACAGCGGCGCGCGGCTGGGGGCGGACGGCTTCGGCTTCGTGTGGGAGAACGGCGGGCATCGCAAGGTGCCGCAGGTGGGCGGGTGCCGCATCGAGGACGACGTGGAGATCGGGTGCAACACCACCATCGACCGCGGCTCCATCGGCGACACCGTGGTGGGGCAGGGGAGCAAGATCGACAACCTGGTGATGATCGGGCACAACTGCCGCATCGGCCGCCACGTCATCATCATCTCGCAGGTGGGGATCAGCGGGAGCACCCGCGTGGGCGACGGCGCCGTCCTTGCCGGGCAGGCGGGGGTCGGCGGCCACCTGGAGATCGGCGCCGGGGCGCGCGTCGGCGGGCAGGCGGGGGTCACGGCGAGCGTGGCGGCGGGGGAGACCGTCAGCGGCTACCCGGCCCGGCCGCACCGGGAGGCGATGAGGGCGCAGGCCGCCTTCTTCAAGCTCCCCGAGCTGATGAAGCGGCTGCGCGAGCTGGAGCGCGCCGTGCTGGGGAAGTGACCGCGCCGCCGCCACGCGCGTCGGAGAGCTGAAACGTGAACCGGGCCGGTACGCCGCCCCCCTGACCGATACATGCCGAGCACACCCCGACAGAACACCATCGTCTCCCCCGGCGAGGCGCAGGGCGTGGGGCTCCACACCGGCGAGCCGGTGCGGATGCGCGTCCTTCCCGCCCCCGTGAACACGGGGATCGTCTTCCGCCGCACCGACCTGGAAGGCTCCCCCTCCATCCCCGCCCACGTGAGCCACGTGGTTGGGACGGACCTGGGGACCACCATCGGGCTGGGCGAGGCGCGCGTGCACACGGTGGAGCACTTCCTGGCCGCTGCGGTGGCGCACGGCGTGGACAACGCCGTGGTGGAGCTGGACGCCAGCGAGCCCCCCGCCGGCGACGGGAGCGCCCGCATCTTCGACGAGATGCTGGCCGCGTGCGGGGTGGAGGAGCAGGACGCGCCCGCCAAGATCCTTACGGTCGACGCGCCCTTCCAGGTCACCAAGGGGGTGGCGCAGTACGTGGTGGCGCCGGCCGACGCGCTGCGCGTATCCACGACCATCGAGTTCGACCACCCGCTGATCGGGCGGCAGTTCGGGTCGTTCGGGCTGGGCGAGGCGCTGCGCCGCGAGGTGCTCACCGCGCGCACCTTTGGCTTCCTGCGCGACGTGGAGGCGATGCGCGGCCGCGGGCTGGCGCAGGGCGGCTCGCCGGACAACGCGGTGGTGCTCACCGAGGATGGGCTGGTGGACGGAATCGAGCTCCGCTTCCCCGACGAGTTCGTGCGCCACAAGACGCTGGACGTCATCGGCGACCTGTCGCTGGTGGGCGCGCGCATCCAGGCGCACATCGTGGCGGATAAGCCGGGGCACGCGGGTAACGTGGCGCTCGCGCAGCAGCTCATCGCCCGCGCGGAGAAGAAGGCGCTCACGCGGCCGATCCTGAACATCGAGCAGATCATGCACTACCTTCCGCACCGCTACCCCTTCCTCCTGGTGGACCGGGTGGTGGAGTTCGAGGAGCGGAAGCGGATCGTGGGGCTCAAGAACGTGACCATCAACGAGCCCTTCTTCCAGGGCCACTTCCCCGGCCGCCCCGTGATGCCGGGGGTGATGATCATCGAGGCGATGGCCCAGGTGGGGGGGCTCCTGGTGCTGGAGAACGTGGAGAACCTGGAGGACAAGGTGATCTACTTCATGGCGCTCGACAACGTGCGCTGGCGGCGCCCCGTGACCCCCGGCGACCAGATCCGCTTCGAGGTGGAGCTGGTGCAGGTGCGCGGCGCCACGGTCAAGATGCGCGGCACGGGGACCGTCGACGGCCAGCTGGCGGCCGAGGCGGACATGATGGCCCGGGTCGTGGACCGCTGATGGCGACCGTGACCGAGACCCAGGTGCACCCCACCGCGCTGGTGGACGAGTCCGCCGAGCTGGGCGAGGGTGTGATGGTGGGGCCGTTCTGCATCGTGGGCCCCGGCGTGTCGCTGGGGGCGCGCACGCGGCTGGCGGGGCACGTGGTGATCGAGCGCGACACCGCCGTCGGCGAGGATTGCCAGATCTCGTACGGCGCCGTGCTGGGCACCGACCCGCAGGACCTCAAGTACGCCGGCGAGCGCACCTACCTGCGCGTGGGCGACCGCACCGTGGTGCGCGAGTACGCCACCCTCAACCGCGGCACGGCGGCCTCCGGGCTCACGCAGGTGGGGAGCGACTGCATGCTCATGTCGTACGTCCACGTGGCGCACGACTGCCGGCTGGGGAACCACGTGATCCTCTCCAACGCCGTGAACATGGCGGGGCACGTGAGCATCGACGACTGGGCGATCGTGGGCGGGATGACGCCGATCCACCAGTTCGTCCGCATCGGGCAGCACGCCTTCGTGGGCGGACAGTCGCGCATCTCCAAGGACATCCCGCCCTACGTGAAGGCGGCGGGGATCCCGCTGGAGCTGTACGGGCTCAACTCGGTGGGCCTGCAGCGCCGCGGCTTCAGCAAGGAGGTGCGCGACGAGCTGAAGAAGGCGTACCGCATCTTCTTCGCGTCCAGCCACAACACCACGCAGGCGCTGGCGCGGGCTCGCGAAGAGCTGCGCGCGCTTCCCGAGGTGGAGGTGTTCCTCTCCTTCTTCGCCGGCTCGGAGCGCGGGGTGAGCTTGTGAAGCCGTTGCGCGTGGGGGTGCTGGGGGTAGGGAGCCTGGGGTTCCACCATGCCCGCATCCTGCGAGACGTGCCGGGGGCGGAGATGGCGGGGGTGTTCGATGCGTCGCCCGAGCGCACTTCGGAGGTGGCGGCAGAGCTCGGCGTGCGCGGCTTCGCGTCGCGCAACGAGCTGCTGGCGGGGTGCGACGCGGCGGTGATCGCCGTCCCCACTACGCTTCACGCCGAAGTCGCGATGGCGGCGCTGGATGCCGGCGTGCACCTCCTGATCGAGAAGCCGATCGCCTCTACGCTGGAGGAGGCGGACAGCATCGTGGCGCGCGCGGAGGAGCAGGGCCTGGTGGTGGCGACGGGGCACGTGGAGCGCTTCAACAGCGCCCTGCGTGCCTGCGAGCAGTGGCTGGACGGACCGCAGTTCATCGAGAGCCACCGCCTGGCGCCGTTCGGCCCGCGCGGGACGGACGTGGCCGTGGTGCTGGACCTGATGATCCACGACATCGACCTGGTGCTCGGCCTCGTCGGGCGGCCGGTGGAGTCGGTGGATGCGGTCGGCGTGGGCGTGCTCTCGTCGAACGTGGACATCGCCAACGCGCGCTTCGTCTTCGAGGGCGGCGCGGTGGCCAACGTCACCGCCAGCCGCGTGTCGCTGGAGCGGATGAGGAAGATCCGCTTCTTCCAGCGCTCCGGCTACATCTCGCTCGACCTTGCGAAAGGCACCGGCGAGTTCCTGCGGCTGCGCAAGGGCGCCACGATGCCGGAGGGGGAGATCAACCCGCTCTCACTGATGAGCATCGTGGAGCGGATCGAGCTCGCCGGCGACGGGGCGGAGCCGCTGCGCGCCGAGCTGGAGGCCTGGGTCGCCGCCGTGCGCGGCGAGGGACCCCTGGTGGTGAGCGGCAGGGACGGGCGCGACGCGCTCGCCATCGCCCTTCGCGTCATGGACCGGATCGAGCACCATGCGGCCGCTGCCCAACCCGCATAAGCTGCGCGGCTCCACCGACCCGCGCCGTCCCCTCCCGCGCGTGCGGCCGCCGTCGCCGTATCGGCTGGTGCTGCTGCTGGTCGTAACGCTGGCGGCGATCTACGTGCTGCTGCGGCGGGCTGGGGCGTTGTGATGGAGGCTGCTGCAGGGCTCACGCGGAGACGCGGAGACGCAGAGGAACGGCTGGGCTCACACAGAGACACAGAGGCACAGAGAGAGGGCTTCTCGGTGGCTTCGTGTCTCTTGTCGTTCGGGAGGGTGGGATGAAGGGGCCGACGATCTTCATCTCGGCGGGGGAGGAGTCGGGGGATCTGCACGGGGGGGCGCTGGCGGCGGCGCTGCGCGAGCGGTTTCCGGATGCGCGGCTGCTGGGACTGGGGGGGGCTCGGATGGCGGCGGCCGGGGTGGAGCTGATGGCCGGGCTCCAGGAGCTGGCGGTGATGGGGCTGGCGGAGGTGATCCGGCATCTGCCCTTCTTCTATCAGTTGCGGAAACGGGTGTGGGCGGCGCTGGCGGCGGAGGGGGTGGACCTCGTCATCCCCATCGATTATCCCGGCTTCAACCTGCGCCTCGCACGGCACGCGCGGGAGAGCGGGATTCCCGTGCTCTACTACATCGCGCCGCAGGTGTGGGCGTGGCACAAGAGCCGTGTGCGCGACCTCGCACGCGATGCGGACCGGGTGGCCGTAGTGCTGCCGTTCGAGGAGGAGTTCCTGCGCGGCGCAGGGGTGAAGGCGAGCTTCGTGGGGCATCCGCTCCTCGACCGCGAGCCGCCCGCGCTCGATCGCGACGCGCTGGTGCGAGCGGAGGGGCTGGACCCGGCGCGGCCGATCCTGGGGCTCTTTCCCGGCTCGCGCGCGCAGGAGGTGAGGCGGCACCTGGCGCTCTTCTCCGAGGCCGCGCGGCGCGTGGTGGAGCGGCGGCCGGAGGTGCAGCCGGTGATCGGAACGCCCGGGGGAATCGATCCCACGGTGTACGAGGGCGCCGCCTGGCCGCGAGTGCAGAGCGCGGGCGGGTTGCTGCAGTACGCGACGGCCGCACTGGTGAAGAGCGGCACGACGACGCTGGAGGCCGGCATCGCCGCGACGCCGATGGTGGTCGTCTACAAGATGAATCCGGCGAGCTACGCCGTGGCGAAGCGGCTGGTCAAGGTGCCGCACATCGCGCTCGCCAATCTGATCGCGGAGGAGCGCGTCGCACCCGAGTTCGTGCAGGACGCCGCCACTCCCGATGCTCTGGCCGACGCGCTGCTCCCGCTGCTGGACGAGCGTTCGCCGAAGCGCGTGGTGATGGTGGAGGGTCTGCGCAGGATCCAGGGGAAGCTGGGCGGGGCGGGAGCGTCGCGTCGCGTGGCGGAGATCGCGGGCGAGCTGATCGGGCAGGTGGCGCGGTGAGCGGGACGAAGCTGACGCGGACGCAGGACTTCACCGCGGCGCTGGGCGGCACCGCGCTGGACGGGCTGATGCGCACCACCTCCGTGCGCACCGAGGGCGAGGAGAACTTCCGCCAGTTCTGGCGCGAGAAGCGGCCGGTCGTGTTCACGCTGTGGCACGGGCGGCTCCTTCCCTGTACCTACCACCACCGCCACCAGGACGTGGTCACCCTCGTAAGCCACCACCGCGACGGCGAGTACATCACGCGGCTGGTGCAGAAGTGGGGGTACACGGCCGTGCGCGGCTCCAGCAGCCGCGGCGGTCTTGATGCGTTGCGCGAGCTCGTGCGTCACCTGCGCGGCGGCCGCTCCCTCGCCATCACCCCGGATGGGCCGCGGGGGCCGCGCGAGAAGCTGAAGCCCGGACCCCTGCTCGCGGCGCAGCTCACCGGCGCGCCGATCATCCCGGTGGCCTCGGGGGCGAGCCGTGCATCGTACTTCGGTGGATGGGACCGGTTCCTGATCCCGCACCCCTTTGCTCGCCTGCAGATCGCGTACGGCGAGCCCGTGTACGTGCCGCGCCGCGCGGACGAGGCGGAGCTGCAGGCGGTGGCCGACGAGGTGGAGGGGCGGCTGGGGGTGCTGATGCGCCGGGTGGACCAGGCGTGGTGAGGGGCCCCCACCCCCCGGCCCCCTCCCCCGCAAGCGGGGGAGCGTGGGGGAGGGGGAGAACTGCGTGCGAGGACCACTCCTGGCTGTTACACCCGGTGCGGCCGTGAGCTTGCGGACGTGGGTGCCGCGGTGGTGGGCGGGGGAGGCGGGCGCGGCGGGGGCGGTGCTCAGCGCGGCGCTGCTGCCGGCGGAGGCGGGGTTCCGCGGGGTGGCGGCGCTGAGGAATGCGGCGTACGATCGGGCAGTGCTGCGCGTGGAGCGCGCGCCGGTGCCGGTGGTGAGTATCGGCAACCTCGCGGTCGGCGGGGCGGGGAAGACGCCCGTGGCGGCCTGGGTGGCGGGGCGGCTGCTGGACAGCGGGCGCAGGCCGGGGATCGCGCTGCGGGGGTACGGGGAAGACGAGGTGCTCGTGCATCGCGAGCTCAATCCCGAGGTGCCGGTGTTCGCGGCGGCGCGGAGGATCGAGGCGGCGCGCGCGGCGGCGGAGGCGGGGTGCGACGTGGTGGTGCTCGACGACGGGTTCCAGCACCGGGCGCTGGCGCGGGATCTGGACGTGGTGCTGATCGCGGTCGAGGGGTGGCAGGCGAGGCCGCGCGTGCTCCCGCGCGGGCCATGGCGCGAGGGGCCGGGGGCGCTGGGGCGCGCGGATGTGGTCGTGCTCACGCGCAAGTCCGCGCCGCGCGCGCGGGCGGAGGCGGTCGCGCGCGAGGTGGAGCGGTGGACGGCGGGGAAGATCGTCGTGGCGTGCCACCTGGCGCCGGGGAGGCTCGCGGCACTGCATGGCGAGGGCCATCTTGAGCTGAGTGCGCTCGATGGGCGCCCAGTGCTGGCGGTGGCGGCGCTTGCGGACCCGGGGCCGTTCGTGGAGCATCTGCGCGCGGCGGGTGCGACGGTGGAGGAGGCGCTGTTTGGGGATCACCACGCGTTCACGTCAACCGAGGCTGCGGGGCTGGCGGACAGGGCAGGGGAGCGGGTGGTGGTGATGACGCGCAAGGATGCGGTCAAGCTTCGGGGGCTGCTCCCGGCCGGCGCGCGGGCGTACGTGCTGGAGCAGACGGTCCGTTTCGACTGGGGCGAAGAGGCGCTGCTGGCGGCGCTGGAGAGGATGCCGGGATGATGCGCACCGACGTGGTCGTGGTGGGGAGCGGGATCGCGGGGCTCTTCTTCGCCCTCAAGGTGGCGAAGTACGGCACCGTCACGCTCGTCACCAAGAAGAGCCGCCCCGAATCCAGCACCAACTGGGCGCAGGGCGGTGTCGCCGCCGTCTTCGGCGCGGACGACTCGGTGGATCTGCACGTCGAGGACACGCTCGTCGCCGGCGCGGGGCTCTGCCATCCGGATGCCGTCAACGTGCTGGTGCGCGAGGGGCCGTTGCGCGTGCGCGAGCTGATCGAGCTGGGGGTGCGCTTCACGCAGGAGGGTGAGGACCTCTCGCTCGGGCGCGAGGGCGGGCACTCGCGACGTCGCATCGTGCGCGCGGCGGATCTTACCGGCCGCGAGATCGAGCGCGGCCTCCTCCACGCCGTCGCCGAGAGCCCCAACATCACCATCCTCGAGAACCACGCCGCCGTCGACCTGCTGACCGCCACGGATCCCGGAACGCTGGGCGAGCGCTGCTGCGGCGTCCTGGTGCTGGACACCGAGGCGGGCGAGCTGAAGCCCTTTCTGGCGCGCGCCGTCATGCTCGCCACCGGCGGCTGTGGCCAGGTCTACCGCCACACCACCAACCCCTCCATCGCGACGGGCGACGGGGTGGCGATGGCGTACAGGGCCGGCGCCAAGGTGGCGAACATGGAGTTCGTCCAGTTCCATCCCACGGCGCTTTATCCCGCGCGCGACAAGACCTTTCTGATCTCCGAGGCGGTGCGCGGCGAGGGAGCGGTGCTGCGGCGGACGGATGGGACTCCGTTCATGGACGGCTACCATCCGCTCGCCTCGCTGGCCCCGCGTGACGTGGTGGCGCGCGCCATCGACAGCGAGATGAAGCGGAGCGGAGATCCGTTCGTGCACCTCGACTGCTCGGCCATCGCGCCGGACGAGATCCGCGAGCGCTTCCCCAACATCCTGCGCGAGACGGCGGAGCGCGGGATCGACATGCTGCGCGAGCCCATCCCCGTCGTCCCCGCGGCGCACTACCTTTGCGGCGGCGTGCTGACCGACACGGATGGCCGCAGCTCCGTGCCCGGGCTGTACGCGGCGGGGGAGACGGCGTGCACGGGGGTGCACGGCGCCAACCGGCTGGCCTCCAACTCGCTGCTGGAGGCGCTCGTCTTTGCCCACCGCGCCGCCGAGCGCATCGGACCGCAGCTCGCGGTTACGCGGATGCTGGAGCCCGCGGCACTTCCTCCGCACCCTGTCGGAGAGGAGGCTTCGGCGGAGGGTTTGGAGGAGGAGCGCGAGCGGATCCGCAACATCATGTGGGACCTGGTGGGGATCGTGCGCTCCTCCGCGCGCTTGGCCGAGGCGGAGGCGCGGCTGCGACCCATCTACGCGCTGCTCAATGGGTTGTGGGCGGCGGCGCGTCCCACGGCGGAGCTGGTGGAGGTGCGCAACGTCATCCAGACCGCGCTCCTGATCGTGCGTTGCGCGGCGCAGCGCCATGAGAGCCGCGGGCTGCACTTCGACGAGGACCGCCCCTTCCGCGACAACGAGCACTCGCTGCGCGACACCATCATCGTGCGATGAAGGTCACCGTGGCGGCGGTGGGAAAGGTGCGCGGGATGCTGGCGGATGCCCTCGCCGAGTACGAGACCCGCACCCGCCGCTACTTCGCCTTCGACGCCGCCGAGGTCAAGGAGGAGCCGTACCGCCGCTCCGGCGATGCCGGGCGCGTCCGCGACGAGGAGGGGAAGCGCCTCCTAACCCGCGTTCCGCAGGGCGCGCAGGTTGTGGCGCTGCACGAGACGGGGAAGCAGTGGACGTCGGTGCAGCTCGCGGAGTACCTGGGGGAGCTGGCGCTGCAGGGGAGCCCGGGGGCCGCCTTCCTGATCGGCGGGGCGTACGGGCTGTCGGACGAGGTGCTGGCGCGCGCGGCGGTGCGGCTTTCGCTATCGGCGATGACGCTGACGCACGAGCTGGCGCGGCTGGTGCTCACGGAGCAGCTCTACCGCGCCGGGACGATCCAGCGAGGCGAGCCGTACCACAAGGGGCGCGAAGCCTGATGCGGGGCGGGGAGTGCGTCCGCGCCGCGTGATCCTTTTCTGGAGAGGCCGTTGAGCCTGCGCATCGAAGCCGGGTCCATCCGTGGATCGCGGCTGGTGGACGACTACATGGCGGGTGCGCGCGCGATCTCCGCGTTCTACGCCGGGCACCCGCTCGACCCCGCGGCGTACCGCGACAAGCTGGCGGAGGTGCAGCGCCGCTTCGACCGTCCGGCTCGCGAGCGTGCGGCGGCCGCGTTGCGCCCGACGTCGGCGGGCGCGGCGGAGCGTCTGCGGCGCTTCGTGGAAGAGGGCGGGGCGATGGTGACCACGGGGCAGCAGACCGGCCTGTTCACCGGTCCGCTCTACACGATCCACAAGATTCTCTCAGCCATCCGCCTGGCTGAAGCGCTGGAGGCGGAGCTCGGCGTGCTCGTCCTCCCCGTCTTCTGGGCCGCATCGGAGGACCACGATTTCGCCGAGGTGAACCACGCCTGGGCTGTCGATCGCGCCGGCGAGCTGCACCGTTTCGGCATCCAGGCGACGGACCGGCGCGCCGTCCCGATAAGCGAGATGAGGCTTGGAACGGAGGTAGAAAGCGCCTTCGATGGCTTCGCGCAAGCGGTTGGTGCGGATGGCGATGCATCCGGCGTCTTCACACGCATTCGATCCGCATACCAGCCCGGCCGCACGGTGGCGGAGGCGTTCCGCGACACGATCGCCGAGCTCTTTTCCGGCTTCGATCTCCTGGTCACCGACGCCGCCGATCCGGCGCTGAAGGCGGCTTCCGCGGAGATCCTCCTGGCCGAAGCGGCGAACGCGGCGGAGCACGAGCGGCTCGTACGAGAGCAGACCGCGGCACTGGAGGCGGCCGGCTATCCGTCGCAGGTCGTCGTAGCGGAGGGGGCGACGAACCTCTTCATCCACGGCATCGAAGGCGCGCGCGGCCCCGGCGGTCGCGAGCGGCTCCAGCGCGACGGCGACGGCTTCATCGCCCCCGAGATCCGCCGCCGCTTCACCCAAGCCGAGCTGGAATCGCTGCTGCGCGACCAGCCGGGCGCCCTCAGCCCCAACGTCTTCCTGCGTCCAGTGGTGGAATCCGCCGTCTTCCCGACGCTCGCGTACGTCGGCGGCCCGGCGGAGACGGCGTACTTCGCGCAGATCGGACCGCTGTTCGAGGCGCTCGGAATCCGCATGCCGCTCGTCTTCCCCCGCTTCGCCGCGCTGATCGCGCCCGCGGAGGCGGAAGAGGCGCGCGCCGCCCTCGCCATCACCGACGAGGAGCTGCGCCTTCCTGAGCACGAGCTGGTCGAGCGTGTCGCCCGCCGCCGCATCCCGCTCGAGGTCACGGAGCAGCTGCTGGCGCTCCGCCGCTCCATCGTAAGCGGCTTCGGGAGCGTGATCGATGCGGCGCATTCCATCGATCCCAACCTGGACCTCGCCATCGGGTCACGGCGCAACCGGGCCATCATGGAAGTCGCAAAGGCGGAACGAAAGATTGTCCGCCACGTGAAGCGCAACGACGCGGAGCTGCGGCGCGGGACGGCGATGGCGCGCAACCACCTGCGACCACGCGGGTTGCCGCAGGAGCGCGTGCTCACCGTCTTCCAATACCTGATGCTCCAGCCGTCGCTCCTGCACGATCTGGCAGCGGCCATGCATGTGCAGCTCCGCCCCGCGGCCGTGCCCGCGTGAGCGATCCCCAACCTGGTGCGCGCATGAGCGAGAGCGACGACGAGACACTGCTGTACCCCAGGCGCGACCGCGGCGAGGCGCAGTTCAACCCGGAGCCGGACGATCCCGGCGCCGTAGATCCCGACGCCGTCCCCAAGTCGCCACGCGCCGCGCCCTCCGGCAACCGCGCGTCGGCGATGATCGCGGCGGGCATCCTGCTGAGCCGCATGGCCGGGCTCCTGCGCGAGGCGGTGAGCGCGCAGTTCCTGGGCACTTCGCTATACGCCGACGCGTTCCGGGCCGGGATTCGCATGCCCAACGTCCTCCAGAACCTGCTGGGGGAGGGGACGCTGAGCGCGTCGTTCATCCCGGTGTACGCGGAGCTGGTGCACCAGGGGCGCAAGGAAGAGGCGGGGCGCGTGGCCGGCGCCATCTTCGCGCTCCTTTTCGCCGTCGCGGGCGCGCTCGCGCTCTTCGGATTCCTGCTGGCGCCGGTGCTCACCAGCATCTTTCTCCCCGGCTTCGAAGGGGAGCGGCGTGAGCTGACCATCTCCATCGCCCGCATCATCTTCCCCATGACGGGGGTGCTGGTGCTCTCGGCGTGGTCGCTGGGAATACTGAACAGCCACCGCAACTTCTTCGTCCCGTACGTCGCGCCGGTGCTGTGGAACGCGTCGATCATCGGCGCGCTCTTCATCTTCGGCGGGCGCGTGCCGCCGGATGATCTGGTGATCGCGGCGGCATGGGGCGCGCTGCTGGGCGGCGTCCTTCAGTTCGCGATCCAGCTTCCCTTCGTGCTGCGGGTGGAGCGATCGCTCAAGATCCGCTGGGACATGAAGATGGAGGGGGTGCGGACCGCGGTGCGCAACGCCGGCCCGGCGATCATGGGGCGGGGAGTGGTGCAGGTGAGCAGCTACGCGGACATCGTGCTGGCGAGCTTCCTGGCCGCCGGCGCCGTTTCCACCTACACCTACGCGCTGACGCTGTACATCCTCCCGGTGAGCCTCTTCGGGATGTCCGTGGCCGCCGCGGAGCTCCCGGAGCTCTCGCGCCAGCGCACCGCCGCCATCGAGGTGCTGCGCGACCGGGCGAAGGCCGGGCTTCAGCGGATCGCGTTCTACGTGGTCCCGTCGTTCGTCGCCTTCATCGCGCTGGGCGACGTGGTGGTCGCCACGCTCTACCAGCGCGGCCAGTTCACGCGCAACGACACGCTCGCCGTGTGGGTCACGCTGGCCGGCCTCACCCTCGGCCTCCTGGCGACGACGACCTCGCGCCTCCTATCGTCCACTTTCTTCGCGCTACGCGACACCAAGACGCCGGCGCGCATGGCCACCATCCGCGTGGTGCTCTCCATCGTCCTGGCCATCGTGCTGATGCTGAGCTTCGAGAGGATCACGGTGGGCGGGGTGCTGCTTCCGGGTGGGTGGCTGTCGTGGATGACGATCGGCGGGAAGCCGATGGGGACGGTGGGGCTGGCGCTCGCCTCGGGGATATCCGCGTGGGTGGAGTGGGCCCTGCTGAAGCGCGCGCTGCGCAAGCGGATCGGGCCGGTGGGCGCCGGCGCGGGGCCGCTGGCGCGGATGTTCGGGGCGGCGCTGGTGGGGTGCGCCGCGGCCTTCGGCGTGCGCATGCTGGTGGGCGACTGGCACCCGATCCCGCTGGGCGTGGTGGTCGGCGGGACCTTTGGCGCCGTGTACTTCGCCGTCACGGCGATGCTGGGGCTGGAGCAGTCGGGCGCGCTGTTCAAGCGGTTTGGGCGGATGCTGGGGCGGTAGGGGGGCCCTCACCCCCAGCGTCGCTCCGCGACGCATCCCCCTCCCCCAAAACCGCCTGGGGGAGGGGGAAGCGGGCGTGGATTGGTGCGGCTGGGCCCGGGGTTCTGCGTGGCGGCGGGCACGGGCAGCCACGTGGGGCGGCCCCTACGGATATCCGTGTCGTCGGCGGGTGGCGGAGCAGCGCGGGGCACGGGCGCGATGAATCGCGCCCTGCAGGCATCTGCGAAGCGAGGGCGGAGTTCTCCCCCTCACCCGCCCTGCGCCCCCGCAGGCGGGGGAGGGGGCCGGGGGGAGGGGGCCCTCCGCGTGGCATCAAAACCGGCCTAAGCAGGCGAGTGTAACGAGCCGGGGGTGAGGGCTCCCCGCCGCCCTCGCGGTGTATCAATCCGCCGAAGCAACCCCGAAGCCCCAGAACCGCGCACGATGTCCATCAGCTCCACCGTTGAAGCGAAGCTCCGCCACCTTCCGGCCAGCCCCGGCGTGTACCTGTTCAAGGACGCGGCGGGGGAGATCGTCTATGTGGGGAAGGCGAAGTCGCTGCGCTCCAGGGTGCGGTCGTACTTCCAGGCGGGCACTACGCACTCCATCAAGACGCGCGAGCTGGTGCGGCGCGTGGAGGACCTGGAGACGATCGTGGTGGACTCGGAGCCGGAGGCGCTGATCCTGGAGAACAACCTCATCAAGGAGCACCGCCCCCGCTTCAACATCAGCCTGCGCGACGACAAGACGTACCCGTACATCAAGGTCACGGCCGAGCGGTTTCCGCGCGTGTACGTCACGAGGCGGCTGGACAAGGACGGGTCGCGCTACTTCGGGCCGTACACGGACGTGCGGCGGATGCGGCAGTCGCTGGAACTGGTGAAGAAGCTGTACACCGTGCGCTCGTGCCGCCACGACCTCCCCAGCGCCCGGGTGGACCGGCCCTGTCTGGACCACGCCATGGGGCTGTGCATGGCGCCGTGCGTGGGCCTCCAGTCGCAGGAGGAGTACGCGGCCATGATCACTGAGATCCTGGAGGTGCTCGGCGGGCACACGCGCAGGGCGGCGGCGCGCATCAAGGAGGAGATGGCGGCGGCGGCGGCGGAGATGAACTTCGAGAGGGCAGGGGAGCTGCGCGACGCGCTCCAGCGGATGGAGTCGATGGAGCAGCGCCAGCGCGTGCTGGACATGGGGGGCTCGGATCGCGACGTCGTCGGCTTCGCGCGCGACGGGGCGGAGGGGTGCGGCGTGGTTCTGCAGATCAGGGAAGGGAAGCTGCTCGGCCGCGAAGCCCAGTTCCTCGCCAACCTCACCGACGAGAGCGACGAGGCCGCGCTGGGCGCGTTCGTCACCGCCCTCTACGCCGGGCGCGGGCAGCGCGATCCGGAGGGGATCCCGGGCGAGATCCTCCTTCCGGCGGAGATCGAGGACTGCGCGGTGCTGGAGGAGACGCTGCGGCGGTTGTGCGCCCGCGTGGTGAAGGTGAACACCCCCGAGCGCGGCAAGAAGGTCAGCCTGGTGGAGCTCGCCGCGCAGAACGCGCGCCACCTGCTGGAAGAGCGCAAGCTGATCGGCAACCGCGCGGCGGAGCGGGCTCCGGACGCGTTGTACGAGCTCCAGGAGAACCTCCAGCTCCCGCAGGTGCCGCGCACCCTCGTCTGCTTCGACATCTCGCACACGCAGGGGACGGAGACGGTGGCGTCCGCCGTGTTCTTTGAGAACGGCGAGCCGAACAAGGGCGAGTACCGGAAGTTCCGCATCAAGGGCGACTGGGGGAACGACGACTTCGCCTCGATGCACGAGGTGGTCACGCGCTACTTCGGCCGGCGGATCGACGACGGGCGCCCGCTCCCCGACCTGGCGGTGATCGACGGGGGGAAGGGGCAGCTCGGCGCGGCGCTCAAGGCGCTGGCGGAGCTGGGGCTGGACGAGCAGACGGTGATCTCGCTGGCCAAGAAGGAGGAGGAGGTGTTCCTCCCCGGCCGCTCCGACTCCGTCCGTCTCTCCAGGCGCGGCCAGGCGCTGCGGCTCCTGCAGCGGGCGCGCGACGAGGCGCACCGCTTCGCCATCAGCTACAATCGCAAGCTGCGGAGCAAGCGCACCATCCGCTCGGAGCTGTCGGAGATCCCGGGCGTGGGGGCGTCGCGGCAGAAGGCGCTGCTGGCTCGCTTCGGGTCGATGCGGGCGGTGGCGGGCGCGTCGGAGGCGGAGATCGCGGCGCTCCCGGGGTTCGGGCCGGCGCTCGCCAGGAAGGTGCTGGAGCACGTGCGCGGGCGGGCGGCGTAGGGCGCGCTTCGTGCGTTGCCCGCGGGCGCACGACAGAAAAAGCGAACACCGAACCGGACCGGAGGGGGAATGAAGATAGCCGTGCTGATGGGTGGGACGAGTGCCGAGCGCGAGGTGTCGCTGGCCTCGGGGCTGGCGGTGGTGAAGGCGCTGCGCGAGAGGGGCCACGACGTGCGCGCCGTCGACACGGCACGCGGCTACATCCCGCAGGACCAGGAGGGCGGCCTCCTTCCCGAAGGCGTCCACTCCGCGCCGCCGACCGACCTCGGCTCCACGCTGGAGCTGATGGCGCTGGCCAACGTCCCCGAGCTGCGCGACTCCGACGTCGCATTCCTGGCGCTGCACGGCGGCACGGGCGAGGACGGCACCCTCCAGGCGTTGCTGGAGACGGCCGGGGTCCGGTACTCGGGCTCGGGCCCGCTGGGCTCCGGGATCGCAATGGACAAGGACATTTCCAAGCGCCTCCTGCGCGACTCGCAGGTTCCGACGCTGCCGTGGCGCGTGGCGCGCGCCCCGGACTACACCTACGACGCGGACACCATCGAGGACCTGATCGGCTTCCCGCTGATCGTGAAGCCGTCCAGGCAGGGCTCCAGCGTGGGCCTCTTCGTCGTCAACGACCCGGAAGAGCTGGCCAACGCCGTGCGCGAGGCGTCGCAGTTCGACACGGAGGTGATGATCGAGCGCTACGCCAAGGGCCGCGAGCTCACGGTGAGCGTGATCGGCGACCAGGCGCTGCCGCCCGTGGAGATCCGCCCCAAGAAGGGGATCTACGACTACCACTCCAAGTACACGCCCGGGATGACGGAGTACCTCTGCCCGGCGCCGCTGGAGGAGGAGCTCGTGGCGCAGATGCAGGCGTACGCCCTGCGCGCCTTCCGCGTGCTGAAGCTGCGCGGCTACGGGCGGATCGACTTCATCCTGGCCAAGGAGCAGCTCTGGTGCCTTGAAGCCAACACCCTTCCGGGGATGACCGCCACCAGCCTCTTCCCCAAAGCCGCCGCCGCGGCGGGGATGGACTTCGGGGAGCTGTGCGAACGGATCGTAACGGCCGCAGCAGGGTAACTCGATAAAGGGGTGCCTCGCACGGCACCCCGAGCGATCCGGCTCCGCCCCGCGGCACTCCGCCGTGGGGCGGCCGTTCCAACCGCGGCGCCGTTCCCATGGCCTACCGTTCATCGTACGACACGCCCTTTCGGAGCTCCGTCACCCCCTGGGTGGCGAAGCTCCTGATCGCGAACACCGCGATCTTCATCGTCGTGCTCCTGCTGAACCAGACGAGCGCGCGCGGAGTGGTGGACGAGTACCTCGTGCTCGACCGCGACAAGCTCCTGACGCGGCCCTGGACGCCGATCACGTACGCGTTCACGCACGCGGCGGTCTTCCACTACCTGTTCAACATGCTGGGCCTCTTCTTCCTGGGCCCGCCGCTGGAAGACCGCTGGGGCGGGCGCGCCTTCCTGCGCTTCTACGTGATCGCGGCGCTGGGCGGGGCGGTCTTCTCGCTCTTCATCCCGGGTGGCGTGCTGGGAGCGTCGGCCGCGGTCAACGGCCTGCTGCTGGCCTGGGCGCTGATCTGGCCCGACGCGCAGATCTACCTTTTCGGCGTTATCCCGGTGAAGGTGAAGTACCTGGCGATCGCGCTGGTGGTGTTCAGCCTGATCAACTCCGCCGGCTCCGGCGCCGGCGATGGGGTGGCTCACCTGGCGCACCTGGGCGGCTTCGTGGCGGCGTTCATCTACCTGAAGAGCCCCTGGGCGCCCAGCGAATGGGGCGAGGTGCCGGCGCGCCCC
The DNA here is from genome assembly GCA_036398975.1 of Longimicrobium sp. Classification (GTDB taxonomy): domain Bacteria; phylum Gemmatimonadota; class Gemmatimonadetes; order Longimicrobiales; family Longimicrobiaceae; genus Longimicrobium. The sequence continues at coordinate 17,048 of DASWNZ010000153.1, forward strand.
AGCAAGCGCAAGAAGAAGGAGAACGCGCTGGCCGCGTGGGTGGGGAAGAAGCGCTCCGGCCCGCAGCCGGTCGCCTCCACGCCCGTCACCCCGCACCCCAGCGCCCCCGCCCACCGCGCCGAGCGCGAGCTGCTGGACGACGTGGACCGCATCCTCGACAAGATCTCCGCCCAGGGCCTCGGCTCGCTGACGGACGACGAGCGGAAGCGGCTGGACGAGGTGAGCCGGCGGTACCGGACGAACTGAGGCCCCCACCCCCAGCGCCGCTCCGCGGCGCATCCCCCTCCCCCAAAACTGCCTGGGGGAGGGGGTTTGCGTTTTGGCGGCACGGACCTTCTCCGCTCCCCAACCCCTGCATCGATCCGTACGATCTGCGAAGGTCACGTTTCTTGCCGCGCACCGCGTATCTTTGACCAGCGATGCAGGCCCCCCTCCAGATTGGAGACCAGCCATGACACAACCGCGGATCGTTCTCCTTCTGCTCGCTGGGTTCGTGATGGCTTGCGGCGTAGGTGGCGCAACCGCCGGAGACCGGCCGACTCCTAGAGTAGGCGGGCGGGTCCTCACCGCGCAGGAGATGGAGGGACGTGGATATGGCGACCTCTATGAGGCACTCAGCACCCTCCGCTCCGGCTGGGTGCGGGGGCGGCCCACCATTGACGTTACGGGTGAGGCCCTGGCCACCCCGCAGGTGTTCGTCGACGGGGTCCACCGAGGCGACATCGAATACCTCCGGAAAATCGAAGTCGCCGACGTCGAATCGGTGCAGTATCTATACGCAGCCGAGGCGGTAACCGTACTGCCGCAAATGCGCACTCCCGGCCCGGCCGTCCTGGTGGTGCTGAAGCGTGGGCCGCGTACAGGTGCGCTGTGGCCAGCGGAAGGCGCTCGCCGGCCGCTTCCTGTCGCGGCGGACTTCGCCGGCCGAGGCCGATCAGACTGAGGAGCCCGGCTCCGGCACCTGACGCGCCGCGACCCTCCGCTCGATTTGGACGAGCGCGCAAACGCCCCTCCACGCCACGATCCCCGCGCGCGCCGGCATCCATGCTCCTGCTCGCCGTCCTCGTCGATTACAGCGCGATTCTGAAGGCAGCGGATCTCTGAAGATGGTCCCACGGGCGCGCGAGGCTGCGTGAGCCATGAAAAGCCGCAGATCCGGCCCCTTGAGGCCGCCAACCCCTATTGCGTATAATACACATTATGTAAACTTACGCGGTGGAGAAGTGTGGAGAACCGGGTTGAGTTCTCCACTAGGTCGCGATCAGGGATTCGACCCTGCTCTGCTACAGGATGGCAAAGGACGGTGTCGTGGGGCCGAGGCATCCGAGCCGGCTTCAGCCGGCTTCCCGTTGTTCTAGCCGGGGGCTTCAGCCCCCGGTGGCGAGGATGCGGCGGGCTTCGGCGGCGAGGTCGGCGTCGGAGCCGGTGGTGATGGAGGCGAGGACGTCGCGGGCGGCCGGGACGCCGGTGAGGCCGATCGCCTCGATCGCGCCGAGCTTGAGCGCCTTCGCCTTGCGGCCGCCGAAGAGCTGGCGACGATTCACGATAGCCAGCAGCGGCGGCAGCGCTTCCGCCGAGCCGGTGCGGCCCAGCGCGGCGATGGCGCCGAGCTGCAGGTCGTCGTCGGAGCTGTCGTTGAGGAAGCGCGTAAGGAACGGGATCGCCGCCGGATCCTTGAGCGACGCCAGACCGTGCAGCGCGGCGCGGCGCACTCCGCGGTCCGCGTCGGCCAGGAGGTCCACCAGGATGCGCAGCCCGCCGCGGCCGCCCAGCGCCGCGGCCGTGCGCGCCGCATCGGTGCGGACCGTGGCGTCCGCGTGGGCGGCGGCTTCGGCGGTCCAGCGAGCCGCCTGCTCGGTGTCCACTTCCGGGATGGTGACCAGCTCCAGGATGGTGCGCGCGCGGGCCGGCGAATCGGCCAGGGCGCGGGCCACGGTCGGGCGCCCTGCCCCCTCGCCGCGGATCAGGCGCCGGAAGATCGCCCTGCGTACCTCTGCGTCAGGCGTGCGGAAGAGGTGGCTCTCCAGCAGCGAGACCGCTTCGCCGCCCAGGAAAAAGAGGACGTGGAGGACGCGCTCGCGCTCGTTCCCCACGAACTGGAGGAGGTCGACGACGTGCGGGAGGTTCTCCGCCGTGCCGACGCTGCGCAGTGCCTGCGCCGCCGATTCGCGGAAGAGGCGCGTGCGGTCGGGGCGCTCGGCCTCGGTGGCGAGCGCTTCGAGGAGGGCGACGGCCTGCAAGTGGTCGCCGGCGCGCAGGTGGCGCAGCGCGCTGCGGGCGCAGCTCTCGGCCAGGTCGTCGAACCGCGCCATGTTCTCGGCCTCCCGCAGACGGCGCGGGAGCGTGTCCGAGTCTTCGTCCGCGCGGTCGGAGCTCGCGCGGAAGATGTGGTACATGTCGTTCGCGCCCGGCTCTTCGCCCGGGGGCGGCTCGGACGGGCTCTTTCCCGCCGCGGGGGTCGGGGCCAGGACCACGTCGTCGTCGATGATCTCGAACGAGGACAGCTCCGAGCCCTCGTCCAGGTCCAGCGTGAAGCCGGAGTTCCAGTCGGTCGTGGATGCGTCCGTGTGCGCCGTGATGGGTACCGGCGGCGCGTCTTCGACCGTGGGCATCTCCGGCATCCCCGGAGCGTCGGCCGGCGGTACGTCGGCGATCGCAGCCGGTGCGGGAGGTGCCTGGATTGGTGGCGGAGCGGCTTCCTCGGCCGGCGCGGCAGGCGGCTCCGGCGATGGCGCGGGCGCGGGCTTGTAGACCTGGCCCGTGGAGGTGCTCACGTAGATGCCGCGCGGGGCGGCGGCGCGAATGGCGCCGACGATCCCTTCGGCGCCCAGCTCGGCGGGCGGGCGCGCGGCGGTCGTGAAGAGCGTGGCGAGGTCCTCCTCGCGCGCCTCGGGGGTGAAGCCGACCAGGCTCACGCGGTGCACGATGAGCTGCCCCGCCCCGCGCAGGAACGCAGGCTCCACGGCCCCGATCCGCTCCCCCTTGCTCACGAAGCCGGTGAACTGCACCTCCAGCACCAGCGAGCGGCGCGACGTCCAGAGCTCCCGCAGCGCCGCGTGGGCGCGCGCGGCGGCCTCGGCGGGCGGGGCCTCGCGGAGGACGGCGGCGCACAGGGTGCGCAGGAAGCGGACGGCGGGGAGCTCGGTCACGCGGCGGGGGGCGGGAGGGCGGCGGCGTCCTCGCGGGCGGAGCGCAGGCGGCCGAAGGCGGAGAGGAAGCGCAGCCGCCAGACGCGCCAGATCGCCTCGCGGAAGATCGCCTTCGACATCTTGCTCTCCCCCAGGTCGCGGTCCACGAACATGATGGGGATCTCGCCGATCCTGAAGCCCAGCTTCCAGGCGCGGAAGCTCATCTCGATCTGGAAGGAGTAGCCGTTGCTCTCCACGCGCGTCAGGTCCAGCGTAGCCAGCACCTCGCGGCGGAAGCACTTGAAGCCGCCCGTCGCGTCGGCCACCGGAAGGCCGGTCACCCAGCGGGCGTAGACGTTGGCGTAGTAGCTGAGGAGGAGGCGCGCGATCGGCCAGTTCACCACCGTCACGCGCCCTTCCAGGTAGCGCGACCCCAGGACCAGGTCGTAGTCCTCGATGGCGTTCAGGAACTGCGGGAGGTGCGCGGGGTCGTGGCTGAAGTCCGCGTCCATCTGCACGAAGACGTCGAAGCCGCGCTCCAGCCCCCAGGCGAAGCCGGCCAGGTACGCCGTCCCCAGCCCCAGCTTGCCGGCGCGGTGGATGACGTGCACGCGCCGCTCCGCCGCGGCGATCTCGTCCGCCATGGCGCCGGTGCCGTCCGGCGATCCGTCGTCCACCACCAGGATCTCCAGCCGCGCGTCGCGCGAGAGGATCGAGGGGACGAGCCGCGGGAGGTTCTCTCTCTCGTTGAACGTGGGGACGATGACGAGGGCGCGCTGCAACAAGGGCGGAGCGGAGTTGTGCTTGAAACGGCTGGTGGGAGGCGGTACCTTGGCACGGATGTACAACATACGCCCGCCGGAGACCCCCCACAAGTGAAGGTCCTGTACCTGGTGACGGCCTACGCCCGCCACCCCGACGACGTCATTACCCCCTGGCTCACCGAGACGATCCGGAGGCTGGCGGCGCGCGGCGTGGTGGTGGAGGTCCTCGCCCCGGCGTACCGCGGCGGGGCGTCTCAGACGGTGGACGGGGTGCGTGTGCACCGCTTCCGCTACGCCTCGCGCGCGTGGGAGACGCTGACACACGACCAGACGGCGCCCGACCGGATCCGCGAGCGGCCCTGGTTCCTGGCGCTGGTGCCCGGGTACGTGGCGGCGGGGTCGCGGGCGGCGGCGCGGCTGGCGCGCTCGGGGGAGTTCGACGTGGTGCACGCCTTCTGGCCGATCCCGCAGGGGGTGCTGGGGCTCGCGGCCAAGCGCGCCGCGGGGATCCCCCTCGTGTCCACCTTTTTCGGGGTGGAGCTGACGTGGATGGACCGCCAGTTCCCCTTCCTGGCGCCGATGCTGCGGCGGATCGTGCGCGGCTCCGATGCGGTCACCGCGATCTCCACCTACACCGCCGAGCGGCTGCAGCGGGTCGCGCCGGGGGTGCGCACCGAGGTGATCCCCTTCGGCGCGGCGGTGGATGCGGCCCCTTCCCTGCCCCCTCCGCGCCCCGCCGGTGCGCGGCCGGAGCTGCTCTTCATGGGCCGCCTGGTGGAGCGAAAGGGCGTGCACCTCCTCCTCGAGGCTCTTTCCCTCCTCGTGCGCGAGAGCCGCCCCCTCCTCCACGTCGTCGGCGATGGGCCGGAGCGCGCGCGGCTGCAGGAGCTCGCCGGGGCGTTGCGGCTGGTGGACGACGTCGTCTTCCACGGCTTCGTCTCGACCGAGGAGAAGGCGGAGCGGCTGGCGGGGTGCGACGCCTTCGTCCTCCCCGCCGTGATCGATTCCAAGGGCGACACGGAAGGATTGGGCGTGGTGCTGCTGGAAGCGATGACGTACGGCAAGCCCGTGATCGCCAGCGCCGCCGGCGGCATCGTCGACATCGTGCGCGACGGTCGCAACGGTTTCCTCGTCCCGCCCGGCGACGCGAGTGCGCTGGCCACCGCCATCCGCGCGTGTGTGGAAAACCCGGAACACGCCCGGGAGCTCGGCGCGCAGGGCCGGACCGATGTGGAGCGGGGTTTCTCGTGGGACGTGATCGCGGATCGGCTGGCTGCACTTTACACGTCCGTGTGCACTACACGAGTTTGACGCTTTATCGATCTAAACATTTTGCGCATGCTCAACACCTGTGGTCCGCCGCGCGGATTGCACGACCGTTGTATGTGGTAGGGGCGTGATTCATCACGCCCGTGCTCTGCGCCCCCTCGACACCTGTGGTCGCACGCAGGCATCCGTTTGAGGGGCAGAGGCTGGAGCACGCGGGCGACGGGCGCGATGAATCGCAGCCCCTACGATGGTTGCGGCGCGCTATGTTACCCGAAGGCGCGCGGCTGCAGGTTGCTCCGCCTCGGTGAGTGCGCTACTCTAACGGGTTCGGCCTAGACGGCGGGTCGTGACCGCGCCTCCCAAAGGGAAAGCTAGAGAGTGAGCGAGATCGAGCGCGGAGCGGAGCCCCGCTATCGCGAGATGCTGGAAAAGGATCGCGAGCGCTGGTGGCAGTCCGAGAACTGGGACAAGTGGGCCGAGCACTACGTCAGCGAGTACCCGCGCGGCCACTTCATCCTGGACACGCTCCGGCGATACGCGCCCGAGCTGCGCATCGATGGCGCGCGCGTGCTGGACGTGGGGTGCGGCGACGCGGGGGTGCTGATCGCCTTCGCCGAGGCGGGGGCCGTGTGCAGCGGGATCGAGCCGGACGCGCGCAGCCTGGAGCGCGGAGCCGTGCGCGCGGAGGAGCACGGCGTGCGCGTGGAGCTGCGCCAGAGCTTCGCGGAGGAGATCCCCTTCGCGGACGGCGCCTTCGACCTGGTGCTGCTGGACAACGTGCTGGAGCACGTGCGCGACCGCGATCAGACCCTTGCCGAGATCCGGCGCGTGCTGCGTCCCGGCGGGCTCCTCTACCTCGTGACGCCGAAGCCGTTCGCGCTCTACAGCGTCTGGAGCGACCCGCACTACGCGATGACGGGGCTGGTGCTGATGCCGCGCGCCATGCAGGTGTGGTACTTCGAGAAGCTGCGCCGCGGCGGCGAGGGAAACTACGGCGTCGGCGTGATCCCGACGCGCTGGGGGGTGCTCCGGATGCTGCGCCGCCACGGCTTCCGCTCGCTCGTGTCGCCGCGCACGCTTTGGATCCACTACCTGCGCCGCAAGATCGAGGCGCCGGCGGGGCTCTCCACCGGGCTCAAGAGCAAGCTGGGGCGCTGGGTGGCCGCGCGGCCGTGGGTGACGGACACGCCCCCGCTCCGCTGGGCGTGGGACGTGGCGATCGGCTCCAACTTCTTCATCGCGCGGCGCGAGGAGTGAGCGCGCGGATGGGGGTGCTGCACTTCATCTACGACGACCCCGCCAACCCCTGGGTCGGCGGCGGCGGCGCGCACCGGGTGCGGGAGATCTACCGTCGGCTGACGGACCGGGTGGACGTGGTCGTGGTGACCGGCAATTTCCCCGGCGCGCGCGACGAGACGGTGGACGGGGTGCGTTACGCGCGGCTGGGCGCCGCGCGGCCGTACTCGTGGAGCCGGCTCACGTACGCGGCGTCCGCGAGCCGGCTGCTGGCGGCGGGCGAGTACGACGCGGCCATCTTCGACTTCTCGGTGTACACGCCCATCCTCCTCCCGCGCGGACGGCCGGCGGGTCTCGTGGTGCACATGCTTCACGGCCCCACGGCGGGCGACCGCTTCGGCAAGCCGCTGGGGCGCGCCATCACCGCCGCGGAGAACGCGGGACTTCGGCAGGCGCGGTGGATCAGCACGACGTCCCGCTGGATGGAGGAGCAGCTGCGCGGGATCGTGAGCTCCGATGCGCGGGTGGTGCGGGTGGGGAGCGGAGTACCGGACGAGTTCACGCGGGTGCAGCGCGCCGAGCGCGACTTCCTCCTCTACTACGGCCGCTTCGACCTGTACCAGAAGGGGATCGACACGGTGCTCGAGGCTTTTGCCCGTATCGCGCCGCAACGGCCCGAACTCCGCCTGGTGCTCGCGGGGCGCGGCAAGGACGAGGGGCGCGTCCGCGAGCTCGCCGCGCGGCTGGGGCTCGGAGAGCGGGTGGAAATCCGTGCCGGGGCCGAGCGGGCCGAGGTGCTGGAGCTGCTCTCCGGCGCCCTCCTGCTGCTGATGCCCTCGCGCGTGGAGGGGCTGCCGATGGTACCGGCCGAGGCGATGGCGGCGGGAGTGCCCGTCGTCGCGGCCGACGTCGCGGCGGTGGGCGAGGTGGTCGCGCCGCCTGCCGGAGGGGTGCTGGTGCCGCCGGACGACGCCGAAGCGCTCGCCCGCGCCGCGCTCGAGCTGCTGGACGACGCTCCGCGACGGGCGCGGGTAAGCGCCACGGCGCGCGAGTCCGCCCGTCGCTTCTCGTGGGACAATGTAGCATCCGCTCACCTCGAATTCCTGGAGGCGATCGCCGCGTCGGCGCCTCCCCATGCCCGAGAAATCCGCAGATGAAGAACCCGAGCAGGACGCCCCACGCCACGCAGCCCCCGCCGAGCAAGCCCGCCGCCGCGCCCGAGGAGGGGCGCTTTCCCGGCACCGGGCTGGCGGCCGCGATCTACTTCGGCCTCGCGCTCGTGTACTTCTTCCCCGCGTTCATGCCGGGAAGCGCCATCTTCGGGACGGACTGGCTGGCCGGCGGCTACTTCTTCCACGAGTTCATCTCGCAGAGCTTCTCCAGGGGCGAGATCCCCGCGTGGGTGCCGGAGGTGTACGGCGGGCTGCCCAACTTCGCCAACCCGGGGAGCACCTTCTACCCCTTCCGCTTCCTGGCCGACGCCGTCTTCCCCGTTTCGAAAATCTGGCCGGCGCTGTTCGTCATCCAGTTCGGCTTCGGCGGGCTGGGCGCGTACCTCCTCTCGCGCGAGCTGGGGACGCGGCGGTGGGTGGCGTTCGTGGCGGGGCTTGCGTTCCAGTTCACCGGAGTGCTGATGTCGTGGGTGTTCGCGGGGCACGAGGGGCGGATCATCGTGGGGACGTTCGCGCCGCTCGCCTTCTACTTCGTGCACTCCGGCGTCCGCACGCGCCAGGTGGCGCCGTTCGCCGGCCTCGCGTTCTGCGTCTCGTTCTCGCTGCTCAGCTTCCAGCTCCAGACGGCGTACTACCTGCTGATCGCGGTGGCGATCTGGGCGGCGTTCTGCATGTGGCACCTGGGCTCGTTCCAACGCCGTCCGGTGGCGCTGCGCACGCTGGCGTACGGGGTGCTGGCCATCGCCTTCGCCTTCGTGAGCGCGGCGGTCATCCTCCTCCCCTTCCTGGACTACGTGGACCAGTCGCCGCGCGGCGGCGAGGGGCGCGGGTACGAGTACTCCACCTCGTACGCATTCCCCCCGCGCGAAATGACCGCGCTGGCGGTGCCGGAGGAGGTGGGGTTCATCGGCACCTACACGGGCACCAATCCGCTGAAGCTGCACACGGAGTACATGGGCGCCACCGTGCTCCTGCTGGTCGCGCTCGGCTTCCGCTACGCGCGGCGCAACCGCTACTTCTGGTTCTTTTTCGGCCTGGCGCTCTTCACCCTGTCGATCTCGTTCGGCGGGCACACGCCCATCTACCGGCTCTACTACGAGCTGCTGCCAGGCACCAAGAAATTTCGCGCGCCATCGGTATCGCTCTTCCTGCTGTCGATGTCGATGGTGGCGATGGCCACCGTCACGCTGGAGGCGCTCGCGTCGATGCTGGACGCGCGCAACGCACGGCGGACGCTGCGGGCCAGCACCGAGCCGGACCCGCAGATGGCGCCCGCCCTGTGGATCATGGCCGGCGTGGTCGGCGTGGGGGTCGTTCTGGGGATCATGGCCTCCTCGCCGGCGCCTGGCGCACAGGGGCCCGGTCCGGGCGGACTCGCCTTCCGCTTCGCCCTCTTCGCGGCGGCCATCGCGGGGGTGCTCTGGGCCTGGCTCGGCGGACGAATGGGACGCGCGATCGTGCCGGTGCTCGCCTTCCTGACGGTGCTCGACCTGTGGATCGTAGACCGCAAGTTCTTTGAGACGGTGCCGCCGCCCGAGGCGATGTTCGCGGCGGACGACATCGTCGAGTTCCTCAAGTCCCAGCAGGGGCGCGACCGCATCTTCGTGCTACCGGTGCCGCCGGAGGGGGTGTACCGCGGGCAGATCAACAACTACCTGATGCGCTTCAACCTGGACCAGGCCGCGGGCGAGCACGGCAATCAGCTGCAGCGTTGGAACCAGCTTCTGGGCGCCGGCGAGCAGACGTACGTGGACTACCACAACTTCCTGGGCGCGCCCGGCATCCTCCGCGCCAGCAACATCCGCTGGCTGATCGCGGGCGTGGAGCTGCAGGGTCTTCGCGAAGCGTACCGCGGCTCCGCGCTCGTGTACGAAAACCCCAACGCCCTCCCCCGCGCCTACCTGGTGCCGCGGGCGGTAAGCGCGCCGGGAGAGACCGCGCTCCCGCAGATGGAGCGGCCGGATTGGGACGCGGCTGAGGTGGCGTTCGTGGACGGCACCGTGGAGCTCCCGGAGGGGCCGCTGACCAGCACGGTGCAGGTGCAGCGCTACGAGCCGAACCGGGTGGAGGTGTCGACCAGCGCCAACCGCGCCGCGCTCCTGGTGCTGGCCGACAACTGGTACCAGGACTGGAAGGTGCGGGTCGACGGCCGTGAGGCCGAGCTGCTGCGCACCAACCACACGCTGCGCGGCGTGGTGGTGCCCGCCGGGGAGCACCGCGTAACCTTTACCTTCGAGCCGGCGGCGCTCTACACCGGCTGGTACCTGTACCTGGCGTGCATGGCGATCTTCGCGGCGTACGGCCTGTACCTGCTGGCGACGCACTTCCGCGGGCGGCGGGCGCGGCCCGCGCCGGCGGAGTGACAATCTCCCCCAAGGTGCGGCGATGGTTGGCGGCGGCGCTGGTACTGGCCGCCGCCGCCTTTATCGCGTACCGCATCGTCACGGACCTGGACAAGCTGCGCACCTTTGAGTGGACGCTGCGGCCGGGCCTCCTCGTCCTCTCCGTGCTCCTGCTCTCGGCGGTGCTGCTGTGGGGCGTGGTGGTGTGGCGGCTGGTACTGCGGACGTGCGGGCTGCGGGTTCCGTTCCGGGCGCTGGCGCGCGCGTGGTTCCTCTCCAACCTCAGCCGCTACATCCCGGGCGTGGTGTGGCAGTTCCTGACGCTGGCGCAGCTCGGGCCCGCCGTTGGGCTGACCCCGGCGGTCACGGTGATGTCGCTGCTGGTGCAGATGGGCTTCCTCCTCCTCTCCGCCGCGGCCGTGGGCGTCTCGCTCCTTCCGCTGGAGCTGGCCGGGGTGCTGGCCCCGTTTCTCCCCGTGCTGCGCTGGATGGCGCCCCTCACCCTGCTGGCCGTGCACCCGCGGGTGATCACGGCGGGGCTGCGCGTGGCCGGGCGCGTGACGAAGCGCGAGATGCCGCGCTGGGAGGGAAGCTGGCTGGGCGGGCTGGGGATCCTGCTCCTCTCGGCGCTCTCGTGGTGCCTCTACGGCGGCGCCTTCTACCTCTTCCTGAGCGCCTTCGTTACGCTCCCGCTCTCCGCGCTGGGCGCCGTGACGGCGATGAACGCGCTGGCCTTCATCGTGGGCTACGTGGTGGTGATCGCGCCGGCGGGTGCGGGGTTCAAGGAAGGCGCCCTCGCCCTCCTCCTCGCCGGCCTCGTGCCCTCTGGCGTGGGCGCGGCGCTCGCCGTCGCCGCGCGCCTCTGGACCATCGTCGGCGAAGCCCTCCCTGCCCTCGTCCTCGCCGCCCGCAAGAACAACAGCCTCACACAGAGGGCACAGAGAGAACCGTAAGGCGCAGAGAACTTCTTCCGTCCTTGCGGTTCCCTCTGTGTCTCTGTGTGAAACGGCCGTTCAGCCCCGCTTGCGTGCCACGGTGATGGTGTCGTACGCGGCTTCGACGGGGAACTTCACGGTCGCGTTCAGCATCCCGATCAGGCCGGAGAGGCGCTGAAAGACCTGCTGCTTGCGTACCAGGCGCGGGGCGCGCTTCTCGATCCCCTGCATCTCGATGCTCCCCCACTCGCTGAGCACCACGTCCAGCCCCGCGTCGTCGCTCAGTGCGCGCATCCCCTCCGGGTAGATCCGCCAGCAGTCCACGGGCGACTCGTGGTAGTGCCAGCTCACCGGGTTGATGGTGATCACCACCCCACCCGGCCGGCACACGCGGCTCAGCTCCGGCATCCAGCGCCAGATCTTGCGCACGTGCTCGATCACCTGCGCGGAGAAGACGACGTCGTAGCTGTCGTCCGCCACCGGGAAGTCGTACTCGGACTTCGCCAGGTAGGTCAGCGGGACGTCCGTGCGCGGAAAGGCGTCCAGCGTGTCCCAGCACGCGAACTCCGCGTCCAGCAGCGAGCGGTAGGTGGACGGGTGGCGGTCGGGCCCGATCTCCAGGACGCGCGCGCCCGGGGTGAAAAAGGACTTCGCGTAGTGCTGGAAGAGACGGGTGCTGTTCTTGTGCATCGGACGGTGTCGGGGGCGAAGCGGGTGGCCTGGTTCGATCGCGCGTCAGAATAACCCGCCGCCGTGCAAAAGACGAATCCGCGTGGTGCTCGGGGTCCCTTGCTCACGACCGGCCGGCATACGAAATTCTTGCGCCCGGACACGCTCCTCCACTCCGTACGAGACTCGTTCATGCGCCAGCAGCTCCTACCATTCGTCCGCATCCTCGTTCTCGCCGCCGCGGCGGGCGCTTGCAAGGGCGGAGCCGACTCCGACCCCGCGATCCGGGCCCTGCGCTTCGACGGTGTCGACGACTTCGTGCAGGTCCCCGCCAGTCCCAGCCTCAACGTGGGCACCGGCGACTTTACCTGGGAGATCTGGCTGAAGCGCGACAGCATCATGCGCCGCGAGGACGTACTCACGAAAAAGGACGTTCTCGCCGATTCGGAGCACGACGCCGCGATCTACTTCGACCGGGACGGGACCGTGAACGCGTTCCTGCGCTCCCACCCGCTGGATAGGACCGCGATCGTCGCGTCGCAGGGCGGGATCGGCACGGGGTGGACCCACATCGCGATGGTGCGCTCCAGCGGGCTGCTGAAGCTGTACGTGAATGGAGGCCTGCACGGAAGCGCGTCGGCGCCGTTCAGCATCACGAGCTCCGGACCCTTGCGCATCGGCGCGAACCGGGTGAACAACACGGGCGCGGAGGGTGCGCCCGTATTCCCGTTCGTGGGCCTCGTGGACGAGGTGCGTATCTGGAACGTCGCGCGGACGGACGCGCAGATCTCCGCCGCGGCATCGCAGCAGTGCAGCCAGGGTACGGCGCCGGGGCTTGTGGCCAGCTACCAGTTCGAGCAGAAGTCGGGAACGACCCTTCCCGACGCCAGCGGAACCGGGAACGTCGGCACGCTGCGCAACGGGCCGGTGTGGGTAGCGGGCGCCGCGCGCTGCCCCGCCGCGGGGTGAATCGCTGGCGCGATGAGGCCCGGCGCTGTTACATTATGAATTGGTCCCCTTGTGCGCCCCGCATGCTGCGGGGCGCACGCTACGTTTTTCCCAAGTGCGACGATGCTGGAAGAGCTCAAGAACAGGCTGGGCGAAGAGATCGAACGGCTCACGCACGAACTCCAGGTGACGCTGCCGCAGGCGATCAAGAAGGCGGTGGAGCACGGCGACCTCCGCGAGAACTCGGAGTACAAGGCGGCGCTGGAGCGGCAGCAGTTCGTGCAGGCGCGCCTCAACCACCTGACGCGCCGCGCCGGCGAGCTCTCCAAGATCGACATCTCGCAGATCCCCTCGGACCGCATCGGCTTCGGCTCGCGCGTGACGGTCGTGGACGTGCGCACCCGCGAGGAGGAGACGTACTCGCTCGTCTTCGGCGACTACATCGACATCGACAGCGGCCAGATCTCGGTGGCGTCGCCGCTGGGCCAGGCGCTGATGGGGAAGAAGAAGGGCGAGACGGTGTCGCTCACCCTTCCCCGCGGCGAGCGCAAGCTCAAGATCAAGTCGATGACCACGCTGTCGCAGATGGCGGAGAGCAAGGAAGACGAGTAAACGCGGGGCTCACACATGGACACGGAGGCACGGAGAAAGATGCTTTTTCTCCGTGCCTCCGTGTTTTTTAATGCGAATGCCTTCAACCGGTCCACCAGCCGGGTGGGACGGTGATCTCCACGCGCTCGAAACGCACGAGCGGGAGGCGCGTCCCGTCGACGACCGCGAAGAGCACCACCCGGAGGCAGAGGATGGCCCCGCTGGTTGGAGGCATGGTGGACGCGTACCAGGTGCTCACCTCCCGGGCCAGCGCGCCGGCTTGCGTGGAGATCGAATCCCCGCCGGAGTCGAGATCGATCCGGTTCGCCTGGAGCACGGGGTCGAAGACCATCAGCGTGGCGTCGTCGGTGGTGAGGGGGTAGCCGTAGCTGACCCCCACCTCCAGGACTCGCTCCTTCGCCGCCGCCGTCCCCACCAGCGAGACCGGCTGCAGCACCTGCGCGAACGCTTCCGCAAGGGTGGCGGCGGAGGGTAGTGGAGCTACCCGGTCCACCTCGATCAGCGGGAGCACCGGCGTGGTGAAGGCCACCGGCGCCGTGCGGTACACGAGCTCGTCGCGGGTGCGCAGCGGCGCGCCGGCCGATAGGCTGGCGTTCCTCACCGTTCGAAAGGTGCCGCGGGCCGTCTGGCGCGCGATGAGGGGGAGCGCGCTCCAGCGGAGTGTCAGCGCGTCGATGGAGCCGCACGGATAACCGCACCTGTACCACCCGCCCGTCCTGTCCGGCCCTTCCGCATGCGGCAGTGCCACCGGTGCCGCCGTGGGGCGCTGGTCGTTGATGGATGGCCACTGATCGACACTCGCAGCATCGAACGCGGAGCCGCTCCCGGGGCGGGCGAAGACGTCGAGCTGCCCTGTCGCCACCCGGCCGAAGCGGATCACGAACTCATCGGTTTCGGGGGACGTGGGTGCATCGGCCGTGAACGACGGCAACGCGTCGGCGGTCCCCACCAGCCCGGCCCAGCGCTCCGTGACGGACGCGACCAGCGCCGTGACCGCCGCGACCACCGCCTGCGCAGTCGGCCCGTTAGCCGGCGGCTCTGCCACATCCGGAACGGCGGCCGCCAGAATGCGCGGGAGGAGCGGCGCGAGCGTTGGCCATGCGGCCTGGAACTTGGCGAGCGCCTGGAACAGCTCCCCCGGAACAGCCGATTCGCGGAGAGTGGTTCCCGCGGGAAGCGGACCGGCCGGGAGGTTGAAGGCGACCTCCACCCATAGGTCGTCCTGCGCGCCATACCCCTGTGTGGCCACCTCCGCGGTATAATCCCACACCAGCGCACCGCGAATGGGATCCTCATCCAGCGAAGCCGGTTCGCTCGCGCCGGTCGCCGTCTGCCCGAGGAGTATCGGCGGCGCGGGGAAGCCCCGCAGCGGGACGGGCACGTGCAGCGGCTGAAGCGCCAGCACGATCGCCTCCGCGCCTTCGGTAAGCACGAACTCGAGCCGCTGAGAGCCGGCTTCCGGGTCGTGCGGGAACCGGTGCACCAGGCCGCGAACCTCGTACGCCGCGGCCACGGGCACGGCGGGCGCCCGCCGTGGCTCCGCTGCCGAAACCACGAACGTGAGGCGAGCCGGTGCGCTCTCCGTACTGGCTCGCAGCGGGAGCGTCGCGGCGCTTCCGGAATACTCGGGCTCCATCTCGCCGCGAGCGGCCACCCGGCCGAAGATCGAAAAGGCGCCCTCCTTGCCTTCCCCGGCCACCTGTATGGACGCGGGCACCTGCACCACGGCCGAGGTGGAGTAGGCGCTGGCGAGCGACTCCAGCAGCGCCCGTTCGAACGTCTCGCGCGCCGCTTCCACATCGCCGCCGGCCAAATCATCGGCGTACACCGGCACCAGCCGACGCGAGAGCGCCCGCGCCAACCGTGCTTTGCCCTCCGCAAGCTCCGCGTAGGCCGTGTAGTCCAGCCGCGCGATCGCGGCGGCGATTTTGGGCGAGAGGAGGTCGTCCAGCGCCACGAGGAAGACCTGGCCCCATGCATCCAGTTCCACCGAGGAGAAGGCCACCGTGCTCTCGCGCGCCGGTGTCAGCGTCGCGGAATCGTACTCCGTGACCTGCACGGACCCGCTCATCAGCCCGGTGCTCAACGGCGCGAACGTGAAGTACGCCGCTTCGGCGCCTGGGAGCTCCACCCCGACGCCGGCCGCGCGGCTCCAGCGCAGCGCCCAGAAGCTGGGGGCAGTGTCCGCCGGGCTGTCGGTGCGTGAGAGGACGCGCAGCCGCCCGTCCGCCCCGTCGAAGCCGGCGAACGCTTCCTCAAAGTCGCGGGCCCACGCCGCCAGCTCCGCCCGGCCGCCGGCGCCCTCTGCCGCGCCCTCCCGGAGCGCCGTGGAGGCGGCGGATTCCCGCGCGTGGGGCGCCGCCGGCACGTCCAGGGTGGTGGACGTGGGCGCCTGCCCGGCCTCACGGGAGAGGGTGAGGCGCACGCCGATCGCGAACAGGTCGTCGCCGCGCACGGCCACAGCGGCCGGATCTATCGCGGAGGAAAGGTCTCTCACCACCGCGTCGGGAGTGCCCCCGGCAGCGGCGGTGCGCAGCTCGGCCACGGCCGCCTCCGCAAAGGCCGCGAGGGCCGGGAGCAGCGCATCGGTCGACGCCACCTCGCCGGGAAGCACCGTGGTGTCCAGCACCAGTGCGATCCCGGGGCCGGCGAGCTGGGCCGCGATGAGGGCGTGGCGATCGAGCGCCGCCTGCACGCCACCCTCCTCGTCGCGCACCACCTGGCCGGGGTCGAACGCGAGGTGGAGCGTGAGTGCGGGCTTCTTTGGCGCGCCGGGCTCCGCGGCCATGCGGAAGCGGTACCACACGTCCACCCCGGGCCAATACGCCAGCGACACCAGCGAGTCGTCGGGGGCGGCCGGTGGATCCGTGGGCGACGGGTCGTTCGGGACGGTCGGTTTGATGGGGAGGCCGGGGCGGGGGCGGGTCCTGCGGCGGGCGGGAGCGAAAAGGTAGCCGCCCGTTCGCATGCGAGTCAACAAAGTACAGGCGAGGTGCGGAGATCGGCGTTGGGGGCCCCCTCCCCCGCTCGTTCCTCGCGGCCCCTCCCCCAAAACAACCTGGGGGAGGGGCGTGCGCACAGATCTGC
>DASWNZ010000154.1:0-10000 GCA_036398975.1 Longimicrobium sp.
GTGTGGAGCTTCCCCCTCCCCCGGCCCCTCCCCCGCAAGCGGGAGAGGGGAGCACATCCGCTTATCCCCAGGAGCCGGCGTGAACCGCAAGCACACGGGCAGGCGCATCCCGCAGATATTGCAAGCGGCGCGCGCCATGCGGAAGGAGCCCACACCGGCCGAGCGGGTGCTCTGGAACGAGCTTCGCGACCATCGCCTCTGCGACGTCCCGTTCCGGCGCCAGCACCCGATCGACCGTTTCGTACTCGACTTCTACTGCCCCTCGCGCAAGCTGGCCATCGAGGTGGACGGCGAGATCCACAGCCACCAGCGCGAGCACGACGAGGAGCGCACCAGCGTCCTCGCGGCCCGCGGCATCCGGGTAATCCGCTTCCAAAACGAAGACGTTCTGACGCGTCTGGACGAGGTGCTCCAAACCTTGCGTTCCGAGATCCTAACACCCGGCGCGGACCCCCGCCGATAGTCACCCCCTCCCCCGCTTGCGGGGGAAGGGGGCCGGGGGGTGGGGGACTCGCCCCCGCACCGATCCTCCTTCAGCCCAGCCGCACATGCCCCACTTCATCGGCGCGCACACCATCGACAACGGCGGCATCCACATGGCCGCGCTGCGGGCCGGCAACTCCGGCGCGCGGGCGCTGCAGATCTTCACCGCACCGCCGCGCTTCTACGGCGAAAAGGCGGGGATGAAGCCGGAGAAGGCGCGCCGCTTCCACGCCGCGCTCTCGGAGGTGGGGATCAGGCCCGAGCACGTGGTGGTGCACGGCGCCTACGTGCTGGGCGTCGCCACGCCGGACGAGGCGAAGTGGGTGCGGGCCAGCGCCGGCCTCACCAAAGAGCTGGAGCGTTCGACGGCGCTGGGGGTGGGCGCGATCTGCTTCCACCCCGGCTCCGCCAGCGACGGCGACACGGCGGCCGCGGCGGAGCGCGTAGCCCGCGCCATCACCGCGGCGCTTCGTGCGGTGGAGGGCTCCACGCGCGTGCTGGTGGAGAACACGGCCGGCGCAGGAAAGACGCTCGGCCGCACGGCCGCTGAGGTCGGCGACATCCTGCGCCACGTTCCTGACGAGCTGCGCGAGCGCACGGGGTACGGCCTGGACACCTGCCACCTCTTCGCCTCCGGCTACCCGCTCAACGAGTCGAAGCGGCGGGTCGGCGAGATCCTGGACGAGTGGGAGGAGGCCACGGGCGAGCACCCCGGCTTCATCCACCTCAACGACAGCGAGGGGACGCTGGGGAGCAACAAGGACCGCCACCTGCTGATCGGCGAGGGCGAAATCGGCGCGGACGCGTTCGGGTGGCTCCTGGCCGACCCCCGCAGCCGCGACATCCCGCTGATCCTGGAGACTCCGCAGGAGAACCCCGAGATCGCGGACGACGACCCCACGGGCGATCCCTGGGACGTGCGCATGATCGAGCTGCTGAACGGGATGAAGAAATGAGGACGTGGATGATGTGGACGGCGCTCGCGCTGCAGGCCGCGTGCGTTCCCCCCGCTGCGATGACCCCGCCCGCGCGCGGCGGCGGATCGGCGCCGGTGGCGAGAGCACCGTCGTCACCGGCTAACGACGCGCAGGCCGTGCACGCCGCGGTCAACCGGCACCGGCAGAGCCGCGGGTGCGCGCCGCTGGTGTGGAGCGAGGGTGCGGCGCGCGCGGCTCAGCGGCACAGCGAAGACATGGTGCGCCGCCGCTACTTCAGCCACACCTCGCCGGACGGCACGCAGCCGTGGGACCGCATGCGCGCGCAGGGGCTCAGCTTCACGCGCGCCGCGGAGAACATCGCCATGAACGGCGGCGGTGCGGAGGCCACGGTGCGCGGTTGGATCAACAGCCCCGGGCACCGCGCCAACATCGAGAACTGCGCGCTGACCCACACCGGCGTGGGCGTGGCGGGGAGCTACTGGACGCAGGTCTTCTTCACCGCGGCCGGCGGATGAACGACGACGTCCGCGCGCGCCGCGAGAACCGCCGCCGTTTCCTGGAGCGCCTGTACGACGCCAGCGAGCACGGCGACAGCGAGTACCTGGACGGCTACGACCTCGCCGATGCGCTCCAGCTCACGCGGCAGGACGCGGAGCGCATCGTCCGCTACCACGAGGATCACGGCTTCGTGATGACGACCGGGCGCCACGGCCTGACCGTCCGCATCACCGCGCGCGGCATCGACCACGTGGAGCGCGGCGAGTGATCCACACCCCCCTCCACCACGCGGACCGCTACCTCCCCACCCTGCCGGGGATGGCGGAGGCACTCGCTTGGCTCCGCGCCTTCGACCCCGCCCTCCCCGACGGACGCCACGCCATCGACGGCGACCGCGTGTTCGCGCTGGTTTCTTCGTACGCCACGGGTCCGTCCACCGAGAAGCGCTTCGAAGCCCACCGCCGCCACGCCGACATCCAGCGGATCGCCTCCGGCGCCGAGCGCATCCTCTACCTCCCCGCGGACGGCCTCACCGTCGCCGAGCCGTACAGCGACGAAAACGACATCCTCTTCTTCGAGGAGCCGAAGGTGAGCTCCTCCCTCCTCCTCAACCCCGGCGACGCCGCGCTCTTCTTCCCCGAAGACGCGCATAAGCCCGGATGCATGGCCGGCGGGCGCCACGACGTCCGCAAGGTGGTGGTGAAGATCCGGCTCGGCGCGGAACGTTAGGGCTCGGAGGAGCAACTCGATAGCGAGCTCTCGAGCCCAGAACCTACGCTGCTTCCAGGATGATGTCCGGGTGCTTGGCCGCGATCTGGAGGAGCCGCATGGCCGGGCCGCTCGGATCGCGACGACCCTGTTCCCAGTTGCGGAGTGTCTTCACGCTGATGCAGAGCGCCGTGGCAAACTGGTCCTGCGTCAGCCCAAGCCGCTCGCGGATCGCGCGGGGGTCCGGCTCCCCGACGAAACTCACCGACGCAGGGGCCTGCTCACCACGCAGGTACGCACCTGCCTCCTTGATGCTCCCAACCAGTTCTTCGAACAGTTCGTTCTTCATAGTTCCTCCGCGCGTGCTCGGATTTCCGCTGCAATCAGGTCTCGTAGGATCCGCGTCTGCTCCGGCGTGAGGTCGTCCTGCTGGTTCTTGGGATAGAGAAGGAGCAAGAGGACCAGATCTCCGGACTCCAACAAAAAGTAGATGACCCGCAGACCTCCGCGCCGCCCCCGGCCGGAACCGGACCACCGCAACTTGCGCAGGCCACCGGTACCCGGTATGACGACTCCACGTTCGGGATCGATCAAAAGAGCGGTCTGTAGAGCGCGGAACTCGGAGTCGCTCAGATGATCCGCTCGCCGGTGGCTGAACGCGCGGGCCTCTACGAAGATCATAGGATTCTGCTCTGTACGCCAGAGGCGGAGTTGCGGGGTGGATGAAGCTCATCTGAGCTACACCACTAAATACCCCGGATCAGCCTCGCGGCGGAGCTTCTGGAAGCCTCAGAGTTGGCGGGCTCGCGCGGACTCGTCTGTCCACTTGGCTTTGCGGAAGGCGATGGGGCGGGCGCCGGCGGCGGCGAGGAGGTCGAGAGCTTCCTCGGTGAAGACGGTGCCCACGGCGAGGACGCCGTCGGAGGCGGGGGTGTCCAGGCGGCCGAGTGCCTTGCGGACCGGCGGCGAGGGGACCACGTCGCGCGGCGTGTGGGCGAAGAGCAGGAGCGAATACTCGCCCTCCGGCCGCGTGTCGGCGGTGACGGCGTCCTGGTAGGCGGGCGGCACCAGGTGGCGGAGCTTGGCCCCCGTGACGCGGGCGTAGATGGTCGCTTTCATGGTGGCTCGAGGCTGCAAGGATGGGGCTACCCTCACACACAGGCGGGCACCGGCGGGCGGCGCTGGACCGGCACCCCTTGCCCGTTTCCGCGCAACCGTTTACACTCGAACGCATGGCGAACCACACTTCCATGCGCATGTGCTGCTGTCCCTGCCGGTATCGCCGGCAGAGGGGCGCGGCGCGCGTGCGTGGGAACGGGTCGGCATGACCTGAGCGACGATGGGGTGAGACTACCCCCGTCCCCACGAAGCGACGAGGCCGCGACCCCCGCAAGGGAGTTGCGGCTTTTCAACATACTCCAGAGCACGACAGGAGCCCGCATGTCCGCTACACCTGAACGCCCGATCGCCATCTTCTACGAGCACCCGGAGTGGTTCCGCCCGCTGTTCGCGGAGCTGGACCGCCGCGGCACGCCGTACGTCAAGATCCACGCGGGCGAGCACGCCTTCGACCCGGCCGAGGAGCCGGAGTACTCGCTGGTCTTCAACCGGATGAGCCCGTCCGCGTTCAACCGCGGCAACGGCAACGCCATCTTCTACACCACCTCGTACCTGGGCTTCCTGCGCGAGAAGGGGATCCGCGTCATCAACGGCTACGACGCCTGGCTCACTGAGATCTCCAAGGCGCACCAGCTCGCGCTGCTGCACCGGCTGGGGCTGCCGTATCCGAAGGCGCGCGCCATCAACCACGCATCGCAGGCGGCGGCCGCGGCGGAGGGGCTGCGCTTCCCCATCGTCATCAAGCCGAACATCGGCGGGAGCGGCGCGGGGGTGCGGCGCTTCGACTCGCCGGCGGAGCTGGCCGCGGCCGCGGAGGCCGGCGAGCTGGAGCTGGGGATCGACTCCGTGGCGCTGGTGCAGGAGTTCATCCCGCAGGAGGAGAGCCGCATCGTGCGCGTGGAGGTGCTGGGCGGCGAGTACCTGTACGGCATCCGCATCTACACCCCTGGCAACTCCTTCGACCTGTGCCCCGCCGACGTCTGCCAGCGGGTGGACGGGGTGGAGCTCGACGCGCAGATCTGCGCCGTGGACGCGCCCAAGCGAGGGCTGCGCGTGGAGGGCTATGAGCCCCCCGCCGAGATCCGCGAGCAGGTGGAGGCGATCATGCGCGCCGCCCACATCGACGTGGGCGGCATCGAGTACATGATCGATGCACGCGACGGGCAGCTCTACTTCTACGACATCAACGCCCTCTCCAACTTCGTGGCCGATGCGCCCAACGTGATCGGCTTCGACCCGTTCGCGCGGCTGGCGGACTACCTGGAGGAGCAGGCGGGGATCGAGGCGCCGGTGCTGCAGGAGGTGGGGGCATGAGATTCGGATTCTGGCTCCCCGTCTTCGGCGGGTGGCTGCGCAACGTTCCCGACGAGGGGATGACGGCGTCGTGGGAGTACGCGAAGCGGCTGACGCAGCGGGCCGAGCAGATCGGCTTCGACCTGACGCTGGTAGCTGAGCTCAACCTGAACGACATCAAGGGGATGGACGCCCCCTCGCTGGACGCCTGGTCGACCGCGGCGGCGCTGGCGGCGGTCACGGAGCGGCTGGAGATCATGGTGGCGGTGCGCCCCACCTTTCATCAGCCCGCCCTCCTCGCCAAGCAGGCGGCCAACATCGACCACATCAGCAACGGGCGCCTGTCGCTCAACGTCGTTTCGTCATGGTGGGCCACCGAGGCGAAGAAGTACGGCATCCAGTTCGACCAGCACGACGACCGCTACGCCCGCACCAGCGAGTGGCTGGACGTGGTGGACGGGATGTGGAAGGAGCCGCGCTTCAGCTACCAGGGGAGCTACTACGGGGTGGATGACGCCATCCTGGAGCCAAAGCCGGTGCAGCGCCCGCGTCCCACCATCTACGCGGGGGGCGAGTCGCCGGCGGCCAAGGCGCTGATCTCGCGGAAGTGCGATGCCTGGCTCACCCACGGGGACCCGCCGGAGACGATCGCCGCCAAGGTGGCCGACCTGCGCGAGCGCCGCGAGCGGCTGGAGCTGCCACCGATGAAGTTCGGTGCCGCCGGCTACGCCATCGTGCGCGGCACCGAGGCCGAGGCGCAGCGCGAGGTGGCGCGCATCACCGAGGTGCGCGAGGGGACGGCGGGGTACGCCAACTACCAGGACTGGCTCAACAACACGCAGCTCGAGCAGCGCGTCTCGCTGGAGGACTACTCCGTCTCCAACCGCGGCCTGCGCTCGGGGCTCGTCGGCACTCCGGAGCAGGTGGCGGAGCGCATCCTCGAATTCGAGCGCGCCGGGCTGGACCTGCTCCTCCTCCAGTTCTCGCCGCAGCTCGAGGAGATGGAGCGCTTCGCCGAAGAGGTGATCCCGCTGGTCAACGGCGCGGCCGTCGGCTGAGGCGGAACGGCGGTCTCACGCAGAGACGCAGGAGGAGGCGCGGAGAGGTTTCCGGGCCTCCTCTGTCGTTCATGCCCCTTCCTCTACGCTGCTGGCGCACCTTCTGGCAGGCCGCACAACCGGTCGCGCAGCTCCTGCCTCACGCTCTCGTCCACCTCCGTAAGCTGGATGACCACCCTGGCCGTTCCGGCGTTGTCCGCGTGCGCGTCTGAATCGGGCATCGCGTAGTAGAGCAGGTTCCGCTTCACGTCCACCACCAGGAGCAGCACGGGCACGTTCGAATGCGCCATGCGATCGTACGTCTCTCTGCTGATTGGCATGCGGGAGGGCACCGGCCGATCGGTGGCTTTCACCTGCACGGCCGCGAGGTTCATCCCTCCCTCGGGATTGGGGAGCCCCATGAGGTAGTCGAAGCCGAGGTCCGCGCTCGGCCGTGCCAGCAACGCGGGGGCAAAATCCTCCAGAAAGAACTCGGCGAGCAACTCGCCTCTGCGTGCTACGACCTGCATCCGCGACGACGCTTCGCTCATGCGAATACCGATGTTGAAGGCTTGTTCTTCACGGCGAGCCAGAACTCCCTGACCTCCTGGTGCAGCACCAGTAGGTTCGCACGCGTCAGCTCGTGGCTCAACGGGATGCGCGTGATGGCTCGCACGGGCACACCCTCATGTACCGAGCGGACGAACACCCGCTTCGATGGCTCGTGGACACCGAGGATGTAAGTTGGGCCCGGGACCCTCAGAAGGCGGTCCACGTCCGCTTTCCTTACGGTGACGCTCAGATGGTCCGACGCATCGTTCAAGTAGGAAGCAGTGGCCTTTGCCTGCGCGAAAAAGTAGAGCCGCTTGCCCGCGACCTCTTTCAGCTCGATGTAGAAGTCGATCGCCGGCCACTTGTCTCCGAGGAAGCCGGGCCGGAAGAGGGGTCGTTCGTTTCTGCCGTACTCCGTCAGGCAAAGCTCGACGATCCTCTCGCCTCGGAACCCCCTCACTTCACTTAGATCGGTACCCATCGGGGGGCTGTGTCCGCCGGCCGGGAAACGCGCCCGTGAGAGAGATCCGCATCCGTCCTTCCGGGCATTTCCCGTACGCTGTATCAACCGGTCTGGCGAGGCAAGTCCCCCCCGAAAAGTCGTTTGCGTGCAGGCGCGAAGTTAGCGCTCCTGTGTGTACCCGCACGGTTATAGGCTTTCCAGAGGTGGCGTCGGCGGCGCGGCATCAAGCCTAATAAGACACAGAGGCATGGAGAACAACCGTTCTCCATGCCTCTGTGTTCAATTCTCTTCTCGCTCCCTGCGTCTCTGCGCCTCCGCGTGAGGCCCTACGAGGGTCAGTCCTGCTTCGGGGCGGAGAGCAGCGCTTCGATGCGGGCCAGCCGCGCGGCCAGGTCGCGGTTCTCGGCGCGCAGCTTCTCGATCTCGGCGCGGGCGGCGGTGAGATCTGCCTGCTGCCGCGCGGTGCGCCGTTCCAGCGCCTGCACGCCGGCGAGCGCCACGCCGTCCGCGTCCACGGTCCCGATCACCTTGTCGTCGTTCCCCAGGCCGAACGCGGCGCGGAAGTCCTGCGCCGTCGGTCCGAGGTGGCGGACGGAGGAATCCTCCACCCGGTAGCTCCACGTCTGGATCGGCAGTGAGCGAAGGCGCGTCAGCACGTCCTCGCCGGCCAGCGTCCGGAAGAGGTGCTTGCGGTTCACGTCCGAGGTGTTCGTCCAGATCCCGGCGTTGCTGAGGTACGCGCCGGTGCTGGTGGAGATCATCGCGTCGCTCTGGCCGAAGTACGGGTTGCCGGTTCCACAGACCGAGGAATTCACGGACGGGCCGCCGAACGCGACGCCGGTGGTGGCTGCCTGGTTTGTATTGATGCGCATTCCGCAGCTCAGGCGCCAGACGGCCTGGCCCGGGAACTCGGCCCTCACGGAGTCCTGCGTGCCCGCGGTGACGTTGTCGCCGAAGACGAACGATCCGCGCTTGGTGTTGGTGTGTGCGTGGTAGCCCAGCGCCACGGAAGCGTATCCGGAGGCGGTGTTGTCCTCCCCCACGGCGAAGCTGGAGCCGTTCGCCGCGGTCGTCCGCAGGCCGAAGGCGACGCCGTAATCGCCGCTGGCGCGTACGCTCTCGCCCATCGCCACCGAGCCGAGCCCGATGTTCGCGTCGTCCCACTGGGTTCCGTTGATCTGCCCCGCGCGGAACGCCGCCTTCCCGGGGTACCACAGGACGCGCGTTCCGGCTCCCTCTGCCGCGATTCCCGTAGCGCTGCTGCCGGCGTAGGTGCCGCCGAAGATGGCGCCGCCGTTGATGTTGACGCGGAAGAGGCTCGCGCCGCTGCGGGACACGGCGAGGGCGGAGTCGGGGGTCTGGGCGTGCAGAGCGGCGCCCGGAAGCAGCAGGAGCGCGGCGGCGATGGCCATGGTGCGCGAGGTCGTCATCTGGATAGCGGTTCGTCTGGTGTAAGTGGAAGCCGGCACGGCGAGCCGATGGCGGCTCGGCCTGTGCGGCAGAAAGAATCGAAAGTGAGGCGGCATCACGGGATCGCGATGGTGAGGGGCTGCCCGTTCGTGAAGAGGCTGCCGGTGACGTTGACCGCGCCCGTCGCCTTTACGGCGCCCTGGAGCTTGATCCCTCCGCTCACCTTGAGCGAGTTCGCCGTGCCCTGCACCAGCGCGCCGCTCCCGCTCACCAGCAGCGTACCGTTGCTGACCGTGCCCGTGGGCGCGTTCACGTCGCCGGTGACGGTGAGGGTGAAGCCGCCGAGCCCCAGCGTGGTGGCCGAAGCGGCGTTCATCACCAGGCTCAGCACGGTCTTGTCGCCGTCGGTGATCAGCGGCTGCTGCGCGGTCGCGGCGATCACCGCGGTGTCGCCGGCCGCGGGCACCCTGAGCGCGTCCCAGTTGCCCGCGTTCGACCACTCGGTGGAGACCGCGCCCGTCCACGTGACGTACGTGGGTGAGGGCTGCACCTGGAACGAGTTGCTGGTGCCGCTCTCGGTGCCTCCCTTGCGCGTGGCCGTCAGCGTGAACGTCCCCGCGGTTCCCACGGTGATGCCGTGCGAGCTCAGCACGCCCGCCGTGAAGGCCCCGGAGGTCGCCCCCGAAGTAATCCCGCCGGTGGGGGTGGAGGTGAAGACCACCGTGTCGGCAAAGGAGGTGACCGTGTTGTCGTACTGGTCCTGCGCGGTGACCGTCACGGTGAACGGCAGGTTCGCCGTCTGGGCGCCGATGCTGTCGATGCGGAAGTGGTGGAGCGCGCCGGGGGTCACGTCGAACGTCCCGCTCGTCGCCGTCAGCGTGCCGGAGCTCGCGGCCAGCGTATAGCCTGTGCCGACTTTGTCGATGCTGAGGTCGGCGAAAGTCGCGATTCCACCCACCGCCGCCACCGCGGCCGTCCCAGTCAGAGTGCCCGCGGAGGGGTTGGTGCCGATGGCGATGCGCACCGTGTCGGTGTAGCTGGTGACGACGTTGCTGTCCGCGTCGATGATCGACACCTGCACGGCGGGAGTGATGGCGGACCCCGCGGCCACGTTGGAGGGCTGGACGGTGAAGGCCAGCGCCGCCGGTGCGCCCGGAGTGATGTCGAAGGCGCTGCTCGTGGCGCCGGTCAGGCCCGTCGCGCTGGCACTCAGCGTGTAGCCCGCTCCCGCCTTGTTGATCGAGAGGTCGGGGAAGGTCACGATGCCGTTCACCGGCCCCACCGTCACCGTGTCGCCGAGCGTGCCGCTCCCCGGATTGTTGCCGATGGCGATCGTCACGCCCTCCGAGGCGGTCGTGACCGTGTTGCCGTTGGCGTCCTGGATGGCCACCGTCACCGCCGGCGTGATCGCCGCGCCGGCGGTCGTGTTCGACGGCTGCTGCACGAAGCCCAGCTTGGCCGCCGCGCCCACCTGCGTGGTGATGGGGCCGCTGGTGCCC
>DASWNZ010000155.1:0-4819 GCA_036398975.1 Longimicrobium sp.
GCGAGGCCTTCCACGCCATCAAGCGCGGCGACGCGGACATGATGCTCGCCGGCGGCACCGAGGCGTGCCTGACGCCCATCTCCTTCGCCGGCTTCGCGGCGGCACGGGCGCTGGCCACCACCTACGACAGCCCGGAGACCGCCAGCCGCCCCTTCGACGAGACGCGCAGCGGCTTCGTGCACGGCGAGGGCGGGGCCGTGCTGGTGATGGAGGAGCTGGAGTGCGCCCAGCGCCGCGGCGCACCCATCGTGGCGGAGGTGATCGGCTTCGGGATGAGCGCCGACGCGTACCACATCACCGCGCCCCCCGAGAACGGCGAGGGTGCCGCACTGGCCATGCGCCGCGCCCTGCGCAGCGCCGGCATCGCGCCGGAGGACGTGGACTACATCAACGCGCACGGCACCTCCACCCCCGTAGGCGACCTGGCGGAGACGCGCGCCATCCGCAGCGTCTTCGGCGAGCACGCGGACCGGCTGGCGGTCTCCTCCACCAAGTCGATGCTGGGCCACGCCCTGGGTGGGAGCGCCGCCATCGAGGCGGGGGTCACCGCCCTCGCCATGCGCGAGGGGATGCTGCCGCCCACCATCAACCTGCGCCAGCAGGACCCCGCCTGCGACCTGGACTACGTGCCCAACACCGCGCGCCAGGCCGACATCGAGGTGGCGATCTCCAACTCCTTCGGCTTCGGCGGGGCCAACACGTCGCTGGTCATGCGCCGCTGGAGCGAATCGTAGCCTTACACATCGATCGGCCGGACTGCACGCACGCGGAGAGGCTGGCCGCGTGCCGGCGGCACGCTGTCGCAAATGCGCCCAAACAGACGTTCCTGTCCATCCAGCACGAAGTACCATCTTCCCCGCGTTAATGATGAAACACCGTCTTGCCCGCGCCATCGCACTGCTCGCCACCGTCGTCCTGGTGGCCTCGTGCGACGATCCTGTCAGCTCGGGGCCCCGGGCGGCCGTCGCGAGCTTCGGCCAGCCCACCCTGAGCATAGTGCCCGGGCAGACGCTGCAGCCGCCACTGGAGCTCCGTGACGACCAGGGGCAGCCGGTCAGCGGGCGAAACGTGCGGTGGTCGAGCTCGGACCCGAGCTTCGTGACCGTCAGCTCCACCGGCGCCATCACCGCCGTGCGGGCGGGGCGCGCCACGGTCACGGCCTACGTGGACGGAGTCTTCGCGGACCTGCTGGTGCTGGTCTACACCGACAACCTGCACGTGTGGCCCGATACGCTCGCGCTCCTCCCGGGCGATACGCGTCGCGTGGCCGCGCGCGCGCGGGTGCCCAGCACGAGGCCGGAGAACCTCGACGGTGCCACGTGGGAGTCGTCGAACCCGGCCGTGGTGCGCGTGGACTCCACCGGGCTCGTCACCGCCGTCGCGGCCGGACACGCCACCATCATCGCCACCGTAGGGGCGGAGCGGCTGGAGGGGCAGGTGTACGTGATCACGTACCCCGCGCCGCTCCGGTTCACGTCGCTCAGCGTAGGTGAGAACGTTACCTGCGGATTGACGGCTGAGGGGGAGGCGTACTGCTGGGGGATCAGCCGGTACGGCGAGCTTGGCGCCGAACCTCCCACCGACCGCTGCGAGAGTCTGACCCCGGATTTCCACAGCCATTTTTTTCGTGATGTGTTCCGTTGCAGCACGGTGCCGCTGCCGGTCGCGAGGGGGCTTCGCTTCGCGGCATTGAGTGCGGGGCCCACCCACGTCTGCGGTCTGACGTCCGCGGGGGCGGTGTACTGCTGGGGCGACAACACCGAGGGAACGCTCGGTGGCGGCAACACCGGTGGCAGGAGCCCCACGCCGGTTCGTGTGACCGGCGGCACCGTCTTCCGCTCCATCAGCGCCGGCCGGGGGACGACCTGCGGGGTCTCGACGACGAACGAGGGCTACTGCTGGGGGAACAACTTCGGCGGATTCCTGGGGAACGGATCGACCACGAGCAGAAGCGTTCCCACACCCGTGGCGGGCGGCCTCTCGTTCACGCGGATCGACCTCGGTAACGGCCATGCCTGCGGGATCACGACCGGCGGCGCCGCGTACTGCTGGGGGCGCAACGTCTCGGGCGAGCTCGGCGTCGAAGGGAGGCCGGAGGTCTGCCCCGTGAACGTCGACTGCTCCACGCGCCCCGTGGCGGTATCCGGGGGGCTGCGGTTCCGGGAAATCTCGGCGGCGACGTTCTTCACCTGTGGGCTCACCCTCGACGACCGCGCCTACTGCTGGGGCGACGGAACCCACGGCAAGCTCGGCAACGGCCAGGAGCAGCACAGCCGCGCGCCGGTGGCCGTGGCCGGCTCCACACCCTTCGCCACCCTGGCCAGCGGCTTCAGCCAGAGCTGTGGCCTGGACGCGGGTGGCAAGGCGTTCTGCTGGGGTTTAGACGTTCTGCTCGTGGACGGCACGCGGCCGCTGAAGACGCTGCAGCCCACGAGGAGCGCTCCCGAGGCCCCGCTCCGCACTCTCGCCGATGCGCCCGTGTGTGGCATTGGGCTCGACGGGATCGCGATCTGCTGGCGCCGTCCGGGACTGGAGCGCGTGCCCGGCCAGTAGTGGCGGGTGGTTGCACGCCCGCAAGCGACGAGGGGGAGGTCCCGTGCGGGACCTCCCCCTTCGTGCTCCGTGCCGGCGCGGGCTCAGTAGCTGTCGTCGCCCTGCGCGCCGGAGCCATCGTTGCCACCCCCCTGCGCGCCCTGCATGCCGCCCATCGGCGAGCCGCCGGAGGTGACGACGCCCCCGCGCCCCTGCATTCCGCGCCCGCCGGGCTGGCCGGGCTCGGAGATGCGCTCCAGCGTGTCGGCCACGCGGCGCGAGCCGAGCTCGCTGTCCAGGTCCGTCGCCACGTCGGCCTGGGCGATGATCCCCACCAGCCGCCCCTCGCGGTCGGTGATGGGCACGCGGCGCACCTGCTCACGCTCCATCAGCTGGAGGACGTCCTGCACGGAGTCGTTCTTGTTGCACGTCTCCACGCCCGAGGTCATCACGTCGGAGACGCGGGTGCTGGTGGCGTCGCGCCCCTCGGCCACGGCGCGGATGGTGATGTCGCGGTCGGTGATGACGCCGCGCAGCCGGCGGTTCTGCTCGCTCTCCACCACCGGGATGATGCCGACGTCCAGGTCGCGCATCTTGCGGGCGGCATCGGCGAGCGTGGCGTCGGGGGTGACGACTTCGGGGTTCTCGGTCATGATGTCGGCCGCGCGCATCCGGCGCAGCTCGTCGCCGCCCTGCTGGCCGTAGCCGTCCTGCTGTCCGCCGAAGGCGCCATAGCCGCTGGGGCCGCTTCCATAGCCGCGCCCGCCGCCGTACCCCCCGCCCCCGCCGCGTCCCATCCCGCCGCCATAGCCGCTCCCCATCCCGCCTGGACGCCCACCGAAGCCCCCGCCCTGCTGGCCGTAGCCGCCGCCGCGCTGCATCCCGCGGCCGCTGGAGAAGTCCTGGTCGTACGCGCCGCCGCCACTGCCGAAGCCGGTGTACCCCTCGCGGCTCTGCCGTCCCGAGAACTCGCCCGCGTCGGAGCCCATCCCGGTGTACCCGTTGCCGAAGCCGTCGGAGCCCATTCCGCCGTAGCCGCCACGAGACCCGCCGCCTCCGCCGCCCTGCCCGCGGAAGCCGCGATCCTGGCTGAAGCGTGAACGGTCGAAGTCGCGTCCGTAGTTTGGCATGCTCGAGCCTCCTGTGCTGGTTTGAACTCCACGCCGGCCGCGCCGCGCGGGCCGGGAGGGCCGCCCGGGGTGCAAGACTCGCACCCGGCGGCAGGCTCAGGAGGGCGCCGCGCCCCTCCGCCGCAGCAGCACGAAGAGCCCCACGACGCCGATCAGCGCGAAGCTGAACCACTGGATGGCGTAGCCAAGGTGTGGCCCCTCGTCCAACGGCGGAGGCGGCACCGCCACCGGGAACGACCGCGCCGCTCCCGCCGTGTCGCCCACGACCTGGAGGTACATCGGGAGCACTTCCGGTCCCAGCCGTGCCTTCGCCTCGCCGCGGTCCAGCCGCCGGTACGCCGTGTCGCCGCGCGCCGAGACCGAGCGGCCGCCGCGGTCCTGCGTGGTGGGGACTTCCTGGAGGATGCCCTCGACGGCGACGGTCCCGGCGGCGGGTGCCGGGCGCTCGGCGGGCGTGACGGCATCCGCCGCGGGGACCCAGCCGCGGTTGACGATGAGGATGCCGCCGCTTTCGAGGACGAGGGGCGTCGCGAGGTGCACGCCGGGCCGCCCGCCCTCCACCCGCCCGCGGAGGACGAGCTCGGCCGCGGGGAGGTAGCGCCCGCGCGCCACCACGCGCCGGTACGCCAGCCGCGCCGGATCGCGCCGCATCTCCGCGACGAGCGCCGCGTCGATGGGCCGCGGCGCCTGCCGCATTCCGGCCAGCACGACCGCATTGCGCGCCCGGCGCTGATCCAGCCGGTCGAGCTGCCAGAACCCAAGACGCACGCACATCGCGCACATCGCCAGGATGAACACGGCGCCCAGGGCGTCGCGTAGGGTAAGGCGCATTGTGGGGTGGCTCGGGCCTGGTGAGGTGGCGAGTGAACTCGCTGCAACAACAGCACAAAGTCCGCCTTCGCGGACTCGGGGTCGGATACCGCGCTTCACGAGACGGCTTCAGCCGTCTTCCCGTCGTCCCAGCCGGGGGCTTCAGCCCCCGGCGATGCGGTGATTCGCCCCCCTACCGCACCAGCCCCAGCAGCAGCGAAGGCCGCAGCAGCGAGCGCACCGGCCGCACGTCGCCCGTGACGCGGATGATGGCGTCGGCGAGGGCGGGGCGGCGCGAGAAGCGGCGCGACACCAGGCGCAGCAGCGCGGGGCGCGACACGAACGCC
>DASWNZ010000156.1:0-9896 GCA_036398975.1 Longimicrobium sp.
CATGAGGTCGTGGGTCTCCATGATGCTGACGAGCCCGCCCATCCCGGAGCCGATGATGACGCCGGTGTTCTCGGGATCGGGCACGGTGCCGATGCCGCCGAGCCCGGCGCTCCGCATCGCCTCGTCCGCGGCGACGACGGCGTACTGGATGAAGGTGTCCATCCGGCGCGCCTCCTTGCGGTCCAGAACCGGCTCGGGGCTGAACCCCTTCACCTCGGCCGCGATCGACACCTCGGGCGCCAGCCCCGGGAGCGCGCACTTGGTGAGCGGCCCCACGCCGCTTTTCCCCGCGAGCAGCCCCGCCCACGTTTCCGGCGTGGAGCACCCCAGCGGCGTGACCATCCCGATGCCGGTGACGACGACCCTGCGTGACACGATCAACCTCCTTGAGGAACCGCGGTTCATTCCGCCTTCAACAGCCCCTTCCTCAGCGCGAAGCGCACCAGCTCGCTGCGGTGGCGCAGGTTCAGCTTCTCCATGATGCGCGCGCGGTAGGTGTCCACCGTCTTGGGCGAGATGAAGAGCTTCTTGCCGATCTCGCTGGAGCTGAACCCCTCCACGGTGTACGACAGCACCTCGCGCTCGCGCTCGGTGAGGCGGTCCAGCGGGTCGTCCTCGCCGGGCTCCGCCTTGGCCTTGAGGCCGCGGAGGAGGAGCTTGGCCCCGCTGGGGTAGAGGAAGACGTCGCCGCGCGCCACGGTGTGGATCGCCTCGATCAGCTCCTCGTCCGCGCTCTTCTTCGTCACGTACCCGCTCCCCCCCGCCTCCAGCACGGGAAGGAGGTGCTCCTCCTCGCCGTGCATGGTCAGCACCAGGACGCGCGCCCCCTGGTCCAGCGCCGCGATCTGGCGGACGGCCTCGAGCCCGCCCATCCCGGGCATCGAGAGGTCCATCACCACCACGTCCGGACGCGTCTGCCCGGCGAGGCGCACGCCCTCCTCGCCCGTCCCCGCCTCGCCGACCACCTGGAAGCCGGGCTCCGCCTCCAGCAGCGCGCGCAGCCCCGCGCGGAGCACGGCGTGGTCGTCCACCAGCAGGATGCGAACGGTGTCGGGCATAAGGGGCCGGGTTCGGGGTGCGCTGTGGCGGCGGAATTTGACCAGGGTGCGGGTGTGGCGCAAGCGAAGGAACGGAAGTGCGTGAGTGCGTTTTGATCCGAGCGCACTCACGCACTCACGCACTCACGCACTTTCTTCCTCACAGCCTCGTCGACAGCCACTCCGGCGTCCAGCGCGACAGCAGCGCCGAGAGCGTGGAGAACGATCCCGTGAAGAGGAGCACTCCCAGCACCAGCAGCATCGCCCCGCTCACGCGGTTGATCCACGGGAGCCACTGGCGGATGCGCTTGAAGGTGGTCAGGAAGCGCTCGATCAGCACGGTGGAGAGGAGGAAGGGGATCGCCAGGCCGGCGGAGTACACCGCCAGCAGCCCCATCCCCTCCATCATGCTCCCTCGCGTGGCTGCCAGCGTCAGGATGCCGCCCAGCACCGGCCCGATGCACGGCGTCCACCCCGCACCGAAGGTGATCCCCACCAGCAGCGTCCCCAGGTAGCCGACCGGCTTGTCCGCCAGGTGCATCCGCCACTCGCGGCCCGCGCCGGGAAGCCGCAGCACCCCCAGCAGGTAGAGGCCGAAGAGGATCAGCAGCACCCCGCCGACACGCTCCACCCACCGGCTGGCGTACGCGAGCAGCGAGCCGAGGAAGGTGGCCGACGCGCCAAGGATCATGAACACCAGGGTGAAGCCCAGCACGAAGAGTACTCCGTGCACCAGCACCGCCCGTCGCGTGCGCGCCGTCTCCGCGTCGCGCAGCTCGTCCAGGCTCATCCCCGTGATGAACGTGGCGTAGCTCGGCACCAGCGGCAGTACGCACGGCGAAAGGAAGCTGAGCAGCCCGGCCGAAAAGGCCACCAGCAGCCCGAGAGATTGCGGTTCCATGGAGCTCGCGCACGGAGTCGGACCGGCGCGCCGACGCGCGCCGCGCACCAAGATACACCGCAGCGCCCGATTGTGCCTGCCCGCCCCTCACGTGCCCGCCGCCGCACGCAATCGCTAGGCGCCAGGCCGCATCTGCGCGCTCCGATTCGTGGCTGGTGTGGCCCTGCGGGTGTGCGTTAGCCTTGACACCATGGAACCGTTGCGCGTGTATATCGATACGTCTGTTGTGGGCGGATGCTTCGAGCCGGAGTTCGAGAAGGCGTCGGCGCAACTTTTTGAGCGGTTTCGCGACGGGACCCTGATCGCCGTCGTATCGGATCTTCTGGCATTCGAGATAATACCCGCTCCGGAATGGGTGCGAGACGTTCTGGACGCGATCCCCGCTGCACATCGTGAGGATGTCTCGATGACCCGTGAGGCCAGAAACCTCGGGGAACGCTACATCAGCGAGAGGGTAATTGCCCGGAAGATGCTGGCGGACGCTCTCCACATCGCGACGGCGACGGTGCATGAGGTCGACGTTCTCGCGAGCTGGAACTTCAAGCACATCGTAAACCCGCGGCGTATCTACGGGTACAACTCCGTGAACGTGCTGGAGGGGCACATTGCCCTGGAGATCAGAACCCCGGCGGAGGTGGTGGCCGATGACCGATGAAACCCCTCTCGATGCGGTTCGCCTCATGCGGGAACTCCGCGACCGGGTGACACGCGAACTCGATGGTCTCACCTTTGAGGAGCAGCGGCGCAGGATGGACGAGCAGATCGCTGCGGCACAGAAGCAGTCCCCACCTACAGTTCCGGTTGGAAAGTAGGTAGCGGCTGGGCGTGAGCACGCCCGAGAAAAGCACCCCACGATGAGAAGAGGGCCCCGGCTAACCGGGGCCCTCTCGTTCCCTCCACCAACGGCCAGCGGCTCAGGTGTTGGCGGTCTGGCGGCCGTAGGAGAAGCCGGATGTCAGGCGCTGCACGCCGCTCAGTAGGTAGTCCACCACCTCGCCGGCGGTGTAGCCGGTGCGATCAGAGCCGATGAAGCGGCGGATGTTCTTGAGCTCGTCGCCGCTGGTGATCAGCGGGGCCTCTTCCACGCCCTCGTCGCGCAGCTGCGCGTGGCCGATGGTGGCGAAGAGGGCGTTGCACAGGCACTTGCGGCCCACCGTGTCCTCCACCTTGCCGCCCTTCTTGAGGTAGGTGTCCACCGGCTCGGCGGCGCAGCGGTAGTTGACCCGGCCGCGGTCGTCCCGATAAGACTCGCGCAGGTAGCCCAGGTCGCACACGCGCTCGCGCTGCTGGTAGACGGGGAGCTGGGAGAGCGTCCCCGGCACCTGCGCCACCTTAAACGGGAAGCCCGTGGGGGAAGCGCGCGAGTCGGTCACCACGTCGATGGTGTCCTCCTGCGCCTGGCGGATCACGTTGCGCTTCAGCTCGGGGGTGACGCCGCTCTCCTCGGCGTAGGCGAAGAGGGTGCCCACCTGGATCCCCGCCGCGCCGGCGTCCAGCGCCTCGGCCAGCTTCTCCGGGCTGCCGGAGCCGCCCGCAAGCCAGAAGGGGAGGCCGTGATCCTTCATCTTCTCCAGGTCCACCACGTCGCGCTGGCCGTAGATGGGCTCGCCGCGCTCGTTGTAGACGATCTCGCCGCGGGGCGGGGCGTTGTGCCCGCCGGCCGTGGGCGCCTCGATGATGAAGCCGTCCACCCGGCCGCTCGCCTTGCGCGCCAGCATGGTGGCCAGCGAGTTGGAGGCGATGATCGGGAGGAAGAACGGACGCGTGATCTCCACCGGCGGCGCCTCGGAGTGCACGCGCGGGTCGAAGTGCAGGAGCTCCGTCTCGTCGCGCCCCAGCCCCTCGACGTCGAACTTCATGGACGCGGGCTCGTGGCGGGCGAAGCGGTCCAGCACGCCCGGGATCTCCTTGGGGATGCCGGCGCCCATCAGCACGTAGTCCACGCCCGCCAGCATGGCGCCGTACAGCGTCGCCAGGTTGGGCATCTGCACCTTGGTGAGGAGGTTGATCCCCACCACGCCGTCGTGCCCTTCCTTGGCCAGCCACACCTCCACGAACGACGAGAGCACTGTGAGCTGCTCGCGCACCCTGCTCACCATCTGCCGGTACATGGGGACGGCCTTGTACGGCTCGCCCGGCGCGCGCCCGTCGGGAAGGAAGTAGCTCTTGAGCACCGCCGCGCTGACTTCCGGAAGGGGGAAGTGCTCCATCGCGCGCCGGATGTGCCCGCCGATGTCGCCGTCCTGCAGGCGCCGCACCAGGAGCGAGTCGATGCACGTTCCGGAAACCACGCCCATCTGCCCTCGCATGGCGACTGCCTTGGCGAGGACCCAGTTGGAGACTCCTACGCCCATGCCGCCCTGAATGATCAGCGGATGGGTGAGGGCGGCTTCGTTCATGCGCTTGCGGGGTAACAGGTTGCGTGACCTTTGTGTGGTTTGGTCACTGAATCTACCGCGAAAGTGCCGGATGTGCAACGGGTTACGCATTTCGCGGCCCGAAAATGAGTGCGGCTCACTCGCCCCGAACCCGCGCACGCGCATCCAAATCCAGGCGTTGCACGCCCGGTGCCATCGTCGCCGGGGCGTTGCCGGGCGGGCGCGGCCGCGGGTATCTTCGGGCCTCGTGGCGGGCTCCCGGAAGAGGGAATCCCGCTCCCGCATTCCCCCGGCACGGTCCTTCAAGATGCCCGCGATTCCGCCCGCCACCCTCGAAGGCTGGTACGCCCTGCACCAGGTGTTCGCCTTCGACTGGCCCAGCCTGCGTACGGCCCGCGTGCCCGCGCTCGCCGCCGATGCCCGCCGCCTGATGAAGGAGCTGGCCCCCGCGGGCGAGGGGTGGAGCGACGCCTTCCGCATCGCCGCGGGCGACGGGGCGGACCTGCTGCTCGTGCACTTCCGCCCCACGCTGGACAAGCTGGCGGCGGTGCAGACGGTGGTGAAGGCGTCGTCGCTCGGCTCCTTCCTGCGCCCCGTGTACGACTACCTCTCGGTTACCGAGGCAGGGCTGTACCACGCGACCGCGCAGGCGGCGCTCGAGCATGGCGCTGGGACGGCGGAGTTCAGGGCCGCGCTGGAAACGGCGAAGGCGGAGGAGCTCGCATCCGCGCACGTGCGCTCCAGGCTGTACCCCGAAGTGCCGGAGGGGATGCGCTACCTCTCCTTCTACCCCATGACCAAGCGGCGCACGGGGGCGGAGAACTGGTACACGCTGGACGTGGCGGAGCGCAGCCGGCTGATGCGCGACCACGGGATGACGGGGCGGCAGTACGCCGGGCGCGTCTTCCAGGTCATCACCGGCTCCGTGGGGTTCGACGAGTGGGAGTGGGGCGTGACGCTCTTTGCGCGCGACCCGCTGGAGTTCAAGCGCATCGTCACCGAGATGAGGTACGACGAGGCGAGCGCGCTGTACGGCGAGTTCGGGCGCTTCTTCACGGGCATTCGTCTTGCTCCCGAGGAGTGGGAAGGAATCCTCGGGGCGGGATCCGTGTGACGCGGGCCGCTCTCCTCACTCCGTCCGGGCAATGGCGTGCTGGCCCGGCGCGGGGTTCGCTCGTATCTTGACTGCATGAACCTGTCTACCCCCTTCGCCATTATCGGCGGCGCCATCCTGGGCCTCCTGTCGTCGTTCGGCCAGTTCTCCCGCTTCGTGGGAGACCTGATCCGCGCGCTGACGGACATCCGCACCTGGGGCCCGCTCACCGTGGGACAGATGCGAAGGCTGGGGGTGGACTCGCTTCCCATCGCCCTCTTCCTCTCCTGCTTCACCGGCATCGTGCTGGCGCTGCAGGCGTCGTACACCTTCACCGGCGCCATCCCGCTGTACTTCGTGGGCGCGCTGGTGACCAAGACGATGATCCTGGAGCTGGGGCCGGTGCTCACGGGGCTGGCCCTCTCCGGCCGCGTGGGCGCCAACATCGCCGCCGAGCTGGGGACGATGCGCGTGTCCGAGCAGATCGACGCGCTGGAGACGATGGCGTACAACCCCATCGCCTACCTGGTGGTGCCGCGCGTGCTGGCGGGTACCATCATGGTGCCGCTGCTGGTCATCTTCTCCAACGTGCTGGGGATCGCATCGGGGTGGATCACCTCCATGAACGTGCTGGACATGACCAGCGCCCAGTTCGTGCGGGGCTCGCGGCTCTTCTACGACTCGTTCGACATCGTCTACTGCGTCATCAAGTCCACCTCGTTCGGGCTCACGATCACGGTGCTGGGGTGCTACCAGGGGTTCAACACCCGCGGCGGCGCCGAGGGCGTGGGGATCGCCACAACGCGCGCCGTGGTGCTGGCCAGCATGATGATCCTGGTGCTGGACGCCTTCTGGGCGCTGGTGCTCCTCCAGTGAGCATCCAGCTGCGCGGGATCCACAAGGGTTTCGGGGCCAAGAAGATCCTCCGCGGCCTGGACCTGGACGTGGACGAGGGGGAGACGATGTCGCTGGTGGGCTTCTCCGGCGCCGGCAAGTCGCTCACGCTCAAGCACATCGTGGGGCTGATGAAGCCGGACGCGGGCACGGTGCACGTGGACGGCCTGGAGGTGCCCACCCTGCCGCGCGAGAAGCTCTTCAAGCTGCGGCTGGACATGGGATACGTCTTCCAGTTCGCCGCCCTCTTCGACTCCATGACCATCGGCGAGAACATCGCCATGGGGCTGCGCAAGAAGGGGGGGATGACGCAGGCGCAGATCCGCGACCGGGTGGAGGAGTCGCTGGCGCTGGTGGACCTGGCGGGGTTCTCGTCGCGCTTTCCGCAGGAGATGTCCGGCGGGCAGCAGAAGCGCGCGGGGCTGGCGCGGGCCATCGCGTACCGCCCCAAGTACCTGCTCTACGACGAGCCCACCAGCGGGCTTGACCCCGTCACCACCACCGTAATCGACCGGCTGGTGCTGCGGATGAAGAAGGAGCTGGGGGTCACCTCGCTGGTGATCACGCACGACATGAAGAGCGCGTACGCCATCAGCGACCGCATCGGGATGCTGTACGAGGGAAAGCTGGTGGAGGTGGGGACGCCGAAGGAGTTCCAGGAGACGCGCAACCCTATCGTGCGCGCCTTCGTGGAGGGCGAGCCCGGGCTGAAGCACGACGCGGAAGACCCCCTGCCGATGGGCGGGGAGGGTGCCGCCGGAAAAGGGAGGAAGCGATGAAGTGGAAGAACGAGGCGCTGGTGGGCCTGGTGGTGATCGCCGGGATCCTGACCGCGCTGGCCGGTGCCGTGTGGTTGAGCGGCCAGTCGTGGAGCGGCGAGGAGCGCACGATCACCGCCACCTTTCGCGGCGTGGGCGCGCTTGAGGTGGGGAACCCCGTGAAGCTGCGCGGCGTGAACGTGGGCCGCGTGACGGAGATCCGCCTTTCCGAGCGCGGCGACGGGGTGTTCGTGAACATGACGGTGCGCCCGGACATCGTGATGCCGAGCGACGCCGGCGTGCTGCTGGCCAGCGAATCCCTGTTCGGCGACTGGATGGCGCAGATCGTGTCGCGCGGCCAGTACCCGGACCTGGAGTTCGTGGCGGCGCAGCGGGGCCGCGTGCTCCCCGGCGCATCGCTCCCCGACATCTCCGAGCTGACGGCGGTGGCGGCGCGCATCTCCAGCGACATCGAGACGCTCTCGGCCCGCATCCAGCTGGCCTTCACCGAGGAGACGGCGCTCACCATCCGGCAGACGCTGGAGAACGTGGGTGAGGTGAGCGACCAGCTGGAGGGCTTCATCGGACAGCAGACGCGCACCTACGATGCGGTGTCGAAGAACGTGCTGGAGTCCACCGCCAACGTGCGCAACGCCACGGCGACCGCGTCGCTCACCGCCACGGACATCCGCACCACCATCAACCGCGGCGACGTGCAGGCCATCCTGGCCAACGCGCGCCAGGCGAGTGCCAACCTGGAGGCGCTGAGCTCGCGGCTCAGCGCATCCACCGGCGGCATTCCAGGGGTCATCACGCAGGTGGACTCCACGGTCGCCGCGTTCGGCGCGACGGCCAAGGCGCTGAACGAGACGATCACAGCCCTGCAGCCCTCGATGGCCGAGGTGGGTCCGATGATGGTGGAGGCGCGCCGCGCGATGACCACGCTGAACACCACCATCAGCGCCATCCAGCAGGGCAACGGCACCCTGGGCCGCCTGGCGACCGACCCGGCGCTCTACGAAGAGACGCAGCGCGCCATCGAGACGATGCGCCGGCTGATGGCGGACATCCAGCAGAACCCGGCGAAGTACATCGGGCAGGTGCAGGTCTTTTAACCTCATGCCCCTGGTCGTCCAGAAGTTCGGTGGCACCTCCGTCGGCTCGCCCGAGCGGATCCGGGCGGTGGCGCGGCGGGTGGCGCGGGCCCGGGCGCGCGGCGACGACCTGGTGGTGGTGGTCTCGGCGATGGGGCACACGACGGACGAGCTGACGGAGCTCGCGGCGCAGGTCACCGGGCTGGAGCGCGCCGGGAGCCGGCATCCCCGGGAGATGGACATGCTGCTGACGGCGGGGGAGCGGATCGCCGCGGCGCTGCTCACCATGGCGATCGCGGAGGAGGGGGCGGAGGCGCGCTCCTTTACCGGAAGCCAGGCGGCGATCATCACCGACGGGCAGCACACCGCCGCCCGCATCCGCGAGATCCGTGGCGACCGGGTGCGCGAGGCGCTCGCCGAGGGGAGGGTCGCCATCGTGGCGGGGTTCCAGGGGGTGAGCACCGGGCGCGAGATCACCACGCTGGGGCGCGGCGGGTCGGACACCAGCGCGGTGGCCCTGGCGGCGGCGCTCAGGGCGGACCGGTGCGAGATCTTCACCGACGTGGACGGGGTCTACACGGCCGACCCGCGGCGGGTGCCGGGCGCGCGCGTCATCCGCGAGATCTCGCACGCGGAGATGCTGGAGATGGCTTCCGCGGGCGCCCAGGTGATGCATGCGCGCGCCGTGGACATCGGGGCGCGCTTCGGCGTGGACATCCGCGTCCTCTCCTCCTTTTCCGACGACGACACTCCTTCTGGCACGCTGATCACCTCGATGCCCCGCGCGATGGAAGACCTCGTACTCACCGGCCTCGCCTCCTCCGGCTCGCACGCGAAGGTGATCCTGCGCGGCCTTCCCGCGGGGATGGCGACCTCCACCGAGCTGCTGGGCGCGCTGGCCGATGGCGGCGTCAGCGTGGACATGGTGGCCGAGTCGATCGAGGCGCAGGGGACGATGCAGGTGCAGCTCACCGTGGCCGCCGACGTGCTCGACCGCGCCCGCGAGATCGTCGGCGAGGTGATCGCGCGGCTGGGGAGCGGCACGGTGGAGGCGCGCGACGGGCTCACCCGCATCACCCTGGTGGGGAGCGGGATGACGGGGCGGCCGGGGGTGTACGCCCGCGCCTACCGCACGCTCCACGCGGCCGGCGTGGAGGTGCACGGCGTTTCCACCTCGTCCATCTCCATCTCCCTGCTGGTGGCCGCGGAGCACGAGGACGGCTCGTTGCGCGCCCTCCACGACGCCTTCGCGCTGGAGATGGCGGGCGAGGCCGAGCACGTGGCGGAGCGCTGATGAACGTCGCCATCCTGGGCGCGACCGGCGCGGTGGGGCGCACCATGCTCGGCGTGCTGGCCGAGCGCGGCATCCCCGTGGAGCGGCTGACGCTGCTGGCATCCGAGCGCTCCGCCGGGCAGCGTGTGGAGTGGGGCGGGCGCGAGTGGAAGGTGGAGGTTCCGCGCCCCGGCTCGTTCCGCGGAGTCGACTTCGCGCTCTTCTCGGCCGGCGCGGACCGCTCGCGCGAGTGGGGGCCGCGCGCCGCCGACGAGGGCGCCGTGGTCGTCGACAACTCCTCCGCCTGGCGGATGGACCCCGACGTCCCGCTCGTCGTGCCCGAGGTGAACATGGCCGCGGCGCGGGACCGGCCGCGCGGCATCGTCGCCAACCCCAACTGCTCGACTATCCAGATGGTCGTCGCGCTGCAGGCGCTGCACAGGGCGGGGGGGCTGCGGCGCGTGGTGG
>DASWNZ010000157.1:0-12303 GCA_036398975.1 Longimicrobium sp.
CGGCAGAGTTCCAGAGCCTCTTTCGCCGTCAGTCGCGTTCGAGGCCGATCTGGCGGAGGCGCTTCTGGAGGCTCTGCCGGTGGATGCCGAGCGCCTGCGCGGTGCGCGAGACGTTGCCGCCGTGCCGCTCCAGCGCCGCCGCCAGGAAGCCGCGCTCCCACGCGTCCATGGCGCGGGCACGTGCATCGGCCCAGGAGAGATCCGCGAGGGCGGCATCCACTGGGCCCAGCGGCGCGCGCGTGTCCAGGCCGGGGGGTAGGTCGGCGGGCTCGATCGTCTCGCCCTCGGCCAGCACGACGGCGCGCTCCACGGCGTTGCGCAGCTCGCGGACGTTGCCCGGCCAGTCGTGCGCCAGCAGGATGCGGCGGGCGGCCTCGGAGAGGGCGCGCGTGGGGCGGGCATGTCGCTCGGCGAAGAAGGCCAGAAAGTGCGCGGCGATGGCCGGGATGTCCTCCCGACGCTCACGCAACGGCGGAAGGTGCAGCCCGATCACGCTCAGCCGGTAGAGGAGGTCCTCACGAAAGGTGCCCTCCGCCGCCATCTGCTGAAGCGGACGGTTGGTAGCGGCCACCACGCGCACGTCCACGGCGACCGGCTTGGTGCCGCCCACGGGAGTCACCTGACGCTCCTCCAGCGCACGGAGTAGCTTGGCCTGCGCGGGAGCGGCCAGGTCGCCCACTTCGTCCAGGAAGAGCGTCCCGCCGCCCGCCGCCTCGAACAGCCCCACGCGGTCGCGGTCGGCGCCGGTGAAGGCGCCGCGCAGGTGGCCAAAGAGCTCGCTCTCGATCAGCTCGCCGGGAAGGGCGGAGCAGTTGATGGCCACGAACGCCGCGCCGCCGCGCCGGCTCTCCGCGTGCAGGGCACGGGCGACGACCTCCTTGCCCGTGCCGCTCTCGCCGGTGATGAGGACGGTGGCGTCGGTGGGGGCGGCGCGGCGCACCACGCTCTGCACCTGGCGCAAAGCGGGCGAGTCGCCGATCAGCCCGCGAAAGGCGCCGCCCAGCTCCTCACGCAGCCGCACGTTCTCCGCGCGCAGGGCCAGGAGCTCGCGGGCGCGGCGGGCGATGGCGCGGATCTCCTCGTTGTCGAAGGGCTTGGGCACGTAGCCGTACGCCCCCTCGCGCAGGGCGCGCACCGCCAGCCGCTCATCGCCGTGCGCCGTCATCAGCACGAAGAGGGTGCCGGGATGCCGCGAGCGCACCTCCTCCAGCAGCTCGAGCCCGCTCATGGCGGGCATCGACAGGTCGGAGATCACCAGGTCCGCCGGCGCGTCCTCCAGCGCGGCGAGGGCGGCGGGGGCGTGCTCGGCCTCGCGCACGTCGTGCCCCTCCTCCTCCAGCAGCTCGGACAGCGAGAAGCGGATCGAGCGCTCGTCGTCCACCACCAGGATCTTCATCGCGCCACCTGTGGAGATGGAATGCGGATGCAGAACTCCGCGCCGCCGCCGGGCGCGCCGCCCACCCGCGCCTCCCACCCCAGCTCGCGCGCCAGGCGCCGGACGACGGCCAGCCCCAGCCCCGTCCCCCCGCCCTCGCTGCGAAAGGGCTCCCAGATCCGCTCGCGCTCGGCGGGGGGGACGCCGGGACCGGTGTCGCTCACCACCACCTCCAGATCGCCCTGCGCGGGACGCGCGGCGAGGCGGACCGTGCCCCCGGACGGGGTGTGGCGGATGGCGTTGAGGAGGAGGTTCAGGATCGCCTGCGCGAGCGCCTCCCGCGGCGCCGCGGCCACGCTTCCGCCCGCGTCCGCATCGACGGTGACGCCGCCTTTGCGCGCGTGCGCCTCCACCAGCAGGAGGAGGTCGTCGAAGAGGGGCGCGAGCGGCGTGCGGGCGCCGGGGTCGGGGCGTACGGTGGCGCGCCGCGCGAAGCCCAGGAGGTTGGCCACGATCCGCTCCACGCGCTCCGCCTCCTCCAGGATCACGGCGGCGTAGCGCCGGCGCTTGGCGTCGTCCACATCGTCCTCGGCGAGGCGCTGGGCAAGGGAGCGCATGCCGGTGAGCGGGTTGCGCACCTCGTGCGCCACGGAAGCGGAAAGCTCCCCCAGCACGGCCAGGCGCTCCTGCTCGGTGGCGGCGGCGGCCAGCTCGCCGGTCCTCGACGCGCGCACCTCGATGTCGTAGAAGCGCAGCCGCGACACCCCCACGAAGATCAGGAGCTGGATCCAGACCATCGACAGCGGCAGGGCGTAGACGGAGTGCGAGCCCTCGGTGAGATAGCCGCCGATCAGCCCCAGCGGGAGCACGGCCAGCATCCCCGCCACCACGCCCTGGCTAAGCCGGCGCTCCCCGGGTTCTTTGGTCTGCCGCCTCCTCAGCCCGAAGCGCACCATCGGCACGGTGCCCCCAATCCAGCCCACGAGCTGCCAGACGTCCAGGATCACCCCGCCGTCGCGCCGCACGGCCATCGGGAGGAGGACGAGGCCGGCGCACACCGCCAGGAGCGCCTGCCAATCAGGCCGTTCCATCCCCTCCGCCAGCGCGAAGGCCAGGAAGAACGCGGGGAGCATGTGAATGATGCCGAAGAAGAGCGCTCCGCGCGTGCCGCCGGTGGCGAACGTCCACCCCTGCACGGCAAGCCACGACATCAGCCCCGCCTGGAAGAGGGCGTACCACCGCACCCCGCGGCTGCGGGGGTTGAAGAGGAGCAGCGTCGCCGTGCTGAAGAAGACCACTCCGCAGGCAAAGAACGCGACCGCGACGGCAAGGGAGCTCATCGGCTGGAATCCCGCTCAGAAGTTGACGCTGCCGCCGAGGACGGCCGTGCGCTGGCCGAAGAAGTTGGGGACCGTGGTGCGCGTGCCCGCCGCGTCGTCGTAGCTGTAGCCGGCGATGTTGGCGCGGCCTGCCGTGTTCAGCATCTCCAGGTACGTCACCACCATCCGACCGCGCACCGTCCAGAAACGGGTGAGGCGGGTGTCCAGGCGCAGGTAGTGCGGCAGCCGGTCGCCGTTCGGCTCGCCCGGCGCGCCGGCCGTGCGCGGGGTGAAGGGGCGCCCGCTGGCGAAGCGCAGCGTGTTGCCCAGCTGCAGCTCGCCGGGAAGGCGTACGGTGGCCACGCCGGTGAAGGAGTGCGTCACGTCGACCGCCGAGGGCACCACCCGCCCGTCCTCCAGCTCCAGCCGCCCCCGCAGGAGCGAGTACGTGATCCACCCGTTCACCCGCGCCTGCTGGCTCCAGCGCACGATCGCGTCCAGCCCGGTGGCGCGCCCCGCGGCCACCTGCGGCCCGTCGCCGGCTTCGGCGTAGCGGCCGTACGACTTGGTGTACGCCTCCACCTTGAGCGAGGGCTCGCCGGAACGCTCCGCGCCCACCACCATGTGGCGCGCCCGCGTGGGGACGCCGGCCGGGGAGCCCGCGTCGGGGAGGACGAAGCGCGTCCGCCAGCGCCCCTGGTGGAACTCGCCGCCTGCAGCGCGCAGCGTCCAGTCACCCGCGCGGAAGGCGAGCGCCAGCCGCGGGTCCGCCGTCCACTCCGTCTCGCCGGGAAGGCGGTCGGCGCGGATGCCGGCCACCACCGCCAGGCGCCCCGACGCCGCCCACTCGTACTCCGCGTAGCCGCCCACGTGCGATGCGTCCTCCGTGACCGCCTCCAGCACGTGCGAGGGCGAGCCGGGGGCGAGCTGGTCGGTGGTGGGGGTGACGCCGGTCTGGCGGGCATCCATCCCCGCGGCCTCGGCGCCGGCGCGAATGCGGCCGCCGCCCAGCATCCACTCCGT
Source organism: Longimicrobium sp. (assembly GCA_036398975.1). GTDB lineage: Bacteria > Gemmatimonadota > Gemmatimonadetes > Longimicrobiales > Longimicrobiaceae > Longimicrobium. The sequence goes on from DASWNZ010000157.1 coordinate 3,718, forward strand.
GTCGACCCGCGCCGCGATCCCGCGGTCGGTGCGCTCGCGGTCCAGCACTCCGAAGTCGAAGCCGGTGGTGCGCTCCGTGGCGCTGAGGTTGGCCCGCACCGCCACCCGCCCGTCACTCGACACCCCGCGCCCGGAGAGCGTCGCCAGCGTCGTGCCGCCGCGCGAGCCGAACGCACCGCTGTACCCGTATGCGCTCACGTTGCGGGCGGACTCGTCGGTGTCCACCAGGCCGGTGGCCTTTAGCTGCCACCCCGGGCGCGGAGTCCACACCGCGCCGCCGATCCCTTCCAGCGCACGCGGCGCCGTGTCAAACTCGCCGCCGCGGCCGTGCATCGCCAGCATCATCGACGCCTCGGTCACGCGCGCGGCGCCCCACGCCCCCGCCCGCTTGCCGGCGGGAAGCTGGAGCATCGCCCCCGCGCCCACCGTGTTGGCCGAGAGGACGCCACCGGCCGAGGAGGGCCGGCCGAGCGTCTCCACGTCCAGCACGCCGGAGAGCGCGTTGCCGTAGCGCGCGCCGAAGCCGCCGCTGGAAAAGGTGGCCGAGCCCAGCACCGCCGGGTCCAGCACGCCGAACGCGCCGCCGTGCAGCGACTCGTAGCGCCCCGCGTAGACCAGCCGCGCCCCGTCCACCCAGACGGGCGCCTCGGCGGGGTCGCCGCCGCGCACGTACAGGTCGGCACCTTCGGCGGCGCGGGTGGTGCCCGGCCCCGTCTGGATCGCCTGCATCAGGTCCGCCGTGCCGCCGGGGGTCATCAGCACGTCGATCCGCTTCAGCGAGGTGCCGCTGCGCGTGTCGTCCATCCGGTTGGCGCTGGCCTGCACCGTGAGCCCTTCCAGCAGCACCGCCTGCTTCGGCGCGGGTGCTGCCGGTGCGTTCGCGACTGCCGGAGCCGCGGCGGCCGAGTCGGCGGCGTCCGCGCGGCGTTCATGGCGCTGGATCAGCTCGGCGAAGCGCGCCTCGCCCGGAAAGAGCGCCGCGCCGCGCCGCCAGATCGCCACCGCATCCGCCGTGCGGCTCTTGCGGACGTACAGCTCGCCGAGGCGCAAGTAGGGCTGCGCGAAGATGCCGGGGGTGTTGCGCGTCCCCTGCTGCGCCACCAGCTGCTCGAACTCGCGCACCGCGTCGTCCGTGCGGCCGAGGAAGGAGGGGAGGTGGAAGTAGTTCAGGGCGAGCACGTAGCGCGCCGTCCAGTGGGTGCTGTCGATGGCGAGCGCCGCCTTCAGCAGCTCGATCGACTGCCCGGAGAGCCTCCCCTTGCTCATGAAGTCCGCGAACCCGATGCGGCACTCGCCGATCACCCGCGCGAGCCCCACCCGCGGCTCGGCGCTCCCGGGCTCGGCGGCGAGCCGGGCGCGGAAGAGGCGCTCGGCGCGGTCCGCGGCCGTGGATGCCGCGGCCTCGTCTTTGGCACCCGCCGCGCGCGAGCACTCGTTGAGGGCGCTGTCCGCCGCGGTGGGGACGGGGGCCTGAGCGGTGGCCGCACCGCTCGTCGCCAGTAGGGCCGCTCCGGCCAGAAGCACGATCTTGTTTCGCATGGTAGCCTCGATGTTGTTCGGTTGCACTCTGTCCTGCTCGTGCCTACCGACAAGGCAACCCGTGGTCCGGCCTGACCGATTTCGCAAACCGCCTCCCAGCAATGACTTACGCTGATCGCACCACCGCGCCGGGTGCCGCATCCGGGCTGCGGTGCAGCCGCGCGGCTGCACCGTTCCGCAATCCCCGCCGCATTATTTTTGCGGAAACTGATGGTTGAGTCTGCACTCGCGGCGTCGGGTCGCAAGCACCCTTTCATCGCTGGAGGAACCATGTCGAACAACAATCACGCCGAAACGGGAGGTCCGAGCCTGGTCCAATCGATCGCTGACCGTCAGCGTGGGCCTACCTGCGGGTTCGAAGCAGTAGAGAACGTGGTTCTGCTCTTCCATCCGGCACGCAATGATCTCCTGGAGACGCACCTGGTTCCCCTCGCTGCCCGGGATGGCACTCTGGTGCCAGATCCTGAGGGTTTCCGGCTCAACACCCGAGGGTACACGGCGCTTTTGACGAGGCTGGGCGTGGCGGCGACCTGGCATGCATTCGACCACCAGACCCTGGTTGCCGCCCTACAGGAGAATCGAGTTGCTATCGCGGTTGTCGACGCACACAAGCTCGCCCCCGCCTTCTATCCGAATCCGAGAAGCTGGCACGCGATCGTGGTGACGAATTACGTCTCGGATCCGCAGCACGTCTCACTTCTGGGATACGTGGGAATCGATTCCAACTTCCCGGGGGAGGAGCGCTGGTGGAACGCTGACGATCTCACGCTGCCGCAGGGATTCAGTTTCTTTTCCTTGTTGATCACCGACTCCCCAGCCAGGTGGCCGTCGAGCGCGCACCATTATGTGCTACGCGCGGACGGCGAGGTTGTACCCGCGTAGCTCACGCGAGGGTAGCGCCCGGCTGGCTCGGAACGTGAAGCAGAGGGGGGATCAGCTTCGTCCACCCGCACGCGCGCACCGATGCCACGCACCCGCACCCTCGCACACGTAACCGCGCTCCTGGCCCTGGCCGCGTGCTCGGGGAGCATCGGAGTCGAAGAGGAGGCGCAGCTCGGCGCGCAGTACGCGGCGGAGATCCGCGGGCAGGTGAGGCTCATACAGGACCCCGTCGCGGTGGAGGCGCTCAACCGCATGGGAAAGGGGCTGGCCTCGCGCGCGGACTCCACCGGGCGGCAGTACACCTTTTACCTGGTCGACTCCCCCGAGGTGAATGCGTTCGCCATCCCCGGCGGGCACGTCTTCGTGAACCGCGGCCTCATCGAGCACGCGGACCTGGTGTCGGAGATGGCGGGGGTGCTGGGGCACGAGATCGCGCACGTGACCGAGCGGCACGGGCTGGAGCAGCTGGAGAAGCAGCAGCGCGCCAACGTGCTGGTGCGGCTGGTCTACTGGGTGCTGGACCGCGAGCCGGGGATGGTGGAGCAGGTGGTGATCCAGGGCGGCGGCGCGGCCGTCTTCGCCAAGTACGGCCGCGACGCCGAGCGCGAGGCGGACGAGCGCGCGGTGGTGATGGTGGCCAACGCCGGCTACGACCCCGACGGGATCGCCACCTTTTTCGAGGAGCTGCTGCGCGAGCAGAGGGAGCAGCCGTCCTCGTTCGACCAGTGGTTCGCGTCGCACCCCACTAGCACGGAGCGGGTGCGCAACACCCGCGCGCTGATCGGGACGCTTGGCCCGCTGAACCGCGAGCGGATGATCCGCGACACGCCCGAGTACCAGCGGTTCCGCGCCCGCGTGCAGGGCCTGCCGAGCCGCGGGCGGGGTACGCGGACCGGGGGATGAACGGCGGCATCCGCGACCCGGAGGGCACGGGCAGCCACGTGGGGCGGCCCCTACGAGGTCCGTGCTGCGGGCGGGGGTTGGCGTGGCGGCGGGGGTGGGCAGACACGCAGGTCTGCCCCTACCAGTTTGGTGCGGAGGGGCGGGCGGCGGAGCGGCGGCGGGCACGGGCGCGATGAATCGCGCCCCTTCGGCATCTGCGAGGCGCGGGCGAAGTTCTCCCCCTCACCCGCCCTGCGCCCCCGCAGGCGGGGGAGGGGGCCTCGATGCCCGTGAGGGTCGCATTAGCCGCCCCGCCGCCGCTTTGACAAACCGCCGCGCGGGCGCTAAGTTGAGTGGCGTGATTATTGCAAATGCGCGCGGCATCCCCGCACATTTTTCGGTTCGATGAGCGCCCGCGTACTGGGCGTCGTACCGGCGCGCATCGGCTCGACCCGCTTGCCGCGGAAGCCGCTCTTCCCCATCGCTGGCAGGCCACTCCTGGAGTGGGTCTGGCGCCGGGCGATGGGGATCGCTGTGTTCGACGCGGTCGTGGTCGCCACCGATTCCGATGAGGTCGCGGAGGCGTGCCGCGGATTCGGGGCCGAGGTGCGGCTCACCGATCCGGCGCACCCCTCCGGCACGGACCGCGTGGCCGAGGTGGCGCGCGATCCGGAGTACGCGGGGTACGAGGTGATCGTCAACGTCCAGGGCGACGAGCCTTTCCTGCTGGCGGAGCACGCGAGCGCGGCGATCGGGCTGGTGCGCGACGGCGGGTGGGAGCTGGGGACGGTGGCGACGCCCATCCGCACCCGCGCCGAATGGCTGGAGCCCTCCGTGGTCAAGGTGGTGCGCGGCGACGACGGCGGTGCGCTCCTCTTCACCCGGGCGCCCATCCCTCACCCCCGCGACGCCGAGCCCGACTTCGGGGGCGACACGTACCTGCGCCACGTGGGGCTCTACGCCTACCGCCGCGACGCGCTGCTGCGCTGGGTCGCGCTGCCGGAAGGGCGGCTGGAGCAGATCGAGAAGCTGGAGCAGCTCCGCCCGCTGGCGGCGGGGATGCGCATGGGCGTGGCCGTGGGCCCGCCGGCCGAAGGGGGGATCGACACCCCCGCCGACGCCGGGCGCGCGGAACGCCTCCTACGAAACGAGTCCACACCTCCGGAGCGAGCAGCCGAATGACCGCCCTGAACACGGCGCCCACCAAGTACATCTTCGTCACCGGCGGCGTCGTCTCGTCGCTCGGCAAGGGGATCGCGGCCGCGTCGCTGGGCCGGCTACTGGTGGAGCGCGGGCTCCGCGTGACGATCCAGAAGTTCGATCCCTACATCAACGTGGACCCGGGGACGCTCTCGCCCTTCCAGCACGGCGAGGTCTTCGTGACCGACGACGGCGCGGAGACGGACCTGGACCTGGGGCACTACGAGCGCTTCGTGGGCGAGAGCCTGTCGCAGTCCAACAGCATCACCACGGGGCGCATCTACCAGGACGTCATCACCCGCGAGCGGCGCGGCGAGTACCTGGGCGCCAGGGTGCAGGTGATCCCGCACATCACGGACGCCATCAAGGGTGCGATCCGCCGCCTGGCGCCCAACCACGACGTCGTCATCACCGAGATCGGCGGCACGGTCGGCGACATCGAGAGCCTGCCGTTCCTGGAAGCCATCCGCCAGTACCGGCAGGAGGTGGGGCGCGAGCACACGCTCTTCGTGCACCTCACGCTGCTGCCGTACATCGCGGCCGCCGGGGAGCTGAAGACGAAGCCGACGCAGCACTCCGTGCGCGAGCTGATGCAGATCGGCATCCAGCCGGACGTGCTGATCTGCCGCAGCGAGCGGGCGATCGAGCCGGACATGCGCCGCAAGATCGCGCTCTTCTGCAACGTCGACGTGGCGTCGGTGATCGAGGCGCGCGACGCGGAGACCATCTACGAGGTGCCGCTGGAGTACCACCGGCAGCGTCTGGACGAGCTGGTGGTCAACAAGCTGGGGCTCACCACGCCCAAGCCCGAGCTGAGCGAGTGGAAGGAGCTGGTGAGCCGGCTCAAGAACCCCAGCAACGGCGAGGTGCGCATCGCCGTCGTCGGCAAGTACGTGGCGCTGATCGACTCCTACAAGTCGGTGCAGGAGGCGCTGATCCACGGCGGGATCGCGGCGGACGCCAAGGTCAGGATCGAGTGGCTCTCTTCCGAGGACTTCGAGAACGGCGAGGGCGCGGAGAAGCTGGCCGGCTACCACGGGCTGCTGATCCCCGGCGGCTTCGGCGTGCGCGGGGTGGAGGGGATGCTCTCCGCCATCCGCTGGGCGCGCGAGAACGGCCTCCCGTTCTTCGGCATCTGCCTGGGGATGCAGACGGCGATCATCGAGTTCTCGCGCACCGTGTGCGGCATCGAGGAGGCGCACTCGGCCGAGTGGGAGCGCGCTACCAGCGACCCGGTGATCTGCCTGATGGACTCGCAGCGCCAGATCACCGACCTGGGCGGCACCATGCGGCTGGGCGCGTACACGGCGCGGCTGCAGCCCGGCTCGCGCGCGGCGGAGATCTACGGCTCGCTGGAGATCAGCGAGCGGCACCGCCACCGCTACGAGGTCAACAACGTCTACCGCGAGGCGCTGGGCGAGCAGGGGATGCAGTTCAGCGGCCTTTCGCCGGACGGCAACCTGGTGGAGATGATCGAGCTGCCGTCGCACCCGTGGTTCGTGGCCACGCAGGCGCACCCGGAGCTGAAGTCGCGCCCGGACCAGCCGCACCCGCTCTTCGCCTCGTTCGTGACGGCGGCGGCGGCGTACCGCGACGGGCAGAACGCCCCCGCGCAGACCCAGCCCGAGCTGATGGCGGAGGCCTCGTCGTGAGCCAGGCGCTCGCGCGCGCCGGCGGCGACGTGGCGGAGCTGTTCCGCCTCGGCGCGCCGTTTTTCCTGATCGCGGGGCCGTGCGTGCTCGAGGACGACCGGCTCAACCTCTCCATCGCCGAGGCGCTGGCGAGAGTGGCGGACGACCTGTCGCTCCCGCTGCTCTTCAAGGCGTCGTTCGACAAGGCGAACCGCTCCTCCGCCGGCTCGCCGCGCGGGCCGGGGATGGAGGAGGGGCTGCGCAAGCTGGCGCGCGTGCGCGACGAGGTGGGGCTCCCGCTGATCACGGACGTGCACGAGCCGGCGCAGTGCGCGGCCGTCGCCGACGTGGCGGACGTGCTCCAGATCCCCGCCTTCCTCTGCCGCCAGACGGACCTGCTGGTGGCGGCGGGCGCGACGGGGCGGCCGGTGAACGTGAAGAAGGGGCAGTGGATGGGGCCGAGCGAGATGCGCGGCGCCGCGGACAAGCTCCGCGGCGCGGGCGCCGGTGGCGTGGCGGTGACGGAGCGCGGCACCTTTTTCGGCTACGGCAACCTGGTGGTGGACATGCGCTCCTTCGTGCAGATGCGCGAGGCGTGCGACGCACCCACCGTGTTCGACGGCACCCACTCCGTGCAGCGCCCGGGCGAGGGCGCGGGCGTAAGCGGCGGCGAGCCTCGCTTCATCCCGCACCTGGTGCGCGCCGCGGTGGCCGCCGGCGCAGACGCGCTCTTTTTGGAGACGCACCCGGACCCCGCCAACGCGCCGTCGGACTCCACCAACATGCTCCCCATCGAGCGGCTGCGCCCGCTGGTGGAAGAGGTGCTCGCACTGCGCGCCGCCCTGGGCTTCGGCGGATGATCGCGCCCGTGGGGGACCCGCCCGCCGCCATCCCGCGCGACGATGCGCGCCGCATCCGCCTCGTCATCCTGGATGTGGACGGCGTGATGACGGACGGCGGCATCTACCTGGGCGCGACGTCGAGCGGCGAGCGGGTGGAGCTGAAGCGCTTCGAGATCCAGGACGGCATCGGCACCCGGCTCCTGCACGAGGGAGGGATCAGGGTCGCCATCGTCACCGGGCGCGTGTCGAAGGCGGTGGCGATGCGCGCGGAGGAGCTGATGATCCGCGAGGTGCACCAGGACCGCACCGCCTCCAAGCTCCGCGTCGTCACCGAGATGCTGGCGCGGCTGGGGATCGGCTGGGAGGAGACCGCTTTCCTGGGCGACGACCTCCCCGACCTTCCCGTCATGCGGCGCGTGGGGCTTCCCGCGGCGGTGGGAAACGCGGCGGGCGACGTCCGCGCGGTGGCGCGCTGGCAGGGGACGCGGCACGGCGGCTACGGCGCCGTGCGCGAGTTCGCGGAGGCGCTGCTGGTTGCGCGCGGGCAGTGGAGCGCCCTCGTGGAAGCGTACGTCCGCCAGCGCGAGGCGGGGCAGTGACGATGGCGGCGCCGGCGGGGATCGGCACGGACGAGATGCTGGAGCGTGCCCGCCACGTGATCCGCACCGAGGCCGCCTCGGTGGCCGCGCTGGAGAGCCGCATCGGCGTCGAGTTCGCGGCGGCGGTGGACGCGGTGCTGGAGGCGACCGGGCGCGTGATCGTGGCCGGGGTGGGGAAGAGCGGGATCATCGGCCGCAAGCTCGCCGCCACCCTCACCTCCACCGGCACCCCGGCCGTCTTCCTCCACCCCGTGGAGGCGCTGCACGGCGACCTGGGGCTGGTGGGCAGCGGCGACGTCGCCATCCTCCTCTCCAAGAGCGGCGAGAGCGAGGAGCTGCGCGGCCTGCTGGAGTACCTGAAGCGGATGGACGTGGGCGTGGTCGCGCTCACGGGCCGGCCCGAATCCGCGCTGGCGCGCCAGGCGGACTGGGTGCTGGACTGCTCGGTGGCCGAAGAGGCGTGCCCGCACGACCTCGCCCCCACCTCGTCCACCGCCGCCGCGATGGCGATGGGCGATGCGCTGGCCGTCGCGCTCCTGCTGCGCCGCGGCTTCGGGCGCGACGACTTCGCCCGCTTCCACCCCGGCGGCGCGCTGGGGCGCCGGCTGCTGCTGCGCGTTCAGGACGTGATGGAGACGAGCGATCTGCCGCTCCTCCCCTCCGGCGCCACCATGCGCCAGGCCCTCGTGCCGCTGGCCGAGCGCCGCGGAACGGTGGCGGTGGTGGATGACGAAGGGCGCCTGCTGGGCGTCGTCACCTCGGGGGACCTGACGCGGCTGATGGAGCGCGAGGAACACTTCTACGGAATCGCCGTATCCGAAGTCATGACTCGTGAACCGAAGACCGTTGAGCCGGGCGAGCTCGCCGCCGCGGCCGTGGGCATCATGGAGCGCCACGGCGTCATGGCGCTCCCCGTGGTGGACGAGGGCCGCGTGGTGGGGATGGTGCACCTCCACGACCTGATGCGGGCGGGGGCGGTATGAGGATTTGGGCATCCCGGGTACCCGGGGC
>DASWNZ010000158.1:0-9689 GCA_036398975.1 Longimicrobium sp.
GCCCCCTCCCCCGCTCGTTCCTCGCGGCCCCTCCCCCAAACTGCGGGGGAGGGGCGTCGGGCGCGCATTGGTGCGCGGCGGCGGGGTGCGGGGTGGCGGATGGCACGGGCAGCCACGTGGGGCGGCCCCTACGGGTTTGGGTGCGACGAGCGGGTATCGCGGTGCGGCGAGGGCGGGCAGACACGTGGGTCTGCCCCTACGGGATCGGTGCGGATTGCCGATGCCGGTGCCGGGTTGGGCACGGGCGCGATGAATCGCGCCCCTATCTGATCTGTGCGGACGGGATGGCAGTTCTCCCCCTCACCCGCCCTGCGCCCCCGCAGGCGGGGGAGGGGGTCGGGGGGAGGGGGGCCTCAACCCCGCGCCCGCAGCCCGTAGTACGCGATCATCTTGTACACCAGCTTGGCGGCCACGAAGTCCGGCGCCGCGTTGCCGCCGATGGGGGCGAGCTCGACGACGTCGGCGCCGACGACGTTCTTCTCGGCGAAGACGCGGCGGAGGAGCTTCATGGTGGGGTACCAGGTCATCCCGCCGGGCTCGGGGGTGCCGGTGGCGGGCATCAGCGAAGGGTCGAAGTAGTCCACGTCGAAGGTGATGTAGACGTCGTCGCCCAGCGCGTCCATGGCGCGGCCGATCCACTCCTCGTTGTCCCACATCTCCTCGGCGAAGATGGTGGTGATGGCGGGGGCGCGCTCACGCATCAGCGCCCGCTCTTCGGAGGTGATGGCGCGGATGCCGACCTGCACCAGGTCCGCGTCGTCGATGCAGCGGGCCATCACGGCGGCGTGCGAGTAGGGCGAGCCCTCGTACTCCAGGCGCAGATCGCCGTGGGCGTCGAACTGGAGGACGGAGAGGCGGCGGCCACCCAGGCGCGCGGCGTTGGCCAGCACCGGGGCGCTGGAGATCGAGTGCTCGCCCCCCAGCCCGATCACCAGCCGGTCGCCGGCGGCCGCGAGGATGGTGTCGTACGCCTCGCGCAGCTCGCGTACGGCGGCCTCGGGGCCGGCGGAGCTGAGGTGGATCGCGGGGAGGGTGCAGACGCCGACGGCCGGGCCCGGCTCGCCGTCCAGCTCCTGGTCGTAGAGCTCGATGTAGCGCGACGCCTCCAGGATGGCGGCGGGGCCCAGCTTGGTGCCGCCCTGGTACGACACGGTGAACTCGTACGGGATCGGCAGAATCACCACGCCCGCGTTCTCCCACTCCGCGGCGTCGCCTTCGAGGCCCAGGAAGTTGCGGGGAAGCTCCCAGGGGAGGTCCTTCAGCGATTCGGGGAGTTGGCTGCTCATATCGTGGCCGGCGCTCGGGTTCGATGGGATGTGAGGCGGCGCAAAAGAACGGGTGCGCCCCCCGTGCGTCAACTGCACGGAGGGGAGGCCGCGCAGCGATGCGGCCTCCCCTCCTCCGTACTTTCTCAGCGTCTCCGCGCCTCCGCGTGAGACTTCCGTCAGGCTACCACGCCGGGCAGGTGAGCCCCGTGTACGACAGCGTGACGCCCTGCTCCTGGCACTCGGCGCAGAGACCATGGATCTCCAGGCGGTGGCGGGAGGGGGCGAAGCCGTGCTCGCGCGAGACGGCGTCCTTGATGCGCAGCAGCTCGGGGCTGCGGAACTCCGTCACATTGCGGCAGTGAGTGCACACCAGGTGATCGTGCACCGGCTGCCCGCCGAAGAGGTGCTCGTAGCGCTTGAAGCCGTCGCCGAAGTCGTGGTCCTCCACCAGACCGCTCCGCACCAGGATCTCCATGGTGCGGTAGATGGTGGCCTTGCCGATCCGCTCGCCCCGCTCCCTGAGGCGCGCCTCGATCTCCTCGACGGAGAGGTGCTCGGTGGTGCTGAACACCACGTCCGCCACTACCTCGCGCTGCTGCGTAACCGGGAGCCCCTGCTGCTTCAGGTAGCGCCGGAAGAGGTGGAGGTACGGCGACGCCGCGGGGGGGGAATCGATGGTCGCTACCGACATGCTGGGCTCCTTGCGGGAAAGCTCGCCGACTTCACGGCGCCCCAACGATAATCATTCTTGTTAGCGGGGGTCAAGCATCCCGGCGAGCTCGGCCAGGAGACGGGCCCAGGCGGCGGGGTCCCCGCCCACGTCGCGCACCTCGGGGGTCTCGGTGCCGCCCCCCAGCCGGCGCACCATCCCGTCCACGATGCGGTCCAGCCGGTCCGGTGGGACGGTGCCCTCTTCCTGGCGCGTGTCCACGCGGCGCGTCTTGCCGCCCTTGAGCGCCTCCGCCTCGTAGGTGAGCGTGTGCAGGGTGCGGCGCTGTCCCCGCGCGTCCGGCTCGGCGAAGAGGGCGAGGACGGCCAGCCCGCTCTCCCGCGCGCCGAGGGGGCGCGGCGGGAAGATCCACACCTGGTCCACCTGCTCGGGCGGGGTCTGCTCCGCCGCGGCGGCCAGGGCGGCGGCAAGGTGGGGGTTGGGCGGAAGCAAGGCCTAGATCAGGCGGGCTGCCGCGAGGCGACCTCGATCTCCACGTAGTGGCGCAGCACGTGGAGGAAGTCCTGCGCGTTGGTGATGACGCCGAACGCCTGGTGGGTGCCGCGGTCCTTGAGCTTGGAGACCACGAACTCCGACGAGTCCACGCAGATGGTGGTGATCGCCCGCACCTCGCCCGTCTCCTCGTTCCACGCGTACGACGGCAGCATGTTGCCCGTGGCGATGGAGTGCAGCGCCGTGGCGATCATGATGACCCCGGTGGCGCGGCGCGTGTACTCCTTCATCGTCTCCTGGCAGACGATGGCGTCGGTCAGCGTGTCCGGCAGGGGGCCGTCGTCGCGGATGGAGCCGGCGAGGACGAAGGGGACGCCGGAGGTCACCAGCGCGTGCATGATCCCCTCCTTCACCACTCCCTGCTCCACGGCCGCGCGGATGGAGCCGGCCGCCCGCACGCGGTTGATGGCGCGCATGTGGAAGCCGTGCCCGCCGATCATGGGGAGCCCCCGCGAGTTCATCCCCAGCGTGGTGCCCATGGTGGCGGACTCGATGTCGTGCACGGCCACCGCGTTGCCGCCGAACATCACCCCCACGTAGCCGTTGCGGATGAACCAGGCCAGCGTGTCGCGCCCGCGCGAGTGCAGCACGGCGGGGCCCACCACCCACACGAAGCAGCCGCCACGCTCCTTCTCTTCCACCAGGATGCGCGCCATCTCCACGTAGTCGGTCGGCTTCTCGCGCGACACTTCGGACGACATGAACTTGAACTCGCCCTCCGGCCCCTGGTCCGGATCGCCCATCAGCCCGGCCACGTGCACGAAGATCCCTTCCGAGCCGTCCTCGGCCATCCCCATGGCCACCTGCTGTCCGGCGCGCACGTAGCGCCCCTCCAGCACGCGCGGCACGCCGTCCGGATCCAGCACCAGCGCCGCGTCCATGCGCGGGTCGCGCGGCAGCCGCCACTCGCCACCGGTGTGTACGTAGGTGGGGAGGTTGGTGGTGGAGAAGAAGCCTTCCGGAAGGACGCCGTCGGCGGGCGCCGGGGCGAAGCGTGCTTCGGGCGCGGACTGGAAGCGCGGCTGCGAAAAGTCCGGTGCGCGGTACATGGGGAACGATCTCGGCTGGGGTACGGAGGGCCGCTCAGGCCGCGTGGAAACGGGCGTCCGCGCGGCGCGGGGCCGGACGGCGGAAGGTAGCGGGGTCCCCCCGCGGCGGACAAGCCGGGGGCGGGGTCTTTCGCTACGGGGCCGGAGGGTCCAAATTGCGCCCCCGCAACGCACAAACCGCAACGCTCCCAACCCGGAGGCCGCACTGGCTACCGACTGGACGATCGAAGACTCCCGCGAGCTCTACAACGTGGAGGGGTGGGGGGTCGGCTACTTCGAGATCAACGACAAGGGGCACGTCGCCGTGCGCCCCACCCGCGAGGATTCGCGCGAGCTCGACCTGTTCGAGATCGCCATGGACATGGAGGCGCAGGGGGTGCGCCTTCCGCTCCTCCTGCGATTCTCCGACATCCTGCGCACCCGCATCGAGACGCTGACGGACCGCTTTCAGCACGCCATCAAGGAGTTCGACTACGAGGGGAGCTACACCACCGTCTATCCCATCAAGGTGAACCAGCAGCGCCACGTGGTGGAGGAGATCGTGGCGTTCGGCAAGGCGCACGGGGTGGGGCTGGAGGTGGGGAGCAAGCCGGAGCTGCAGGCCGTGCTCGCCCTCACCGAGAGCGCGGACCACCTGATCGTGTGCAACGGCTACAAGGACGAGGAGTTCATGCGCCTGGCCATGATGGGCCAGAAGCTGGGGCACAAGGTGCTCATCGTCATCGAGAAGCTGAGCGAGGTGGAGACGCTGCTGCGCGTGGCCGACGAGATCGGCGTGGTGCCCACGCTGGGGGTGCGCATCAAGCTCACCACCACCGGCAGCGGGCGCTGGAGCGAGACGGCGGGGGAGAAGAGCAAGTTCGGGCTGAACGCGTCGCAGGTGGTGCGCGTGCTGGACAAGCTGGAGGCGGCGGGGCGGCTGGACACGCTCAAGCTGATCCACTTCCACCTGGGCTCGCAGATCCCGGACATCCGCAACATCAAGCTGGGGATGGCCGAGGTGGCGCGCTTCTACGTGGAGCTGCGCAACATCGGCGTGGGGATCGAGTACGTGGACGTGGGCGGCGGGCTGGGGGTGGACTACGACGGGTCGCGCTCCACCTCGTCGGCCAGCGTCAACTACAGCGTGCAGGAGTACGCCAACGACATCATCTACGGCCTGGCGGAGGCGTGCCGCGAGAACGAGATCCCCATGCCGCACGTGATCAGCGAGAGCGGGCGCGCCCTGACGGCGCACCACGCCCTGCTGCTGATCAACGTGGTGGACCTGGAGACGCAGGTGGCCGGCGAGCCGGAGCCGGTGGACGAGGACGCGCACGCGCTGGTGCAGGAGCTGGCGGCGACGCTCAAGGAGGTGGGCGTGCGCAACACCCGCGAGGTGTACCACGACACCTCCTTCGCCAAGCAGCAGATGCAGCTCTTCTTCAACAGCGGCTCGCTGTCGCTGCGGGAGCGCGCATCGGCGGAGCGCTACTGGCTGGCGATCATGAACCGCGTGGCGGACGAGGCGCGCAAGGACCCGGAGGAGTACGAGGACATCCTCCCCGAGCTGGAGTCGGTGCTGATCGACCGCTACTTCTGCAACTTCTCGCTCTTCCAGTCGCTCCCGGACTCGTGGGCGATCGACCAGCTCTTCCCCATCATGCCGATCCACCGGCTGGGGGAGGAGCCCACGCGGCGCGGCACGCTTCAGGACGTGACCTGCGACTCGGACGGCAAGATCGACAGCTTCGTGGGGTGGCGTAAGGCCAAGCCCTCGCTGGAGCTGCACACCTTCCACCCGGACGAGCCGTACATCCTGGGGATTTTCCTCACGGGCGCGTACCAGGAGATCCTGGGCGACCTGCACAACCTGTTCGGCGACACCAACGCCGTGCACATCCGCCTGGCCGAGGGCGGCTACGAGATCGGGGACCTCGTGCACGGCGACACGGTGACCGAGGTGCTGAACTACGTGCAGTTCAACGCGCAGGACCTGGTGGCGACGTTCCGGAAAAAGGTGGCGAACGCGCGGCTGCCCCGGGCGCAGGCCAACGCCTTCATCGCGGACTACGTGGATGGGCTGGCGGGGTACACTTACCTGGAGTCGGAGGTGGAGTAGGGGGACCCTCACCCCCAGCGTCGCTCCGCGACGCATCCCCCTCCCCCGATACTGCCCGGGGGAGGGGGGTTGGTTTGGTGGTGCAGGTGGCAGGCGGTGGAGTGGCGGCGGGCACGGGCAGCCACGTGGGGCGGCCCCTACGGGGTTCGGGTTTGCAGGCGGGGATCGGGGCGGCGGCGAGGGTGGGCAGAGAACGCTCTTTCCCCCTCCCCCAGGCTGTTTGGGGGAGGGGGATGCGTCGCGGAGCGACGCTGGGGGTGAGGGCAGCGGTGAGGGCGAAACTTCCCCCGCGCCGCCGCCGTAACGCACCTCGTCCCGGAAGTCGCCGGGTTACGCACGCACCTGGAAAGCGAGGACACGGTGAGAAATCCTGGCATTGCGGCTCTCCTGAGCTTCCTGATCCCCGGGATCGGGCAGATCTACAACGGCAAGTTCCTGCGCGGGCTCTTCTGGCTGATCGTGACGCCGGGGATGTGGCTCGGCACCGGCGGGCTCCTGGGGTGGGTCTGCCACCTGATCGCCGCGTACACCGCGTACAACTACGCCAAGGAACACCCCTACCGCTGATCCGCGGGAGGGAATGACGAAGGGGCGCCCCCGATGCCGGGGGCGCCCCTTTGTGCTGCCACGCATCGCTCAGCCGGCGCTGCGGGCGGCGGCCAGAACGGGAGGGGCGACTTCGTCGATGCCGCCGGGGATCAGCGCGCCGGCGGCCTTTACGTGCCCGCCCCCGCCGAAGCGCCGCGCCAGGCGGTTGACGTCCGCGGCGCCGTTGGAGCGGAAGGAGACCTTGGTGTCGCCCTCGCCCGTCTCGCGGAAGAGCATCGCCACCTCGGTGCCCTCGATGGAGCGCACGTGCTCGATGAGGCCGTCGAAGTCCTCGCCGGTGGCGCCCAGGCGGGTGGCGGTGTCGGCGCGCACCGTCATCCAGGCGATGCGCGCCTCCGGGTCCGTGCGCAGGGTGGCGAGAGCCTCGCGCAGCAGCTCCAGGCGGCGCAGAGGCGCGGTGGCGAACATGCGGCGGTACACCACCTCCGTGTCGATGCCGCGGCCCAGGAGCTCCGCGGCGACGGCGTGGATGCGCGGGGTGGTGTTGGAGTAGCGAAAGGAGCCCGTGTCGCTCACGATGGCCACGTACGCCCCCAGCGCCGACGCGTGCGGCACGGTGTCGCCCGCCAGCGTGATCAGGTCGTACACCATCTCGCCGGTGGCGCCGGCGGAGGGGTCCTGCACGGCGGTGTCGCCCACCACCTCGCTGCCGGCGGGGTGGTGGTCCACCACCAGCGTGCGCTCGGGCGGGAGGCGCTCGGCAAGGGCGCCCACGCGCGGCGGCTCGGAGGTGTCCAGCACCACGAAGAGGTCGGCTTCCGCCAGGGCCGCCTCGCCCTCGGGGGTGCCCATCTCCGCCACCACGTCCTGCCGGTGGAGGCAGAAGCGGAAGAGGTCCGGGAAGGGGGTGGGGTTTACGATGGACACCTCGATGCCACGCGACTCCAGCCAGGCCGCGAGCGCCGCCTGCGAGCCGCTGCCGTCGCCGTCCGCGCCCACGTGGGTCACCAGCACCACGCGGCGTGCCGCCAGAAGGCGCTGGAGAACGCGGCGCAGCGGAAATGCGCGCGATTCGGGAACGGCGAGGAGGTCGTGGCTCGGCATCAGCAGCGGGCGCAGGGCGTACGCGGGGCGGGATCGCCCCCGGTGCAGCGCGTACGATGGTACGCCCCCGCGCGCCCCGCCGCAACCGTCGCGGCGCACACATTGCGGCCAACCCTCCGAACGAACGCTTGAACCCACGCCACACGCGCGTTACATTGCCGACTTCAAGCGAAGCCACGTCCCGCTCCCTCCCTTTCCGCCCTGTGACGCAGCACGCGGAAACCCCGGCTCCACACGCGGCCCCCACGGGACCGCTTCGTACGCGCGCCCTCGGTCCCGGCGCGCTTGTTTCCAACCCCACGGCGGACGCCGATCCGCCCAGACCGGAGCAGCCATGAACTATTTCGCCCGCAAGAACATCGACCAGTTGCAGGCGGACGCGACCGCGGAGGGCGAGCACGCGCTGAAACGCGAGCTGGGGCCGCTGAACCTGATCTCGCTCGGGATCGGGGCCATCATCGGAACCGGTATCTTCGTGCTCACCGGGACCGCGGCGGCGCAGCATGCCGGGCCCGCCATCGTGCTGGCGTTCGTCTTCGCGGGGATCGCGTGCGTCTTCGCCGGCCTGTGCTACGCAGAGTTCGCGGCCATGATCCCCATCGCCGGCTCCGCGTACACTTACGGGTACGCCACACTCGGCGAGCTGATCGCGTGGATCATCGGGTGGGACCTGATCCTGGAGTACCTGTTCGGCGCGGCCACGGTGGCCGCGGGCTGGTCGGGCTACGTCAACTCGTTCCTGCGCGACCTGGGCATCGTCCTTCCGCCCAGCCTCACCTCGCCTCCGGGCGAGCTGGTGCAGGCGCCGGGCTCGGAAACGTGGGTGCGCAAGACGGCCGCGCTGGCCGAGTCGCTCTCCAAGCAGGGCGTGGACATCAACACCATTCCGCAGGCCAACGGCGGCTTCAACATGATCGCCGCGCTGGGCATCTTCGCGGTGACGGTGCTGCTGGTGGTGGGCATCAAGGAGTCCGCCCGCTTCAACAACGCGGCGGTGATCATCAAGCTGGGCGTGGTGGCGGCGTTCATCCTGGCGGGCGGCTACTACGTGCTGACGCACTGGGGGCAGTCGGTGGACCACTGGACGCCGTTTATCCCGACGAGCACGGGCCCCGGCACCTTCGGCTTCAACGGCATCATCGCGGCGGGCGGCGTCATCTTCTTCGCCTACATCGGCTTCGACGCAGTGTCCACCACGGCGCAGGAAGCGAAGAATCCGCAGCGGGACATGCCCATCGGCATCTTGGGCTCGCTGATCATCTGCACCATCCTCTACATCCTGGTGTCGGGGATCATGACGGGGATCGTGGAGTACCCGCGCCTCAACGTGGGTGAGCCGATCGCGGTGGCCATCGACGCGACCGGGTACACCTGGCTCGCCCCCTTCATCAAGATCGGCGCGATCGCGGGTCTCTCGTCGGTGATGCTGGTGATGCTGATGGCCCAGCCGCGCATCTTCTACACGATGTCGCGCGACGGTCTGCTTCCGCCGCTGTTCAGCCGCCTGCACCCGCGCTTCCGCACGCCGCACATCAGCAGCATGATGGTGGGCACAGTGTGCGCGCTGCTGGCCGGCTTCTTCGACGTGAGCGAGCTGGGCCACCTGGTCTCCATCGGCACGCTGCTAGCCTTTTGCATCGTGTGCGGCGGCGTGTGGTACCTGCGCGTGAAGGAGCCCAACCGCCCGCGCCCGTTCAAGACGCCGTTCGTGCCGCTCTTCCCCATCCTGGGGATCGCGTCGTGCCTGTACCTGATGACGGGGCTGCCGACCGAGGCGTGGACGCGGCTCTTCATATGGCTGGCGATCGGGATCGCGATCTATTTCCTGTACGGCCGCAAGCACAGCGTGGTGCAGCTGACGGGCGACGAGGCGCACGGCGGGCTCCAGGAGCCCCCGCGCCCCACGTTCACGGACGACAAGGACGGCGTCTGAGCCGTTCGTGACGCGGTGAAGGCGGGCCGGGCGCGGAGTTTCCGTGCCCGGCCCGCTTGCGCTATCGGCTTCTTTCAGCCATCCTATCGCGCGCGCCACGGCGCCCGCGCTGTGCGCCCCCTCCCCCGCCCCACGGCGGCGGGACGGGTGTGCAAGCGGGCGCGTCCTTTTTTTCAGTAGCCCCAACACCGTTCACATGCATCCGATCGCATACGCTGTCCCCGCCCTTGGGGTGCTGGCCCTGGTCTACACCTTTGTGATGTCCGGTTGGGTGTCGAAGCAGGACGCCGGCAACGAGCGCATGAGCACCATCGCCGGCTACATCGCCGACGGCGCCCGCGCGTTCCTGAACGCGGAGTACCGCGTGCTGGCGATGTTCGCGCTGGTCGCCTCGCTCTTCCTGGGCTACCTGAGCTTCGCCGACGAGCGGTCGCACCCGCTGATCATCGCGGCGTTCCTGATC
>DASWNZ010000159.1:0-57216 GCA_036398975.1 Longimicrobium sp.
ACAATCTCGCCCCACAACGGACCCGTGATGCCCGCATCCATCCGCCGGACCGTGCTGGCCGCGCTCCTCCTGGCCGCCGCGCCCCTTGCTGCCCAGACGGAGCCGCGCACCCGTCCCGAGCGGACCGGCTTCCGCGAGACGTCGCGTTACGACGAGGTGGTCGCGTTCATGGAGGCGGTCGACGCCCGCTCCCCACGTATCCACCTCACCACCTTTGGCTACACGCTGGAGGGACGCCGCCTTCCGCTCGCGGTGGTGGGCAACGTGCGCGACGCGTCGCCCGAAGCGGTGCGCGCGTCGGGGAAGACGGTGGTCTACCTGCAGGGCAACATCCACGCGGGGGAAGTGGAGGGGAAGGAGGCGCTGCAGGTGCTTCTGCGCCAGCTTGCGGGCGGGGCGCACGCGGCGTGGGCCGATTCGCTCGTCCTCCTCATCGCGCCCATCTACAACGCGGATGGAAATGAGCGGGTGAACCTGACCAACCGGCCGCACCAGCTGGGGCCGATCGGGGGGATGGGGCAGCGGCCCAACGCGCAGGGGCTGGACCTGAACCGCGACCACATCAAGCTGGACTCACCGGAGGCGCGCTCGCTGCTGGAGATGGCGCGCGCGTACGACCCGCACGTGTGGGTGGACCTGCACACCACCAACGGCACCTTCCACGCGTACCACCTGACCTACGCGCCCCCGCTGCACCCCAACACGGACGCGCTGGTGGCGGGGCCGCTGAACGGGGAGTGGCTCCCGGCGGTGGTGCGCGCGATGAAGGCGAAGCACGGGCGCGAGCTGCACGACTACGGCAACGTCCCCAACCCGGAGAGCACCTGGGCGGCGGCGCGGGGGGCGGAGCGCGGGTGGTACACATTCGACCACCGTCCGCGCTTCAGCAACAACTACGCGGGGCTGCGCAACCGATTCGGCATCCTGAGCGAAGCGTACGCGTATCTCACCTTCGAGGACCGCATCTCGGTGACGGGCGAGTTCGTGGAAGAGGTGCTGGGGTGGGCGCACGCGAACGCCACCCGCATCCGCCGCGCGACCGAGGCCGCGGACCGCCGCGCGCTGGCGGGCGAGCGCCTCGCCGTCACCGCGCGGCTGCACCGCGGCGCGCAGCCCATCGAGATCCTGATAGGCGCGGTCGACACCCTGCGCCACCCCTACACCGGCGAGATTATGATGCGCCGGCGCGACGTGGTGCGCCCCGAGCGCATGGCGGACTACTCCACCTTTGAGGCCGCCGAGACGGAGGTGGTCCCCGCCGCCTGGTTCGTCCCCGCGGAGCTGGCGGAGGTCGCCGACCGGCTGGCCGCGCACGGCGTCCGCTTCGAGCGCCTCGCCGCTCCGCAGCGGATGACGGTTGAGGAGTTCCGCATCGACTCCACGCGCACCGCGGAGCAGCCCTTCCAGAACCACCGCGAGCGCCGCGTGTGGGGCCGCTACGTCCGCACCGAGCGCGTCGTGCCCGCGGGAACGCTGCGCATCGCCTCATTGCAGCCGCTCGGCCGGCTGGCGTTTACCCTGCTGGAGCCGCGCTCGGACGATGGTTTTCTCAACTGGAACCTGATGGATGCGGCGCTGGTGAAGACGCCGGAGGTGTACCCGGTGGTGCGGGTGATGCCCGCCGGGGGCACCGGGCGATGAACGCACCGGGCATCGGCCCGCCCGGGGGCGCACGAACCGGGCATCGGCCCACCGGGGGCTGAAGCCCCCGGCTGGAACGACGGGAAGACGGCTGAAGCCGTCTCGCGAGCCGCGGAGACCGCGGTGCGCGCCCGATCCCAACGCACTCACGCACTAACGCACTCACGCACTTTCCTTCCCCCGTTCGCGCGGGTACGTTGTGCCCCGTTGGCCGCCCCAATCCCCATCCAAGGAGCGCGTCTGGGCAAGCTGGCCGTCCTGATGATCACGGCGTTCGTGGACATGGTGGGTCTCCTCATGGTGATCCCCCTGCTCCCGTTCTATGCCACGGACCTCGGCGGCGGCGGGCTGATGGTGGGCGTGCTGGTGTCCGCCTTCTCGGCTGCGCAGCTCCTCTCGGCGCCGCTGTGGGGGCGCGTGTCGGACCGGTACGGGCGACGGCCGGCGCTCCTGGTGGGGCTCTTTGCGTCGGCCATCGCGTACGTGGTGTTCGCCTACGCGCAGTCGCTCACGGTGCTCCTTCTCTCGCGGCTGGTGCAGGGCGCGGGCGGGGGGACGGTCGGCGTGGTGCAGGCGTACGTCGCCGATGCCACCGAGCCCCAGAACCGCGCGCGGAGCCTGGGATGGCTCTCCGCCGCGACCAACGTGGGGGTGACGATCGGGCCGCTGCTGGGGTCGGCGTCGCTGGGGTGGGGGGGACGCTCCGCGCCGGGGCTGATGGCGGCCGGGCTGTGCCTGGCGAACATGCTCTTCGCCTGGAAGTTCCTGCCGGAGTCGCGCGTGGTGTCGCGCGACGAGTCGGGCGCTCCACCCCGCCGCCCGCGCGAGGCGGTCATGCGCGTCATCACCAACCCCGGCGAGGCGGCGCCGCGCCTCATCTGGATCTACGCCATCGGGATGGGGGCGTTCTCGGGATTCACGGCGGTGCTGGCGCTCTTCCTGGCGGCGCGCTTCGGCTTCACCGAGCACAACATCGGCTACGTCTTCGCGTGGAACGGCGCCATCTCGGTGCTGATGCGCGCCCTGGTGCTGGGGCCGGTGGTGGACCGCTTCGGAGAGGCGCGTCTGTCGCGCGCCGGGCAGGCGCTCCTCGGGACGGGCCTCTTCCTGGTGCCGTTCACCTGGTACCTGGCGGGAGGCTTCACCACCCGCCTCCCGTCCGGGCTCGCCGGCCGGTTCGAGCTGGAGCCCTGGGCTCTGGCGGGGCTGGGGTTCGCGATCGTGCTCGGGCTGGTGCTGCTCGTCCGCCGCAACCGCGCGTTCGGCGCCACGCCCGTGCTCCCGTGGGCCACGGGCGTCGGGCTCGCGGGTGCGGCGCTGGCGTTCTGGGCGATGAGGGCGGACGGTCCGCTGGCGCTGAGCGTGCCGTCCACCGTCCCGGTGGAGTGGAGCGACGTAGCGCTGCTCCTCGCCATTTCGCTGGTGCCGGTCGGGACGGCATTCACCTTCCCGTGCGTCACCTCCCTCCTGTCGCAGGTGATCCTGCCGCGCGAGCGGGGGGTGATGATGGGGGTGCAGCAGACGTTCGGCGGCGCCACGCGCGTGCTGGGGCCGCTCTGGGGGGGCTGGTCGTTCGACCACATCGGGCCGCAGTACCCCTTCGTGACCAGCGCCATCCTGGTGCTGGGGACGATCTTCCTGGGGCTGGGGATCGAGGCCCGCGCCCGCCCCGGCAACGATGCCGCGCCCGCCCCCGCACCTTCGCGCGCTTGACGGCGCGCCGCTCCGCGCGGACATTGCGGCCAGCCGCATCACCCGTCCCACTCCAACCTACCGATCCCGCGATGCCAGACCGTCTGATCCGTGCCCTCGTCTCCGAGGCCATCGGCACCTTTGCGCTCTGCTTCGCCGGGATCCTGGCGATCAGCGCCGGCAACCTGAGCGGCAACGAGGGCGCTACCACGCTCACCACCGTCGCCTTCGCGCACGGGCTGGCCATCTTCGTGATGGTGGCGGCGCTGGGCGCCAACTCCGGCGCGCACTTCAACCCCGCGGTCACGGCCGGCTTCGTGGCCACGGGCAGGATGCCGCTCCCGCGCGGCGCCATGTACGTGGGTGCGCAGCTCGCCGGCGCGCTGCTGGCGTCGGCGCTGCTCGCGGGCGCCTTCGGGGCGGAGGTGGCGGCCGACGGCACCCCCGCGGTGGCGGACGGGATCACCGTGTGGGGCGCGCTGGTGCTGGAGGCGATCGCGACCTTTTTCCTGGTGCTCGTCGTTTTCGGCACGGCCGTGGACGAGCGGGCGCCGCGCACGGTGTTCCCCCTCGCCATCGGCCTGACCGTGGCGCTGGACATCATGGCGATCGGGCCGCTTACGGGCGCCGCGATGAACCCGGCGCGCGCCTTTGGGCCCGCGCTGGTGAGCGGGGTGTGGGATGCGCACTGGGTGTACTGGCTGGCTCCCCTGCTGGGCGGCATCGCGGGCGCCTACGTGCAGCACGCCTTCCTGATGGAGCGCGGCGCCCCCACCGCCAGGACCGCCGCGCGCGGTGGCCCCGCCCCGGTCGAGCAGCGTTTCGAAGACGCCTGATTAGGCCCGATAGGTGGTTGCTTGCGGAGGCGCGAAGGAGGTTTTCTCCGCGCCTCTCCGTCTCTGCGGGGGGCGGGCAGACACGCAGGTCTGCCCCTACGGGTGTCGGTGTGTTTCGGCGAATGAGGGAGCAGCGCGGGGCATCTGCGAAGCGCGCGCGGAGTTCTCCCCCTCCCACGCCCTGCGCCCCCGCAGGCGGGGGAGGGGGCCGGGGGGAGGGGGCTGACCACTGGACGCCCCGCACCCGCTCCGGTTAACATGACGAACGCACCCGACGAACCCCTGAACCCCACGCGCATGTTCCTGGACGGCCCTCCCTGGGAGGTTGCAGGCAGCTTCGGCACGGTGCTGGAGGCCGAGTTCGCGGCGGCCACGCTGCAGGAGGCCGGGATCCCGGCGCGCGTGCACGGCGCGCACGTGGGGATCTGGGGCGCCGGCTACCAGGGACCCTCGATGTACGGGGTGAGCGTCGTCGTCCCGCGCCTGCGGCTGGAGGAGGCGAAGACGCTGCTGGGCGACTTCTTCGGGGACGGCGGCGAGACGCAGGCTTAGAACCAACCCGCAAAGGACCCATGCTGCGCGCATCCGCACTCCTGCTCCTGGCGCTCGCCGCGTGCAGCGGCGACGACCCCATCGATCCGCCCCCCGCCGTCGAAGCGCTCCGCCTGCAGGAAGTCGCCTCCGGCCTCGCGTCGCCCGTCTTCCTCACCTCGCCGGCGGACGACGCGCGGCTCTTCGTGGTGGAGCAGGCGGGGCGCATCCGCATCGTCGAGAACGGAGCGGTCCTCGCGACCCCCTTCCTGGACATCGCCGACCGCGTGGGGTCCGGAGGGGAGCGGGGGATGCTGAGCATGGCGTTCCATCCCCGCTACGCGCAGAACGGCTTCTTCTACGTCTACTACACGGACCGCACCGGCGACATCCGCGTGGAGCGCTTCCGCGTCTCGGCGGACCGGGCGCGCGCCGACGCGGCGACGGCGCGCAACATCATCACCATCCCGCACCGCGACGCATCCAACCACAACGGGGGGCTGGTGGCGTTCGGGCCGGACGGGCGGCTGTACCTGGCCACCGGCGACGGCGGGGGCGGCGGCGATCCGCAGCGCAACGGCCAGAGCACCGCGTCGCTGCTCGGCAAGATGCTGCGGCTGGACGTGGATGCAGCCGAGCCGTACGCCATCCCCGCCGGCAACCCCTTCGCGAGCGGCGGCGGGCGCCCCGAGATCTGGGCGATCGGCCTGCGCAACCCGTGGCGCTTCGCCTGGGACCGCGAGGCGGGGACGCTCTTCGTGGCGGACGTGGGGCAGAGCGCGTGGGAGGAGGTCAACGTCGTCGCCGCCTCCGCGGCGGGGCTCAACTACGGGTGGAACGTGATGGAGGGGGCACACTGCTACCCCTCCGGCTCCACCTGCGACACGGCCGGCAAGGTGCTCCCGGCGCTGGAGTACGGCCACGGCGACGGCTGCTCGATCACCGGCGGCTACGTGTACCGCGGAAGCGCGATGGCCGCTTTGCGGGGTACCTACTTCTACTCGGACTTCTGCAGGGGCTGGCTGCGCAGCTTCCGCATGTCCAACGGCGCGGTCACCGACCGCCGCGACTGGGCGGTGGGAAGCATCGGCAACGTCACCTCCTTTGGCGAGGACGCGCAGGGCGAGCTGTACCTGCTTGCCGGCGGCCGCGTCCTGCGCATCGTCCCGGCCTCCTGACCGTGCGCCTTCGCGAGATCCTGGAGACCAGCCTCTACGCCGACGACCTGGAGGCGGCGGAGCGCTTCTACGCGGACGTGCTGGGGCTGGAGACGATCACGCGCGTGCCCGGCCGTCACGTCTTCTTTCGCTGCGGCGCCCGCGTCTTCCTGGTCTTCAACCCCGCGCAGACGCTGGAGGGCGGCAGGATTCCGCCGCACGGCGCGACTGGGCCGGGGCACGCCGCCTTCGCCGTCACCGATGCGGAGCTCGCGGAGTGGCGCGCCCGCCTGACGGCGCACGGCGTGGAGGTGGAGATGGAGGTCGACTGGCCGGGCGGCGGGCACTCGCTCTACTTCCGCGACCCGGCGGGGAACAGCCTCGAGCTGGGCACGCCCGCGATCTGGCGCATCCCGGAGGAGCGCATCTTCCGCGATTGAATCCTTGCCGCCCCTCGTACCGTTCTCTGTGCCCTCGGCTTTACACGACGACCCTTCGAATCGGAGCACCTGCAATGCGGCAGCACATCGACATCGTCGCCTGGCTCCACATCGCGTTCGGCGGCCTGGGGGTGCTGGCGGCGCTCGCCGTGGGAGGGCTCTTGGGCGGTCTTGGGCTCTTTGCCGACGACGCGCAGACGGCCGGCATCCTGGCGCTGGTTGCCGGGTTCGTCGCGGTGGTGATGGGCCTCCTCTCGGTCCCGTCGCTGGTGGGCGGCTGGGGCCTGCTCAAGCGCCGCCCGTGGGCGCGCATGCTGGTGCTGATCGTGTCGTTCTTCGACCTCCTGAACTTCCCAATCGGCACGTTCCTGGGCGGGTACAGCATCTGGGTGCTGATGAGCGACGAAAGCCGCCACATCCTCTCCGGCGCCGAATCGGCCCTGTAGCCGGGGGAGCCGGCTTCAGCCGACTTCCCGTAGTACCAGCCGGGGGATTCATTTCATCCCCCCGGTGCTGGCGGCCGGGCAATGGTCAGCCGGAGCGCGCCAATCCCGCCCCCCAAACCTCCGAAGGCAGGTTTCCCGCGGTCGTTGCAGCGGTTTCAACCGCCGGAGGCCTCAGCACTGCTCCTAGCAAAGCCGCCGCGCACAAAAAAAGCGCGGCGGCCGACTACCCATGTTTGCACATGGCAGAGCCCAGGGGCTCTTGTCATCGGCCGCTCGCGCATTGTTCTGGACCCAAAGCTAAACCACAGGTCTGCCTGGGTCAATCCGCGACTTCATCTGACTGTCACCCATCCTGAATCACTCCCCGACAATCGCCTGCCACGCGGCATCGGTGTCGCGGAAGTCGGGGAAGAGGTGGTCGGGGGCGTGGGAGGCGAGGTCGGCGGCGGTGTGGCGGCCCGTGGCAACGGCGATGGTGCGGACGCCCAGGTGCGCGCCGCAGGTGATGTCGAAGGGGGTGTCGCCCAGGATGACGATCTCCTTGCCCGCGTACTCGACGCCCGTCCGCTCGCGCGCGCGCCGCACGGCGACGGCGGGGAGCTCTGGGCGGTCCGCGTGATCGGAGCCGAATGCGCCCACGCGGAAACGCTCCCACGCCAGCCCCGCGGCATCCACCTTGATCCGCGCGCCCTCCTCGATGTTCCCCGTCAGCAGCCCCATCACGAACTCGCCACCCGCCTCCTCCACGCGCCGCAGCAGCGCGGGGATGCCCGGGAGCGCCTCCACCTCCGTGCGCTCCATCTCCCGGCGCAGGTTGGCGACGTAGTGCGCCCAGAGGTCCGCGAGGCCGCGGTCGATCTCGTCGCGCGGGAGCCCGGCGGCGCTCATGAGTGCGTGGACGATCTCTGGATCGGTGCGCCCGGCGAAGGAGTAGCTGTCGATTGGGCCGGTGGTGCCGAAGACGTCCACCAGCGCGTCGTGCAGCGCCCGCTTCCCGGCGCCCTCCGCGGAGAGAAGGGTTCCGTCGATGTCGAAGAGGACCAGCCGCCGCATGCCGCGCTCGCGGTTCGGGGAAGACGGGGCGGCGCTGGGCCGCGAGCCGAGGGGAAGCTCACACAGAGCCGCAGAGGGGTACGGCAAGAAGAACGGAAAAGGATTCTCTCTTTTCCCTTGCGCTTCCCTCAGTGGCCTCTGTGTGAGCTTTTTCTGTCGATCAGCCCTGGCAGCAGGATGCCTCGGTGGCGCCCGCGTGCAGGGCGGCGGTGCGGGCCAGGTCGCGGATGAAGTTGAGCGTGGTGTGGCGGACCGCCGCGTCCGTTCCCGCCAGCACCGCCTGCATCTCCCAGACGGCATCGGAGCGGAGCTGGTCCTGGAGCGCGAACCCCTCGTCCGTCAGGTGCAGCTGGAGGGCGCGGCGGTCGATGGGGTCGGCGGTGCGCGTCACCCAGCCGCGGTACTCCAGCGCCGCGACGATGCGGCTGGCCGTGCTCTTGTCCACGAACAGCTCGGCGGCCAGGCGGTTCAGCGAGATGGGCCCCAGACGCTCCAGCGCCTCCAGCGCGTGCGCGCCGGACACGGTGATGCCGTAAAAGGCCACGCGGTCGCGCGAGCGGTGCTGCTGGAGGCGCACCACGTCCCCCAGGGCGCGGTGGAACGCTTCGGCTTCGTCGTGGAGGGGTGATTGCATTGGGGACGGCCCGGTTGGTGGATGCAACCGATGGTACCCTCCCGCACCCCGAGAGTCAACGGCGTAGTGGTCGCCGCCGGATCACCGCGGGCTAAAGCCCCCGGCTATTAAGACGGGAAGGCGGCTGAAGCCCGGCTAGAGAGACGCGGAATCCGACCCGGAGTCCGCGAAGGCGGACTTTGTGCTTTTGTTGCAGCGAGTTCACTCGCCCGCCCCGGATCAGCTCCCCAGGCGGCGCTGCTCCTTGGCGGCGCGGCGGAGCTCGCGGTGGCGCTGGCGGGCGTCGCGGGCGGACTCGCCGGGGAGGCGGACGCTCACTTCCACGCCGCCCATCAGGGCAAAGCCGCCGACGCGCAGGACCGGGGCGTCCGGAGGCGGCGGGTCCAGCGTGCGGCTGTGCTCCTCGAAGCCGCCCATCAGCGCGATCCCGTTCATCTCCACGCGCACGCCCGGCGGCACGACGACCTCCACGCCGCCCATCCAGGCGAAGACGTTCAGCTCGGTGATGCCGGGGGGCATGCGCGCTTCGCGAAAGTCCAGCTCGGCGCCGCCCATCACCGCGATCACGTTGAGCTGGCGCGAGGGGGTCCAGGCTCCCTTGCGCGTGGCGCCCGCCATCACCGCCACGATCGTCTGCTGCGGCGAGACCTGCGACGGATGCGCGAGCTGCATTCCCGCGACCGAGATCGGCTCGGGGACGTGCGCCGCGGGGATGTCCGCGGTCAGGGCGCGGAGCTGGTCCACGGTGGAGGCGCGCTGGGCCTCGTCCAGGCGCGACTGGAGCTGGTCGGCGTCGATGTGCTCGAGCGCGAAGCCGCGGCAGAGCTCGGCGATCGTGCGCTCGCGCGTCTGCTCCAGCGGCACGGGATGGAGCGGCTCGGGACGGGACATGGCGCTTCGCGGGCTGGGGCGGTTCGGTGTGCGGACGCTTCCTGGCGACGCAACGTAGAGGCCGCTCCGGGGCGCAACAAGCCCGCCGGGCATGGTCGTTGCGCGATGCGGCCCCACGTGATGTAACCGATACTCCTCCAGAGAGGGAAATTCCGATGCGAATCCGCAGATCGCTTGCCACACTGGCGCTGGTGATGGGAGCGCTGTCGGCAGGGTGCACGGCGGAGGTGAAGGACGAAGGCTCGCTCCCGGACGTGGAGGTGAAGGGCGGCGAGGCGCCGAACGTGGACGTCGATCCCGCGCAGGTCAACGTCGGCTCGGACACCAACACGGTGGTCACGCCCACGGTGGACGTTACGCCCGCCGAGGGGAACAAGCAGTAGCGATGGCCCGGGCGCAGGCGGGCGCCTCCGGGTGGCCCGCCTGCGTCTTCTTGCGGACATACACCCCTTTCCAGGGGATGAGGAGCGGATCGATGCAAAAGTGGATGGCGGCCGCGCTGATCGTGGCCGTGCTGATGGGTGCGGGGTGCAGGGGGAAGGAGCAGGGCGCGAAGCGCGGTGCTGCGGGCTCCGACGCCGGCGGCGGCACCACGGCCGCGGCGGGCGGCGGCGCCCCGGCGGACGAGGAGACCGTCCCCGGCGGCTTCACCGTGGACACGCAAAAGGTGGAGAACCTCAAGGGCGCCGGGCAGTCGGTCAACGAGCCCGACTGATCGCCCATGCGATGAGGATCGAGCCGCTCGGGGACAGCGCCGTCCAGATCGTCCTTGGGGATGCCCCCGACGAGCCGACCCGGCGTCGCGTCGCGGCGGCTTCGCGGCGAGTGGCCGAGTCCCACCTTCCCGGCCTGATCGAATGCGTCCCCGGCTTCACCTCGCTCACCATCCACTACGATCCGGTCCAGCTTCCCCCGCCGGATGCGGGCTGGCTGGATTCGCTGGCGCAGCTTCTTGACGAACTCGAAGAGTCCGCGGGCGACGACGGTCGGCTCGTGGAGATCCCCGTCTGCTACGGCGGCGATTTCGGGCCGGACCTGAAATCGCTCGCATCGCTGCACGGGCTCACCGCCGACGATGTCGTCGCGCTCCATGCGGCGGGCGACTACCGGGTGCACCTGATCGGCTTCGTCCCCGGCTTCCCGTACCTGGGCGGCCTGGACGCGAAGCTCGCCACGCCCCGCCGCGAATCGCCGCGCACCGTCGTGCCTGCCGGCAGCGTGGGGATCGGCGGCGCGCAGACGGGCGTCTATCCGGTGGAGTCGCCGGGCGGGTGGCAGCTGATCGGGCGCACGCCGCTGCGTCTCTTCGATGCGCACCGCGACCCGCCGGCCCTGCTGCGCGCGGGCGACCGCGTCCGGTTCGTGCCGGTGGATGCCGAGGCGTTCCGGCGGCTGGAGCACGGCGCGTGATCGAGGTGCTCCGGCCGGGCCTGCTGACGACGGTCCAGGACCTGGGCCGCACCGGCTTCCAGGATCAGGGCGTGCCCGTGGGCGGCGCCGCGGACCCGGTGGCGCTGCGCATCGCCAACCTGCTGGTGGGGAATCCGCAGGGCGCGGCGGGGCTGGAGATGACGCTCGCCGGCCCGCGGCTCCGCTTTGCGCGCACTGCGCTGATCGCACTCGGCGGCGCCGGGATGACCGCCGATCTCGACGGCGTGCCGATCCCCTTCTGGCGCCCGGTGCGGGTGCGTGCGGGGGAGACGCTCGACGTTCGCGGGGCGCGAACCGGATGCCGGGCCTACCTCGCGTGCGCGGGCGGAATCGCGGTGCCGCCCGTGCTCGGAAGCCGCGCCACGTACCTGCCGTCGGCGTTCGGCGGGTTCGATGGTCGCGCGCTGCGGACCGGCGACCGCCTGCCGGTGGGCAAGGCGAGCGTGCAGTCGGCCGCCGTGCGCACCGCCATCGAGCGGGAGGGGCGGAGGAACGGCGTCGCGTCGTGGCGCGTGGCCCCGAGCGCGCTCCCCGCCTACCGCGCCGAGCCCGAGCTGCTGCTGATCCCGGGAAGCCACACGGATGCGCTCACCGGATTGTCTCGCGCGGCGCTCTTCTCCGAGCGATTTCGCGTGAGCCAGCATTCGGACCGCATGGGGTGCAGGCTGGAGGGGCCGGCGCTGGTGCTCTCGGCTCCCATCGAGCTGACCAGCGAGGGGGTGGCGCCCGGGACGGTGCAGCTTCCGCCCGGCGGCTCGCCCATCGTGCTCATGGCGGATGGCGGCACCACGGGCGGCTATCCGCGCATCGGGCACGTGGCGACGGTGCACCTCCCGCTCCTGGCGCAGCTTCGCCCCGGCGACCACCTTCGCTTCCGCGAGACGACGCTGGAGGAAGCGCACCGCCTCCTTCGTGCGCGCGAGCTCGCCGTCACCCTGCTCGCGGACGCCCTTCGTCTGCGCAGCGCCGGCATCTAAACCGCGGGTCCCACGCAGAGGCGCAGAGACGCGGGAGAGAACTGCAGCTGCATGGCGTTTCTCCGTTGTTCTCTCACTGCGGCTCTGCGCCTCTGCGTGAGATGCAGTTTGGCTTACACAGCGACTTCGAATGAATCGCACGATCGACCTCAACTGCGACCTCGGTGAGAGCTTCGGCGCCTACAGGATGGGCGACGATGCGGGGGTGCTGCCGTTCGTGACGTCGGCCAACGTGGCGTGCGGTGCCCATGCGGGAGATCCGTCGGTGATGCGCCGCACGGTCGCCGCCGCGCTGGAGCACGGGGTGGCGATCGGAGCGCACCCTGGATTCCCGGACCTGGCCGGATTCGGGCGGCGCGAGATGAGGATCTCGCCGCAGGAGGCGTACGACCTGGTGCTGTACCAGGTGGGCGCGCTCGCCGCCTTCGCCACTGCCGCCGGCGCCTCGCTGCGCCACGTGAAGCCGCACGGCGCGCTCTACAACATGGCCTGCGCCGATGCCGCCCTCGCCGAGCCGATCGCCCGCGCCGTCCGCGACCTGGACGCGCGGCTCATCCTCTTCGGCCTGCCGGGAAGCGAGCTGCAGCGCGCCGCCGAGGGTGCGGGGCTCCGCTTCGCGCGCGAAGCGTTCGCGGACCGTGGATACGCGGCGGATGGCTCCCTCGTCCGCCGCGGCACGCCGGGGGCGATGATCGAGGATGCGGACGAAGCGGTGCGGCGCGCGGTGGAGATCGCAGCGGAGGGGCGCACCCGGACGGCGGACGGCGCGGAGCTGCGGCTGGAGGCGGATACGATCTGCATCCACGGCGACCGGCCCGATGCCGCTCTTTTCGCGCGCACCCTGCGTGAAGGGCTGGAAAGGAGCGGCGTGCGGGTGGCGGCACCCCTGAGCGGAGGCTGAGCGTGGAGCAGCGAGATCGGAGGAGCGCGCTCGTCGGCGCGGCGTTCCTGATGGCGACGTCCGCCATCGGGCCGGGATTCCTGACCCAGACGGCCGTGTTCACCGGTAAGCTGGGGGCGAGCTTCGGCTTCGCCATCCTGGCGTCGGTCATCCTCGACATCGGCGCGCAGCTCAACATCTGGCGCGTGATCGCGGTGGCGGAGAGGCGCGCGCAGGACATCGCCAACATGGTGGCGCCGGGGCTGGGGACGCTCCTCGCCGTGCTGGTGGTGCTCGGCGGGCTCATCTTCAACATCGGCAACGTGGCCGGTGCAGCGCTGGGCCTCCAGGCGCTGCTCGGGATGCCGCTAGCACTGGGAGCGCTGGTGAGCGCGGGCGCGGCGGTGGGGCTCTTCCTCTTCCGCGACGCCGGCCAGGCGATGGACCGCTTCGCGCAGGTGCTGGGATTCGTGATGATCGCCCTCACCCTGTACGTGGTGGCGACTTCGCGGCCCCCGTTCGGCGAGGCGGTCCTCCGCTCCGTGGCGCCGCTGAAGCTGGACTGGATCGCGGTCGTGACGCTGGTGGGCGGCACGGTGGGCGGTTACATCACCTTCGCGGGCGGGCACCGGCTGCTCGACGCGGGGATCTCCGGCCGCGCCGCGCTCCCCGAGGTGTCGCGGAGCGCCGTGACGGGGATCCTCGTCACCAGCATCATGCGCGTGGGGCTCTTTCTGGCGGCGCTGGGCGTGGTCTCCGCCGGGTTCACGCTGGACCCCGCGAACCCGCCGGGCTCCGTCTTCCAGCACGCGGCGGGCGAGGTGGGGCTGCGGCTCTTCGGGCTGGTGATCTGGTGCGCGGCGGTGACCTCGATCGTGGGCGCGAGCTACACCTCCGTCTCCTTTCTGCGCACCCTGAGCACGCGCGTGGAAGCGCGGCAGCGCACCGTGATCATCCTCTTCGTCGTCCTCTCCACGGCCGTGTTCCTGGCCGTGGGTCGCCCCGTGCAGCTCCTGGTGGCCGCCGGCGCCGCCAACGCGCTCGTCCTGCCGCTCGCCCTCGGCGCGATGCTCGTGGCCGCGCGCCGCATCGCCATCGTCGGCGACTACCGGCACCCGGCCTGGATGTCCGTCTTCGGCTGGGCGGTGGCGATCGCGATGGCGGTGATGGCCGTGTATACCATCGTGACGACGGTGGCCGGGATGTGGTAGGGTGCGGGGCCCCCTCCCATAGGCGCTAACTTAACCATTTTTTGACCCTCGCCAGCCGCACTTTTGTGTTGATCGGCGGCGCAATACTGGCGATCAACGTGCCTGAGGAGCCACCGCTTAAACGCTTCGTGAGATAAAGTTAACGCTTATGGGGCCCCCTCCCCCGCTCGTTCCTCGCGGCCCCTCCCCAAAAACTGCCTGGGGGAGGGGCGTTTTGCGGGCATTGTTGTGCGGGATGCGTAGGGCGGCGCGCGGCAGGGCACGGGCAGCCACGCGGGCTGCCCCTACGGGGATTGGTGTGAACCAGCGGGGGTCGCGGTGCGGGAGAGGGTGGGCAGACACGTGGGTCTGCCCCTACCGGTTTGGGTGCGCGGGGCGAAGACGAGGCACGCGGAGGGCGGGCGCGATGAATCGCGCCCCTACCGGATCTGCGCGGCGGACAGGGTGTTCTCCCCCTCACCCGCCCTGCGCCCCCGCAGGCGGGGGAGGGGGCGGGGGTGAGGGCCCTCTACCCCACCTCCTCCAGCTCCGCCCAGCGCGCGTACAGCGCCTCCACCTGCTCGCTGGCCTCGCGGAACTGCGCGGTCACGCGCTGCACCTCGTCGTTGCCGGTGGCGTAGAGGGCGGGGTCGGCGAGGCGGGTTTCGAGCTCTTCCTTGCGGGCTTCGGCCTTCATGATCGCTTCCTCCATCCCCTCCAGCTCGCGCTTCTCCTTGTAGCTCAGCTTGCGCTCGGCGGAGGGGCGGGCGGGCGGCGCGCCGGGGGCGGACTTGCGCGCTGCGGGGGCGGCGGCCGCGGCGGCTTCGGCTTCGCGCTGCTCCTTGAGGCGGCGATAGAGGTCGTAGCCGCCCGCGTGGCGGCGCAGCTCGCCGTTGCCCTCGAAGGCGATCAGGCCCGTCGCCACCTTGTCCAGGAAGAAGCGGTCGTGCGTCACCAGGAGCACGCAGCCGGGGTAGTCGGAGAGGACGTCCTCCAGCACCTGGAGGGTGACGAGGTCGAGGTCGTTGGTCGGCTCGTCCAGGATCAGCAGGTTCGCCTCGCGCAGGAAGAGGCGCGCCAGGAGGAGCCGGTTCTTTTCGCCGCCGGAGAGCGACTTGACCTTCTGGCGCTGCTGGGGGACGGGGAAGAGGAACGTTTCCAGGTGCGAGCGCAGGTGGATGCGCTCGCCGCCCACCACCACCCAATCCTGCTCGGCGGCGGCCTCGTAGACAGTCTTCTCGGGGTCCAGCTCCTCGCGGCGCTGGTCGAAGTAGGCGATGTGCGTGTTCTTGCCCAGCTCCACCTCGCCGGCGTCGGGGTGCTCGGTGCCCATGATGATGCGCAGGAGCGTCGTCTTCCCCGCCCCGTTGGGGCCGATGATGCCGATGCGCTCCCCCGCCTGGAGGATGGTGCTGAAGTCGCGGACGAGCGTGTGGCTGCCGAACGCCTTGCGGATGCCGTGGAGGTTCAGCACCGTGCGCCCCAACCGCGGCGCGTCCGCCATCGCGATCTCCACCGCGGTGCGCGTGGGGAGGCGCTTGTCGCGGTGCTCGGACTGCAGGTCGTCCAGGCGGTTGATGCGCGCCTGCTGCTTTCCCGTGCGCGCGCTGGGCGAGCGGCGCACCCAGGCCAGTTCCTTTTCCAGCAGGCGGCTGCGCTTGTCGGCCTCGACGGCGAGGCGCGCGGTGCGCTCGGCCTTGGCCTCCAGGTACTCGGTGTAGCCGCCGGGGAAGGCCGTCAGCTCGCCGGGCGTGACCTCGATCATCCGGGTGACCACGCGGTCCAGGAAGTAGCGGTCGTGGGTGATGAGCATCACCGCACCGGGGTACTCGCGCAGGTGCCCCTCCAGCCAGAGGGTGGTGTCGGCGTCCAGGTGGTTGGTGGGCTCGTCCATCAGCAGGAGCTCGGGCTGCTGCAGGAGGACGCGCGCCAGCGCCACCCGCTTCCGCTCGCCGCCGCTCAGGCCTTCCACCGGGCGCTCCCAGCGGTCCACCTGCAGGCGCGTGAGGATCGCCTCCATGCGGTGCTCGTGGTCCCATCCGCCCAGCGCGTCGATTCGGGCGGCGAGCTCGCCCTGGCGAGCGAGGAGGCGGTCCGTGTCGCCTTCGCCGCGGGTGAGGCGGCCGCCGACCTCGTGGTAGGCGGCGATGACCTCGTTCAACTCCGGGGTGCCCCCGGCCGCGGCGGTGAGGATGGTGGCGCCCGCCTCGAACTCCGGCTCCTGCTCCAGGTAGCCCACGCGCATCCCGCGCTGGAAGGCGAGCGTCCCGTCATCGGGCGGCTCCATGCCGCCGATGATGCGGAAGAGGGTGCTCTTTCCCGATCCGTTGACGCCGATGAAGCCCACCTTTTCGCCCTCGTCGATGGCGAAGGAGACGCCGTCGAAGAGGACGCGGGGACCGAAGCTCTTGTGCAGGTTCTGGACGTTGACGACGTTCATGCTCGCTCGATGGATGGGATCGCCGGGATGGCGCAGCCCAAGAGTACACGCCCGCCCCCTCCCGGTTCAACCCGCCGGGAACTCGCGGGGGCCGCGGGCGGTACCTCGAGCAGGCCGTCGTATGTTTCTTGCACGGGCTGAATGCGGGACCGGAAACCTTGCGAAGCGCTGGATCGCCATGCTGACGATGTGGTTGTTGTTCTTTTTCGTGGCGTTCGGCGCGAAGGCGCTCCTCGCCGTGGTCATGATCTTCCTGGTGCTGGATTCGGAGCGCGACTGCGCGAGCTGCGCCACCGAGACGCTCCCCCTCCAGATGACCGGGTGGGACCGCGCGTTGTCGGTGCTCAGCCTGGGCTACGTACAGCGGCGCTGGTGCCCGCGGTGCGGCTGGGAAGGGCTCACGCGCACCGGCAGGATGAACCGCGCCGGCGCGCCGTCGTCGTCGGGAGCGCCCTCGCTCCGCTGACGTCGTTCGAGAGGCTGAAACTTTTCGACGCCCCGCCCACGCCGGCGGGGCGTCGTGTCGTTGGCGAACGGACGTGTGTCCCAATGCCGGGACAGCGGCGGAATCGCGCGGATTTGCGGCGGATGATGGAAGCCGTTGCGGCGCATCCACATCGGTGATCGGGAACGGACGTTTGGCAACGAGGCCCCGTGCTTGCCCTGGGGTGAACCGTCCGCAGTCATCCGTTTCCTCCCGTCCTAGCACTTCCATGATCTCCCGCCGCATCTTCCTCGCCGCGCTCAGCGCGATCCTTTCCGCGTCCGCCGCCGGGGCGCAGACCGCCGTCGTCCAGGGGCACGCCCTCGCCAACGACGGCACGCCGGTGCCGCTCTCGGTCGTCCGCCTCCTTCCGTCGTCCGGGGGCCAGGGGCGCACCGTGCTGACCGACGCGCGCGGCGCCTTCCGCTTCGATACCGTGGCCGCCGGCAGCTACCGCCTGCGCATGGAGCGCATCGGCTACACCGCGCCGCCCTCCGCCCCCTTCACCGTGGCCGACGGGGCGACGAGCGAGCAGACGCTGCGCGCCGCGCTGCAGGCGGTGGTGCTGGAAGGAGTCTCCACCGGCCGTCCCGCGTGCTACACGCGCGACCGCCTCGCCGAAGCGCCGGCCGTGCAGGCGCTCTGGCGCGAGGCCGTGAAGGGCGTGGAGCAGCGCCGCGCCTTCGCCGCGCAGTACGCCTACCGCTACAACCAGCGCACGCGCGGAACCGCCCACCTGCGCCTGGTCCGCGACAAGCGCGTCTACAGCGACACCACCATCATCATCCACCCGGACTCCGCCCGCGCCCGGCGCGCGCGTGCGGTGGCCGAGGGCGACACGGCGCAGAACAAGTCGCTCATGATCAAGGTGCCGAGCGAGCTCACGCTGCTGCGCGACGACTTCCTGGTGGGCCACTGCCTGGAGGCGAACCCCCAGCTCGACTCGACGGGCGCCTGGACGCTGCGCTTCCGGGCGCTGCGCACCGCGCGCGGCGTCCTCGCCCTCAACGGCGCGCTGCGGCTGGACTCGCGCACCTTTGCCGTCCGCCAGATCGAGTTCCGCTACCTGGACGGCCGGCGGGAGTGGGCGTCCGGCACGCTCAACTTCGGCGAAGTCTCCACCCCGTTCGGCACGGTGCGGCTGCCGCGCTCCGCCCAGGTGCGCGCCGATCCCGACGGCGCCATGGGCATGGTGCTGACGGAGCTGGAGGGGACCGTGGAGTTCCACAGCTATCGCGCCTTCGAAAAGGTGCGCGGCGGGTGAAGAAAAACCATCACACAGAGGGCACAGAGGGAACCGCAAAGGCACGGAGAACCGCTTTCTCTTCTTAATTCCCTACCTCTGTGTCTCTGTGTGAGGCCCTTCCGAGGGCCCACGTAAACGGGGGAAACGCATGCGCTTGCACGCGGTAAGTGGCTCGCTTCTTGCCCGCCGGGGCACACCATCCGCGGACCCTCGGCACGGTCCGCCCCTCCCCCCACGCACCACCGATCCGCCCCGGCGGAGGTGAGAAACGTGACCTCGGTAGATCCAAAGCAAACGATCCTGGTGGTAGACGACAACCTGGACAACGTGGAGATCCTCCGCGCCTTCCTCGAGTCGCGCGGCTACACCATCGCCGAGGCGAGCGACGGGAAGTCGGCGCTGGCCAAGATGGAGACCGTCAAGCCCGCCCTGGTGCTGCTGGACGTGATGATGCCGGGGATGGACGGATGGCGGGTGTGCCGCGCCATCAAGAACCACCCTGAGTTCGGCGGCACCACCAAGGTGGTGATGGTTACGGCCAAGGGCGCCTTCGAAGACAAGTTCGAGGGCCTGCGCTCCGGCGCGGACGACTACGTGGTGAAGCCGGTGGACTTCAAGGACCTGCTGGCCAAGGTGCAGCGGAACCTGGCGGCCCAGGGGGGCGCGGCGTGAGGATCGTAGGCTACGTTCGCGACGAGGGGCTGCAGGCGGCCGTCGAAGGGGCCGCGACCGCGATGGGCGCCGAGCTCACCCTGCTGCAGGCCGGCGAGACGGGGGCCGCGGGCGCGGAGGCGCTCACCGCCGCCCTGCGCACGCACCCCGACGTGGCGCTGGTGGAGCCGCGCGCCGACCTGCTGGCCACCGTCCGCGACGAGACGGGGGCGCGCGGCATCTGCATGCTGGTTGCTTGCAGCACCGACGAAGAGGTGCGCCGCGCCGTCGCCGCGCGGGCGGACGACTGGCTCTTCCTCCCCACCACGGCGGACGAGGTGGCGTCGCGCGTGTGGGCGGTGAGCCAGCGCACGCGCCGCGGCGAGGGGCCCAGCGACCAGACGCAGGCCGCCGAGCACCTGCGCTACGAGGAGCTCCTCTTCGACCGCTCCACCGGCTTCCCCACGCTCCCCGTGATGCTGGAGCAGGGGCGCG
Organism: Longimicrobium sp.; assembly: GCA_036398975.1. Taxonomy (GTDB): domain Bacteria; phylum Gemmatimonadota; class Gemmatimonadetes; order Longimicrobiales; family Longimicrobiaceae; genus Longimicrobium. The sequence continues at coordinate 19,116 of DASWNZ010000159.1, forward strand.
ACATGCTCGAGCGGCGCGGGCGGATGACGGTGCTCTACATCCAGTTCGTGCGCTACAGCAAGCTGGAGGAGATCTACGGCTGGGAGAAGCTGGACGAGGTGCTGCAGACCACCGCCAACTCGGTGCGCGAGTTCTACGACCGGCGGCGCAGCAAGGAGGAGTCGCTCCTGATGGTGTCGCACACGGGCGACGACGACTTCATCTTCTTCACCGACCTGCCGGACCCCGTGTCCGAGGCGGAGCAGCGCATCAACGAGCTGGCCACGGAGCTGGAGGGGCACGTGCGCGCGCGGCTGGAGGGGGAGCACGGCGAGGACGTGGCGGGGCTGTTCGAGATCTACATCGGCTCGGCGACGCTCTTTCGCAACCCCAAGGTGCGCACGGAGCGGCAGATCTACCGCGGGATCCGCGAGGCGTCGGCGGCGGCGCGCGGGGTGGAGAGCCGCGAGCGCACCCGCAAGGTTGCCGACCTCAAGACGCTGCTGCACGACGAGAACGTCTACATCGTCTACCACCCCATCGTGGTGACGGCCACGCGCGAGGTGTACGCCTACGAGGCGCTCGCCCGCGGCGGAATGCGCGCCCTCCGCTCGCCCGAGGTGCTCTTTGGCGTGGCGGAGGAGGCGAACCTGATCTGGGAGCTTTCGCGCCTCTGCCGCAAGCGCGCCATCGAGGGGATCGACACGCACCTGCAGGAGAACGAGCTCCTCTTCCTGAACATCGACCCGCACGACTTCCGCGACCCCACGTTCCGCTACATGGACCTGGACGAGCTGGGGGTGGAGCACCCGGAGCGCATCGTGCTGGAGATCACGGAGCGCACGGCCATCACGGACTACCCCAAGTTCGTGGGCTACCTCAACGAGTTCCGCGAGCGCGGCTTCCGCTTCGCCGTGGACGACGCGGGGAGCGGCTACGCGGGGCTGGGGAGCATCGCCAACCTGTCGCCCGACTTCATCAAGCTGGACATCTCGCTGATCGCGGGGATCGACACCAACTTCATGAAGCAGAACCTGGTGGAGACGATGGTCTCCTTCGCTAACGACCACGGCATCAAGGTGATCGCCGAGGGCGTGGAGCGCGAGGAGGAGTTCGACGCCGTGAAGCGCCTGGGCGTGCACCTTACGCAGGGCTTCCTCTTCCACAACCCCGGCACCATGCACCACGTAGGCGGCGGAATGGGGCACGGGGTGAAGGGCGAGCCGGGGCACTAGGCCCCCTCCCCCGCTCGTTCCTCGCGGCCCCTCCCCCAAAAACAACCTGGGGGAGGGGCGTTCGCATGGATCTGCCCGCGTCCCACGGTTCCCGTAGGGGCGCGATTTATCGCGCCCGTGCCCCGTGTTGCACCGCCCTCTGCCCCACGCACCGTGAACCCGTAGGGGCCGCCCCACGTGGCTGCCCGTGCCCGACGCCACCCCGTCACCCGCGTATTTGCACCGAAAACCCGTCGGGGCGGACCTGCGTGTCCGCCCGCCCCTGACGCACCTCGAACCTCGCGCCGGGCTCAGGCCTCCGCCGCCGCGAGGTCCAGGTAATACTGCTTCTGCGAGGGATAGTAGTCGTTGAAGTCCGGCATCTTGTCGCCGGTGCGGGAGGCGACGAGGTTGTCGAGGTAGTACTCCCAACCCGGCCCCACGTCGCCGATGTTGGTCTTGTCGTCGAGGTGCTGGGTGAAGCGCATCTCGGTGACGCCGTCGGACTCGCTCAGGTGCGCTTCCAGGCGCCAGTCGCCGTAGTCGTTGATGGCGCGCACGGCCAGGTGGCGCGGCGGCTCGCACGCCTCGATCAGCATCTCGGACGCGGGACCCTCCGCCTCGAACGCCATCGTGTAGCGGATCGTCCGCCCCGCCCCCGGCTCGCCCGTCCACGGCCCCCACCAGCGGGCGGTGCGCTCCGACTCCGTGATGCTCGCCCACACGTCCTCGATGGGTGCGCGAAAGGTGCGGACGATCACGAGGTCGCGACCCTCCGGCGTGCGGACGAGGCGTCCCATGGGGGTTGGGTTCATGCGGTTTTCTCCTGGGGGATCGAAGATGGGGTTTCGCGGCGTTCGCGCCGCGTGCGGTACACCTCGGTCTCCAGCGCGTCCAGGGGACCGGACCAGCGGTCGTGCAGTTGGGCGATCCACTCCTCGAGCGGCGCCAGCGGCCCCGTGTCGAGCCGGTAGAGCCGCTCGCGCCCTTGCACCTCGTCCACCACCAGCCCGCACTCGCGCAGCACGCGCAGGTGGCGGCTCACCGCGGGCCTGCTGATCTCGAAGCAGTCCGCGATCTCGCCGGCCGACATCACCCGCTCCCGAAGGAGCATGAGGATGTCGCGCCGGACCGGGTCGGCGATGGCGGAAGCGACTTCCATGGGGAATATGTAACCTGTTCGTTACGCTTCGTCAAGAAGGTGGCGCGCGAGGGCCTGCGTCCCCGCGTTCAGGGGCAGGGCGCCGTCGCCTCGCCGCGGCTGCGGAGGATGGCGGCCTCGGCGAGGCACGCGCGGCGGTTTTCCGCGGCGAGGGTGCGGACGCGATGGCCCAGATCGGCCGCGGCCGGCGAGCCCGGGTAGCGCACGAACAGAGCCGTCGCGCTCCGCTGCGCGTTGCGGAGGGTGACCCCGGCATCGTAGTAGGCTCCCTGGTTCTTGAGCACCTGCGCGACCGCCAACTCGCCGCGAATCTCCCCCAGCTCGCGCGCGCTCGGCGCCGCGGCGGGAGGCGGTGTGCGGCGCGGCGGGGCCTCGGGCGTGCGGCGGGCGGGCGCCTCCACGGGCGCGGGCGTGCGGCGCGGCAGCGTGCGCGGCTCCGTCGTGCGCGGCGTGGAGCGGGTGGCGACCTCAGCGGGTCGCGGGGGCGTGCGCCGCGGCTCGGTGCGAGGCGTGGACTTGGGACGCGTTCGGGGAGCGGCTCGCGGCTCCGTGCGTGATGCGACGGGCGCGGTCCTGGACTTCGGCTCTGAGCGCCGTGCGGTGGGCGCGGCTTTCGGCTTCGGCGCCGCGCGGGGTGTGGCCTTCGGCTTGGGGCGCTCGCGCGGGCGCTCCGGCTCGCGCGATGCGACCCGCTCGGCGGGCGGCTCGGCCGGACGCGCTCTGGGCGGCGCGGGCGACTCGTCGTCGCTCTCCGTCCGCGGCGCAGCGGGTGTGTCGGAGTCGATGGGAGCTTCGGCGGCGGGTTCCGGCACGACGCTGTCCGCGCTCGCCACCTCGCCACGGTACGCGGCGCGATTGGGCGGGGGAGTCGCGAGAAAGGTGAGCACGATCACGCCCAGGGCGATGCCGAGCTGCACGCGCCCCGCCCCCGCCCGGCCCACCGCATAGCCGATCGCCAGCGCCGCGCTCAGCCCGGCAAGCGCCCACGCCACCGTGCGCAGCTGCGGCACGACCCCGGCGACGGCCAGCAGGAGCGCCAGCCCCGCGAACGGGTTCTCCCCCGGCCCGCGGCGCCGCGGCGGTGACGCGACGGTGTCGTCCGGACGCGGCCCCTCGCCGTTCATGGAGCCGGGGATCGGTTCGCGCCCGGCGTCCAGCTCAGCCCCACCATCACCCAGCCCCCGCTTCCGCCCACGCCCTCCTCCAGGCCGGCGGGCGCATCCGAGCCTACCTGGCTGAGCGACCCGAACACCCTGCGGTAGCTGGCATCGAGCGCCACCTTCGGCGTGACCGTGAGCCGCACTCCGCCAGCGCCGGACACGCCGAAGCCGGTCGCGCTCTGCCTTTCCGAGCCGTCGCCGTCCGTGTACTGCATGGAGATCACCGAGACCGCCGCGTCCACGTACGGACGCAGGACGGCGCGCGCCGGGAGGAAGACGACGCGGGCGCCGAGGTCCGTGTTCCCCAGGTCGTACGCCTCACCCTCGCCGGAATCGATCCCCGCGAAGGCGCCGCGCGCGAAGACGGCGAAGTGCGAGCCCCCCACGCCGAACTCCACCGCGGCGCCATGCCCCGCCCCGTCACCGTCGCCATCGTCCGGGGTGAAGGAGCCGTTCGCGTATCCGAAACCGATGAACGCCAGCGGACGTGCGGAGCGGGGCGGTGCCGGGCCCTGGGACGCGTCCGGTGCGGCCGGGGCGGTCGGCGCGGCCGGGGCGGACGACTTCGGCAAGGGTCCGCTATGCGTCCTGCACTGCGAGGGCTGGCGCAGCCCCTCCAGGAGCTCCGTCGTGGCCCCGGCGGCGGACAGCAGCGCCAGCGCCCGGTCATCCGGGTCGAAGTGGATGCACCGCTGCTGCACCAGCAGGAGTATGCGCGTGCTGCTCACGTCGCTGCGCAGGAGCTCCTCCACCTCGGCCAGCGTGAAGCCGCGCTGCTGTGCGGCGGCCGGCGCGGCGAAGAGAAGCGCGAGCGCGAGGAGCCAGCGCAAGTGAGTGGCGGTCATCGGGGCGTCCTCTCGGCACGCGGTTTCGAGTCGGTAAGGACTGATGACCAGCGCAGGGCCACCATCAGCCGTTCCCCGCGCCCGCGGAGTGGATCGGAGGCCACGGGAGGAGCATCGCCGTCATCCTTCACCTTGTACGAGATGGTGGACCTGCGATACGCCGCGTCGATCCCCAGCCTGCTGGTGAGCTGAAGGAGGACTCCCCCCGCCACCGACCACCCCCAGCCGGACCTGTCGCCCCCGGCTTCCTGTGGGTTGCTGTACGTGATCTCGTAGTATCCGCCCCCCAGGTCCAGGTACGGGCGGACGAACCACCTCGACGGGAAGCCGAGCGCGCGTATCCCGAGCTCCGTCTGTCCCACCGTGTAGTGCGGCCGCGGGTCCGGGTTCACGTCCGCGAAGTCCCAGCGCAGAAAGAACAGGATGGGATCGGCCCCGACCGACAGGTCCAGCGCGGCGCCGTGGCCCACGTCCGTGTTCCCCGCGGACCGGAACGTCTCCTGGTTGTAGCCGATCAGGAACGACCAGACGCCGTCCGTGTTCGCCTTCGAGGCCGTGTCCGGCGCCTCCGCCGGGGCACTCGCGGGTTGGGCGTTGCGGGCGAGCGTGGTGCACTGCCCCGTCGAGCGAAGCCCCGCCACCAGCGCCTCAGACCCGCCCGCGGCCGCCACCACCTTCATCGCCGCGTTGTCCGGAACGAAGTGGATGCACCGCTGCTGCACCAGCAGGAGCACGCGCTCGCTGGCGACGCCGCTGCGCAGAAGCTCCTCCACCTCCGCGAGCGTCAGGCCGCGCTGCTGGGCTGCCGCCGGGACCACGGACGCGCAGAGGATGCCGGCCAGGAACAGCGATCGTAGAAGGCGCATCGCGAATGGCGGATGGGCAGGCGGTGGGGGCTGCATCGGGTTGGTCATTGCGCCCCGTACGGACGACAAACGTTGTTCGTTTCGCATTGCGGCGCAAGGGGATACAACGGGGCCGCACCGGGGGATGGGCGCCGCGCGGTGGAGGCGAAGGGGCGCGCGGATGGAGGGATCAGTCCCGAAAACTGGGGAGTCCGTCCCCGCGGCGTTGGCGTGGACGCCCGTCGCGGCTATCCCTGCATCCACGCCGCCGAGCCGTGGTCCCGGACGTATGAACCCCAACCTGAGCCCCACATGGTCAACCGACGCGAGTTTTTCGGAATCACCTTCAGCGCCGGTGCTTCGCTGGCGCTCAATCCGACGCTGCTCCGCGCATTCCAGAAGCCGGGCGCAGCGCTCATCCAGCGGGCCATTCCGTCCTCCGGTGAGATGCTGCCGGTGGTCGGACTCTCGTTCTCGAACCACGCGCTGTGCGCGGATCCCGCCGCGCTCAAGGAGGTGCTGAAGACGTTTGCCGACAACGGCGGCAGGGTCTTCGACGCGCAGCACGGCAACGTGGACGCGGAGCAGTTCCACGCCACGGTCGCCAGCGACCTCGGGATTCAGGACAGGCTCTTCTGGTCCACGCGGGGTACCCGCCCCGGCGGACCCGGCGGCCCACCGCAGCTCGGCGCCGACGCCGTGCAAGCGCACGTCGGTACGTTGACGGCGAGGCTCAGGGTGCCCAGGCTCGACCTGGTCATGGTGCCCCCTCAAGGCGACCCGGCGCACCTCGCCGCCCTCAAGGAGGAGAAGAAGGCCGGGCGCGTCCGGTACATCGGCGTGCAGGTGATCGCAGACGCCGTGTACCCGCAGCTCGAGGCGGTCATGCGCAACGAGCCGATCGACTTCATCGGCATCGACTACGACATCGCCAACCGCGCCCGCGTGGAGGACACGATCCTGCCGCTCGCCCTGGAGCGGAAGATCGGCGTGATGGCGTTCTTCCCCTTCGGCAACAATGGAGGAGTCAGCTGCGGGAGTGGCGCCAACCTCTTCGGGCGCGTCGGCGACAGGCCCCTTCCGGAGTGGGCCGCCGAGTTCGACGCCAGGACGTGGGCGCACTTCTTTTTGAAGTACGTCATCAGCCACCCGGCCGTAACCGTGGCCCGCGTGGGGACGACCAAAGCGCACCACATGCTCGACAACATGGGCGGCGGCATCGGCCGCCTGCCGGACGAGGCGACGCGCAGGCGCATGGCGGAGCTGATCGACGCGCTGCCGCCGGTCACCATGAGGGGGGGCGGACCTGCGACCGAGGCGGCACACGGCCCTCCCGGTTCCATCGTGCTGCCCGCAGCGGTCCTCGACCGCTACGTGGGCGAGTACAGAACGGCAAGCGGGGAGATCCTGAACTTCCGCCGCTACGGGACGATGCTGGTCGGAAAGGTGGGTCGCGGTCCGGACACCGTCATCTACGGGCGCTCCCAGACCCGGTTCCAGCTGGGCCCCGACTTCATCGAGTTCCAGCTCGGCGGCGCCGGAAAGGCCACCGGTCTCATCTACGAGCGGGGCAGCCAGAAGATCACGGCACCACGCACCCGCTAGGAGGCATCTCTAATGACCGATCATCCATTCGCCGCAGGGATCGCGGCGGCTGTGCTCGCCCTCGCCTTCGCCGTGGGGCCCGTCCAGGCGCAGCAGCAGGCACCCGTGCGCGTACCCGTGCCGGTACTCCAGCGGTACGTGGGCGAGTATGGCCAGAACGGGAACACCATCAGGGTGGTCCTCAGTGGAGACACACTGTTCCGGGAGGTGCCGGGACAGCGGATGGCGTTGCAGCCGCTCTCCGAGACCCTGTTCAGGGCGGCCCGCATCCTAACGGTGGAGTTCGTGGTGGATCAGGCGGGCGGGGTGACGCAGGTCGTCAGCGACGGTGCCGGCGTCGAGTTTCGGATCCCCCGCAGAGGGTCGCGCGCGGCGCCGGCGCCGCCTGCCGCCGCGGTGCGTGTTCCCAGGTCCGTGCTCGAGCGGTACGTGGGCACCTACGAATTCCTCCCGGGCCAGATGGGCCGAAACGATCTCAGGGTCGAGGTCCGCCTGGAGGGAGGGAGACTGATCCGGTCGATGCAGGGGGACCACGTCCTCACGCCGATCTCGGAGACGCGGTTCAGGGTGGGCGATACCTCGCTGGTGACGGAGTTCGTGATCGACGAGGCGGGGGTGACGCAGGTCATGGGCTCCGGCTTCCAGCAGCTGCTGGCCCGGCGCACGTCGAAGCCCTGACGAGGCCCCAGATGACCGCCATCCTCCAGCGCTTCGCGCAGATCCGCCGGGAGGAGGTCGCGCCGGTGCTCGCGTCGGCGCTCACCTTCTTCTTCATCCTCACCGCCCTGATGGTGCTGCGGCCCGCCCGCGAGGCGCTGGGAATGCAGCGGGGGATCGAGACCGTCCGCTGGCTCTTCGTGGGCACGGCGGTGGTCACCCTCGCGCTGAACCCGGTGTTCGGGATGCTCGTGAGCCGCACGCGCCGCCTGGTCTTCATCAACGCCACCCTCCTCTTCTTCGCCGCCAGCCTGCTGGTGTTCTACGCCCTGCTGGTGATGGCGCCGGCGGCCATCGGCGAGACCAGCGGGATGGTCTTCTTCGTCTGGTTCAGCGTCTTCAACCTGTTCGCCATCATGGTCTTCTGGGGCCTGATGGCGGACCGTTTCTCGCTGGAGCAGAGCAAGCGGCTCTTCGGGGTGATCGCGGTGGGAGGCACGCTGGGCGCCATCGCCGGGCCCTGGCTGGCCTCGCGGCTGGCGGAGCCGCTGGGGACCGCCGGGCTCCTGCTGGTGGCGGCGGTCTCGCTGGTGCTGGCGGCGCTCTCGGTGCGGGCGGTGGCGCGCCTGCAGCCGGAGCGAGCGCGCCCCGCGGCCCCGGGCGACCCCCAGGCGCCCCCCCTTGTGGACGAGCGCGCGGTGATCGGCGGGAGCGCGTGGGAGGGGCTGCGGGCGGTGTTCCGCTCCCCGTACCTGCTCGGCATCGCAGCGTACGTGCTGACCATGGCGGTGATCGCCACCTTTCTCTACTTCACCCGCCTGCAGATGGTGGCCGCGCTGGGCGAGGGCCTGGACATGCGCACCACGGTCTTCGCGCGGATGGACCTCTACGTGCAGCTCACCACCCTCGTGCTGCAGGCGCTGGTGGCGGGAAAGCTGATGAAGCACGTAGGCGTCCCGGTGACGCTGGCGCTGCTGCCGGTCACCGCGGCGCTGGGCTTCGTGGGGCTGGCGCTGGTGGCCTCGCTGGCGGCGCTGGCGGCCTTTCAGGCGGCGTTCAACGCGGTGGACCGGGCCATCATGCGCCCCGCGCGCGAGACCCTCTTCACCGTGGTGAGCCGCGCCGACAAGTACAAGTCGAAGGCCTTCATCGACACCTTCGTCTACCGGGGCGGCGACGTGGTGGGCGCGCAGGTGGAGGGGGTGCTGGGGCGGCTGGGGATGGGGCTCGCGGCGCTGATCTCGGTGGCGGTGCCGCTCGCCTTCGCCTGGGCCGTCCTCGGCGTATGGCTCGGCCGGCGGCAGGAGCGGCAGGCGGAACACCGCCCCGCGACGGCCCCGGCCGAGACCCCCGTGCTGGCGGAGGCGGGCGCGCTCTAGCGGCGGGTCTCACGCGGAGGCGCGGAGACGCGGACGAGAACAGATGGCCTCACACAGAGCCACAGAGAGGTAAAGAAAGAAGGGCCAATGCTTTCCCCGTCTCTTGCGCGCTCCTATTGACTGGGCCTGAAGAATGGTCGCAGGATGTTACCTTTCCGTTTGGCACGCCAGCACCGCAGGAGCGAATGGAGATCCGGGTCCTGATTGCCGATGACGAAGCCCTCGCGCGCGAGCGAATCCGCTCTCTGCTCGTTCCAGAGACGGGCTTCCGTGTCGTTGGCGAGGCGGAGAACGGGCTTGCGGCAGCGGCCGCGGTTCGGAGGCTGTCGCCCGACCTCGTCTTCCTCGACGTCCAGATGCCCGGCCTCGACGGCTTCGGGGTCGTGGAGGAGGTCGGCGTGCGGAACATGCCGCTGACCGTATTCGTGACCGCCTTCGACCAGCACGCCATACGAGCCTTCGACGTTCACGCGCTGGACTATCTCATGAAGCCGTTCGACCGTGAACGTTTCCTCGAAACGATGGGGCGCGTTCGCGACCGGCTTCGCCAACGCGACCAGGCTCTGATCTCGGACAGGCTCGAGCAGGTTCTCCAGACGCTGAACCGGGGTTCATCGTACGCGGATCAGTTTACGATCCGGACCGGGACGCGGCATACGATCGTACACGTGGAGGACATCAACCTCGTCACGTCCGAGGGGAACTACCTGCGGCTTCACACCGCCGGGAAGTCGTATCTGCATCGCGAGCAGATGGGCCGGATGGAGGAGCAGCTCGATCCGAGCGAGTTCGTGCGCATCCACCGCTCGACGATCGTACGCACTTCTCTGATCACCGAAGTCGAATCCGTCTTCCAGGGGGAGTACGTCGTGACCTTGCGGGACGGAACGAAGCTGGGTTCCAGCCGTGGCTGCCGGGAGAAGCTCGAGAGGGCGGTACGCATCGGCTCCAGCCGGGACTTGCCGTCCACACCCGCCGAGTGATGACGACGCGGCCCGCGAACGAGCATCCCACCGTTCGATCGTCCCTGTACTGGCCTGCGCTGGCTTTCGCTGCATGGACGCTTCTCGGGCTCATGACGAGCCTTCTGACGCTGATCAGCTTCCAATTCGCCGGTCCGCCTCGCCCTCCCGCGGATGCCTTCGTGATAGGGATGACGGACATGTACATGTGGGGCCTGCTCAGCGCGGCGGCCATCTTCGTATCCCGCAAGATCAGCCTCGAGAGGTTCGGCTGGACTTCCGTGGTCGTGTTGAACCTGGTTGCCGCCGTCGCTCTCCTGCTGGCCCGCTTCCTAGTCGAGCGCCAGATACTGGGCTGGGCGGGGATGCCGGGCCCACCACTCGCCCAGGGCATCACCCGCAGCTTCGCCCCCCGGCTGCTGACCTATCTGGGCCTGCTCGTGGCGAGCTACGGGTGGGTCTACATCGTCAAGCACCGCGAGCGCGAGCTGCGAGAGGTGCAGCTGCGCGAGGAGCTGGTGCGGGCACAGCTCGGCAGGCTCAAGGCGCAGCTGGAACCCCACTTCCTGTTCAACTCCCTGCATTCCATATCCACTCTGCTGCACCGGGACCCGCTGGCCGCCGATCGGATGCTCAACCGGCTCGCGGATCACCTTCGGATATCGATACGAGCGCCCGATACCCAGCTCGTCGAGCTGGAGCAGGAGGTCGCGGAGCTGCAGCCCTATCTCGAAATCGAAAAGATCCGGTTCGGCCAGCGGCTGGGGCTCACGATCGACGTCAGGTGCTCCAGCCGTCTTCTCGTCCCGCACATGATCCTCCAGCCCCTGGTGGAGAACGCGATCCGGCATGGCATCTCCCCATCCGTGCAGGGCGGGCACGTGCAGATACGGGCAGAGCAGCTCGACGATCGCGTGGTGATCACCGTCGAAGATGATGGTGTGGGGATCGCGGGGAAGCGCGACACCTCCGGGCACGGCGTCGGGCTGGCGAACCTGCGGGCGCGGCTCGAGCACCTCTATGGGCCGGATCAGAGTCTCGACGTATCGCCGCGCGACGGCGCCGGCACGGCGGTACGCGTGACGCTCCCGGCCCAGACTGGCAAGTAGTGAAGTAGCCGGTCAGCGCACGTCAGCGCTTCTTCGCCAGCATCGTCCCGCGGCAGTTGGGGGCGCCGCAGATGCAGGGGTAGCGGCGCTTCATGGCGGGGGAGTGGCGCACCTCCAGGATGAAGTGGTAGTCGTACGCCAGCTCCTCGCCCGGCGCGATGTCGCGCAGGGACTCGATGAAGATGCGGCCGTCCTCTTCCACCGCCTCGCAGTTGGGGTCGCAGGAGTGGTTGATCCACCGCGCGACGTTGCCCCGGAACGCCGCGTCGATCACCGCGCCGTCCTCCAGGGCGAAGAGGAAGGTGTGGTAGACGGTGTCCGGATCTTCCGGATAGCGGGCCTCCGCCTCGTCCATGGTGATCCGCTCGCCCGTGTACTCCACGATCCGGGTGCCCGCGGGGATGGGCACGCGCGCGTACACGCCGCGCCCGTGGATTTTGGACCGGCGCATGGCCAGCCCCTTCGTGACGGAGAACTTGTCTGCGGGCATTCAGTATCCTGTGAGTGGCGGACTACAAATGTTGTCGGGCGTGGCGCAATTCGCTACTATTCAGCGGATGGACCCCCTCGCGAGTCCGCACAACTCTCCAGAACCCAACCTTCTCATGATCTTTTCCCTCCGCGGGACGGCGCTCGGCGCGCTCGCCTGCGCCCTGGCGTTCGCCGCGCCGGCGGATGCCCAGCGCGCCCGTGATCCGCAGCTCCTGACCGACAAGCCCGCGCCCCGCGAGGGGTGCAACACCGTGCGGCAGCCGGGCACCCTCCCCTCCGTCGCCGCGCTGGCTGACTCGGCGGCGCTGGCGCAGAGCATGGCCAGCTTCGCCAGGGACAACCCGATCCGCGACGGCAAGATGACGGCGCTCTACTCGGTCGCCTTCGCGGCGGACGGCAGCGTGGAGCGCGTCGCGCCGATCGAGTACTGGCTGCCGCACGGCGAGGAGCCGCAGGTCACCGCGATGGTGCGGCAGTCGATCCGCACGCAGCGCGCGGGGACCCCGTGGAGCGTTCGGCTGCGCATCGATCCGGCCGCCGAGACCGTCTTCCGCGTGGGGCGCTCCGAGATGTGCCAGCCCCGCTCCACCACGCGCTTCGAGCTGGTCACCGCCGCCATCGACCAGCAGCAGGCTCCCCCTCCGATGCGCGTGCGGGCGATCGTCGGCACGCAGGGCGAGATCCGCAGCCTCGAGGTGGTGCGCTCCTCCGGCGAGAGGGAGCTGGATCGCTGGGTGCACGACTCGCTCCTCAGCCGCAGGTTCCAGCCCGGCCTCATCGACGGCGTGCCCGTGATCATGGAGCGCGTCGAGGACGTACGCCTGCGCTACCGCCCCTGAGCGCGGCGTAGCCATCCCCGGCCCCGAGGCGTGCGCAACTCGCACGCCCCGGCGTCCACAGGGCACCGTTCTCGCGGAGCGGCCGCGGCATGGAAGCCGTGATCCTTGTGGGAATCCAGGCCGCGGGGAAGTCGACCTTCTACCGCGAGCGCTTCTTCGATACGCACGTGCGCATCAGCCTGGACATGGTGCGCACGCGCCGTCGCGAGCGGCTGCTGATGGAGGCGTGCATCGAGGCGGGGCAGCGCTTCGTCATCGACAACACCAACCCGACCGTCGCCGAGCGGGCGCGCTACCTTGCCCCGGCGCGCGCCGCCGGCTTCCGCACCCTCGGCTACTTCTTCGATCCCGACCCCAAGGGCTCCGTCGCCCGCAACGCCGCCCGCCCGCGCCAGGTGCCGCCGGGCGGGATCTTTGGCACCCTCAAGCGCCTGGAGCGCCCCACCCTCTCTGAAGGATTCGACGAGCTCCACGTCGTGCGCATCCTCGAAGGCAGCTTCACCATCCAGGGCTGGGAGTGACGCAGCCATCCAAAGAGCCTCACACAGAGAACACAGAGGGAACTGCAAGCCACAGAGAACATCTTTTGTTGTTCTCTCTGTGGCTCTGTGTCTCTGTGTGAGCCAGCAGTTGCAGTGCGCTGGCACGGCGCTCGCCAGTAGGCGCGGCAGAAGGAACGCGACCCCCCGGAAGACGCGAGCGATGTCCGAACCCGTGCAGACGTTGGAGAAGCCCCCCACGCCGCTCGAAGAGAGCGCGACGCGCGCGGCCGAGCTGGCGAGCCTCCTCTCCAGCCGGGGCGGCGAGAAGCACGTGGTGGCCATCCAGGACTTCCCGGACCCGGACGCCATCTCCACGGGGCTCGCGTACCTGGAGATCGCGCGGCGCTTCGGCGTGGAAGTGGACGTGATGTACGACGGCAAGATCAGCCACCCGGAGAACCTCGCGCTGGTCAACCTCCTGGAGCTGCACCTGGTGGCGTACGAGGAGGGGATGGAGCTGGACGGGTACAGCGCCGCCGTCTTCGTGGACAACCAGGGCACCACCACGCACCTCACGGAGCGCCTCGCCGCCGCCGGCGTGCCCACGCTGGCGGTGATCGACCACCACGATGCGCAGGGCGTGCTCGACCCCATCTTCTCGGACGTGCGCCCGGTCGGCGCGGCGGCCACGCTGATCTCGGAGTACCTGGAGAGCGGCGAGCTGCTGACGCTGGACCCCGAGAACGAGTCGCACGTGCGCCTGGCCACGGCGCTGATGCACGGCCTGCACAGCGAGACGGACGGCTTCGTCCACGCGCGCCCGCCCGAGTATCGCGCCGCCGCGTACCTGAGCCGCTTCATGGACTCGGTGCTCCTGGAGCGCGTGCTCTGCGTGCAGAAGTCGCACGCCACGCTGCGCATCATAGAGGAAGCGCTGCGCAGGCGCGTGGTGCGCAGCGGCTTCTCGGTGGCGGGCGTGGGCTGCGTGCGCCTGGCCGACCGCGACGCCATCCCCCAGGCCGCCGACTTCCTGCTCACCGAGGAGAACGTCCACACGGTGATCGTATACGGCATGCTGGACGACGGCGAGGACGCGCGCGAGGTGATCTCCGGCAGCCTGCGCACCAACAAGGCGACGCTGCACGTGGACCGCTTCCTGAAGGAGTGCCTGGGCAACGACCCGCGCGGCCGTCCCTACGGCGGCGGCCGCTCCCGCGCAGGCGGCTTCGAGATCGACGTCGGCTTCCTCACCGGCGACGATGACGACGACGAGCAGCAGCGTCTGAAATGGGCCCTCTTCGACCGCCGCATCCGCCGCAAGATCTTTGAAGCCGCGGGGGTGGAGGACCTGGATGACATGTTCGAGGAAGAAAGTCCCAAGTCCTGAGTGCCAAGTGCCAAGTGCCAAGTGCCAAGTGCCAAGTGGGGGGCGCGGAGCCACAGAGTTGGCTCTGCGCCCTTTCGTCTCCTCTCTGTGGCTCTGTGTGAGATTGCCGTTCGTGCTTTGCCGCGGCGGCATAAGCGGGCAAAGAAGACCGCAATGTCGTTCAGCACTCAGCACTTAGCCCCTGGCACTCCACCCCAGCCCCCTCCTCACTCGCGCACTAACGCACCAACGCACTCACGCACTTCCCCCGTTCGGCACCTGAATTGCGTTGGACGCGCCTTTGACGGCGGTCCATTGGGGGCCGACGATTTCACCCGTTCGTGAGGCGAACCATGGGTATCCTTTACATGATCATTCTCGGCCTGATCGCTGGCGCCATTGCCAAGCTCATCATGCCGGGCCGTGATCCGGGTGGCATCATCGTGACGATCCTGCTGGGCATCGCGGGCTCGGTGGTCGGCGGGTTCCTGTGGAACATGCTCTTCGGGCGCGGCGAGAGCGGCGACAACACGGCCGGGCTGATCGGCTCCATCATCGGCGCGCTGATCCTGCTGGCGCTGTACCGCATGATCGCCGGCCGCCGCTCGCACGTCTAACGGAGCGAACGAATGGCGGTTACGGAGATGCGGGAGCTCCTCCTGCACGAGCTGGGCGACATCCTCTACGCCGAACGGAAGTTCCTTACGGGGACCAAGGGGATGGCGCGCGAGGTCAACAGCCCGGAGATGAAGGCCCGCCTGGAGGAGCACGTGCGGGAGACGGAAGGGCAGATCGAGCGCATCCAGGAAGTCTTCAAGGTGCTCGGCGAGAAGGCCAAGGCGGAGAAGTGCGAGGCGGCGATCGGGCTCCGCGAGGAGCACGACTCCTTCAAGTCTGAGGAGAAGCCGTCCAAGCCGATCCTCGAGGCGTTCGACATCGGGTCCGGCCTGCGCATCGAGCACTACGAGATCGCGGCCTACCGCACCGCCATCGCCATCGCCACCGCGATGGGCGAGAACGAGTGCCTCCCCCTCCTCCAGGAGAGCCTGCTGGAAGAGGAGGCGATGGCCAAGTTCCTGGAAAAGAACGCCGTCCGCGCGGTCAAGAAGCTCATCGCGCAGACGCAGGCCGAGTAGCCCGTCGGCCGGCGGTAAGAGCGAAGCCCCCGCGGCACGTGCCGCGGGGGCTTCGTCGTTCAACCCGTCCTCTCCCCCAGCATTTCCTCCATCCTCGACAGGCAGCGCGAGAACTTCTTACCGAATGGCCCCGCCACGAAATCGCCTGGGAAGATTTCGCCGAGCGACGCCGTCGACGTCGCCGCGAGCGGCAGCGCGTCGTCGTACACCTTGTCGATGAAGTGCACCCAGCGCAGCCCCTCCGCCATGCTCCCGATGGGCGTCATGTCGTCGACGAGGAGACCCTCCAGCGAATCAGCGAGGGTGGCGTAGCGGATGGGGTGCACGTCGCCCAGCGCGGCGAGGAGCTCCGCAAAGGGCGCGCGCAGCGTGCGCGGAGCGGCATTGCGCGCGGCTTCCTCCATGCCGGCATCGTCCAGGAAGAGCGCGCGGCCGGGGTCGGCGCGGAAGAGGCGGTGGCGGAAGTCCTCGCCCTCCACGCGGAGCGTCTCGAATGCGGCGGCCAGCTCCTCGATCTCCGCGGCGAAGCTCTTTTGCGGAAAGCGGCCGCGCCCCAGCTCGTCGGGGACGGTGTTGGAGGTGGCGGCCACGCGCGCGCCGTCCGCCAGCGCGCCGCGCAGGAAGGCGAGCGCCATGCGCAGGTTGCCGGGGTCGTCCAGCTCCCATTCGTCCACGCACACCAGCCGCTGCCCGCTGAACAGCTCGCGCGTCCCCTCCACCCCCAGCAGCCCCATGGTGTAGACGAGCTCGTCGAAGCTGAGGTAGGCGCGCGGGGCGGGCGCGGCGTTCCAGAGCGCGGCCAGCAGGTGCGTCTTTCCCACGCCGAAGCCGCCGTCCAGGTACACCCCGCTCCCCGTGCGCGCCGGGCGAAAGAGCCCGCGCCACCCCAGGCGCGTCCCCTCCCGCAGCTCGGCCGCCACCTCGCGCAGCCGCTGCACCGCCTCTTCCTGCGACGGATGCCGGGCATCGGGCCGATAGTCGTCGAACCCCTTGTCCGCGAACCTGGGCGGCGGCACGAACCCGGCCAGCAGCTCGCCCGCCTCGGGGCGCCGCGGAAGTCCACTCAACAGCGTGTCCAGCGAAAGCACGGGATCAGGGCTCGGGGGATCGGGGTTGGTTCTGGCGAGTGAACTCGCGGCAACAACAGCACAAAGTCCGCCTGCGCGGACTCGTGGGCGAGATCCGCGCGGCGCTTCTGATTTCTGCGCGGTGGGGGGCCCGCACCGGAGCGAATGGATTCGCCGCTGGAACCACGCAATGTCCGCCTGAGCGGACTTCGGGTCTGACGCGTTTGTCGAGCCGGCTTTAGCCGCCTTCCCGTAGTTCCAGCCGGGGGATTTATCCCCCGGCGACCAGCCGCGGGACCCACACCAGCGCCCCGCGCACCCATCCGCTCGCCCGGAGCCTGCGAAGGCAGGCTTCCCGCGGTTGTTGCAGCGGTTTCAACCGCCGGGTCCAGCCTATCCAGCCGCCGCCTCCGGCTCCGTGACCGCGCGCCCGTCCCACCAGGTCTTCAGGACGGTGGCGCCGATGATCAGCACGCCGCCGGCGATGGCCCAGCCGCTCGGCTCCTCGCCGTGAAAGATCCAGGAGAGGACGGGGTTGAGCGCGGGCTCCAGCAGGAGGAGCGTGCTCGCCTCCAGCGCGCCGACGTGGCGGATGCCGGCGCTGAGCAGGACGTACGCGGCCGCGATCTGGAAGACCCCCAGGTACCCCACCGCCAGCCAGTCCCCCGTCCCCCCGCCCGCCACCGGGAGCGCGGCGGGGAGGCAGAGGAGGAAGGCGAACACGTTCCCCGCCGCGATGGTGGGGACGGCCGAGCCCTCGCCGCGGCTCCCCGTCCAGCGCAGCCCCATCACCGTGAAGCCGTACAGAAGGCCGCTCGCCGCGCCCATCAGGTTGCCGCGCGCGGGGTCGGGCGCGGTGCGCACCGGCTCCTCGGCGCCCAGGAAGAAGAGCGCCAGCCCCAGCGCGATCGGCGCCATGAACGCTACGTCGCTCCGGCGGATCTTCTCGCGCAGGAGGAGCGGGCTCAGCAGCAGCACGTACAGCGGCGCCGTAGACTGCAGGAAGATGGCGTTGGCCGAGGTCGTCAGCTTGTTCGCCGTCACGAAGGTGACCAGCGTCAGCGCGTACGCCAGCCCCACCGGCACCACGTGCCACGACCATCCCCGCCGCGCCGACGGCACCAGCAGGAGGATGGCGAGCGCCGCGATCCCCGAGCGGAACCCGGCCACCTGCCAGCTCGTGAGCGTGGTCGCCTTGATCGCCGCGCCCCCTGTGGAGAAGAGGAGGGCGGCGCTCAGGATCTGGAGGCGGTGCAGGGTGCGCGGGTTCACGGATCGGGCGGTGCGGAGATGCGATGGTTCGTCAGAGGGCGCCCAAGGATGCCGCGCGTTGGGGCGCGGGGCAAGGCCGGGCGGCACGCATACTGCTCACCCGCCCGCCTCCGGACCTTACACTAACCTTGGATTTTGGAGGTCGTAGCATGTCGGATTGGAAGGATGGAAAGCACGGGGCGACCGAGAACGTCCCCACCGAGAAGAAGCTGGCGGACCTGTACCGCCTGATCGAGGGGATCGAGATCGCGATGTTCACCACGCGGCGCGCGGACGGGCACCTGGTGTCGCGCCCGATGGCGGCGCAGGGCCAGGCGGAGGGCGCGGACCTCTGGTTCGCGACGGATGTGGAGTCGCACAAGCTGGACGAGCTGGAGACGGACCCGCACGTCAACGTCTCGTTCTACCGCGACCGCACGCGCGAGTGGGTGTCGGTGAGCGCGCGCGCCCGCCTGGTGCGCGACCGCGCCAAGATCCACGAGCTCTACAAGCCCGACTGGCGCGCCTGGTTCGGCGACGAGGGCGGCGAGCGCGACGGCGGCCCGGACGATCCGCGCATCGTCCTCATCGCCGTGGACGCGGACTCGGTGGTCTACATGGTGAACAACACCCCACGCCCCATCGTGCTCTTTGAGGTCGTGAAGGGCATCGTCACCGGCAGCGAGCCCAACATCGGCGAGACGCGGACGCTGTCGGGGCAGGAGATGCACGGGAGTGCGTGACCACTGTTAGAAAAGCCTCACACAGAGGGCACAGAGGGAACTACGAGGCGCAGAGGAAAACCCCTTTTCTGTTCTCTCCGTGCCCTCTGTGCCTCTGTGTGAGGCCACACCCGCTCACTCGCCGCGCGCACCCAGCCGGCGCGACGCTTCCACGAGCTGCACGAACTCGGCGCGATGGCCTTGCAGGTCCGGGCCGCGGGCCGAGCGGGCGCGGGCGAGCACCGCGTCGTACGATGCGGAGCCGCGATAGGCGGAGCCGCGCAGGAGCATCCCCCACTCCGCCACCGCGGCGGCGAAGCGGAAGTTGTCCGATGCGCGCGCGGCGGGGGTGACGCGGTTGGGCACCGATCGCGCGAGGGCGCGGCTGTGCACGCCGTTCGGCGCCTTGAAGCGCAGCCGCACCGTCAGCAGCTGCCCGCCGTCCGCGCCGGCGCGGGGGACGACCTCGTAGAGCGCGGTTACCGAGTGCCCGGCGCCCAGGTCGCCGGCATCCTTGCGGTCGTCGCGGAAGTCGCGGGCGGCCAGGGCGCGGTTCTCGTAGCCGATCAGCCGGTAGCTCCGCACGCGCGCCGGATCGAACTCCACCTGGACCTTTACGTCCTTGGCGAGGGTGTGCAGCGTCCCCGCCATCTCCTCCACCAGCGCCTTGCGCGCCTCGCCGACGTCGTCCACGTAGGCGTAGTTGCCGTTCCCGTGGTCCGCCAGAGCCTCCATCTTGGCGTCCTGGTAGTTCCCCGTGCCGAAGCCCAGCACCGTCAGCGCGATCCCGTCCTCGCGCTCGCGCTCGATCAGCTTCACCAGCTCCGCGTCGCTGCTGACGCCCACGTTGAAGTCGCCGTCGGTGGCCAGGATCACCCGGTTGTTGCCACCGGGGATGTAGTTGCGCCGCACCGTCTCGTACGCCGTGGTGATGCCGCCCGCGCCGTTGGTGGAGCCGCCCGCGTACATCGCGTCGATGGCGCGGCGGATGGTCGCCTTGTCCGCGCCGGAGGTGCTGGGGAGCGCCACGCCAGCATCGCCCGCGTACAGCACGATGGCGACGCGGTCCTGGCGGCGAAGCTGGTCCGTGAGCATGCGCAGGCTCTCCTGCACCAGCGGCAGCTTGTCCGGCGACTGCATGGAGCCCGAGACGTCAACCAGGAAGACGAGGTTGCTCGGCGGGAGGCGCTCGGTGCTCATCCGCCGCCCCTGCAGCCCCACGTGCACCAGGCGGTGGCGCGGGTTCCACGGCGCCGCGGACACCTCGGTGGTGATGGAGAACGGGTCCTGGCCGGCGGGATCGGGATAGTCGTAGTCGAAGTAATTGACCAGCTCCTCGATCCGCACGGCATCGGCCGGCGGAAGGGTGCCGCTGGTGAGGAAGCGGCGCACGTTGCTGTACGATGCCGCGTCCACGTCAATGGCAAAGGTGGAGAGCGGCGCCCGGCGCGCATCCATGAACCGGTTCTCGGCCAGCGATGCGTACCGCTCCGCCCTGGTCCGCGCGAGGCCGCTCTCGACGCCGGACGCGCGCTCTTCGAGCTCGGGGGGGATCGCCTGCGCGGTCTCGTACATCACGCCCGCTGGTCCGCCGCTGTCGCTCGCCGTCGCGGTGCCGCTCAGGTCAGAGAATTCGACCAGCTCCTCCCGGTGCATCGAGTAGCTCTGTTCGGAGCCGGATTCGCTGCAGGCGGCCAGCAGGAGGACCAGGAGAATGGGAGAGCGCTTCCACATGCGGCACCGTCCGGGTGGAGATGGATCGCGACGCCGGCGGGTGCCGGTGGGGATGGCCCGCACCGGTGCATCGAAGGGGCCGGTGCGGCCGCGCGCCGCAAGCCGTTGCGGACGTGCGAGTTGCGCGCTTAGCCGTCCGCTCCGGGCAGGTGCGCCGGGCGTTCGGTCGCCGTTCGATGAACCGCGGAGCTTCGTTCATTGAACGGCGTGAGCACCCCCTGTTCTGACGCCGGGTAGCGCCCCGCGCGGCGGGCGGGCTATCTTCGGAGGGACCTCCCGACCCGCAAACACTTCGCACGGATGAGCTCCATGAGCCGTACCGTCCTGCTCGCGCTGGCGCTGGCCGCGTGCGCCCCCGCGGCGCCCCGCACCGCCCCCGAGCCCGCGCCCGCGAACGCCGCCCAGCAGGCGCGCTACGACCGCTTCGCGCGCACCTTTCTGGACTGGTACTACGCCGCCAACCCGGTGCGCTCCACCGGGCTGGGGATCCACCGCTTCGACGAGCGCCTCCCCGACCTCACGCGCCCCGCCATCGACCGCCGCAACGCCGAGCTGCGCCGCTTCCTGGCGGAGCTGGGGACCATCGACCCCGCGGCTCTCAACCAGGACGCGCGGTTCGATCACCAGATCCTGGACCACGCCCTGCGCGCCGAGCTGCTGGAGTGGGAGGAGGTGCGCGGTTGGCAAAAGGACCCGTCGTACTACAACGGCGTGGTGGCGAGCGGGCTGGCGTCGATCGCGTCGCGCGAGTTCGCGCCCGCGCCGCGGCGGATGGAGCTGCTGATCGCGCGCATGGAGGGCATCCCCGCCGTCCTGGCCGCCGCGCGCGCCAACCTCGCCGGCGTCCCGCAGCTCTGGGCGACGGATGCGGTGCGGAACACGCGCGGCACGGTGAGCTTCCTGCGCCAGGATCTGCCGGCCGCCCTCGCCGCGCAGGGCGCCGGCAGCGCGGACCCCGCGCTCCGCACCCGCTTCGAGGCCGCGCGCAACCGCGCCATCAGCGAGATGGAGGGGTACGCGGCTTGGCTGGAGCGCGACGTGGTGCCCCGCGCCCGCGGCGACTTCCGGCTGGGCCGCTCCGTCTTTGAGCGAAAGGTGAAGTACGAGGAGTTCGTGGACCTCTCGGCGGACCAGCTTCGCGACGTGAACGAGCGCGCCATCCGCGACTACCACGCGTGGGTGGCCCGCGAGGCGGCGCGCATCGACACGCGCCGCACCCCGCTGCAGGTGATGGACTCCATCACCCACATCCATCCCACGCCCGAGCAGCTCATCCCCACCGCCCGCGCGCAGCTCGACACCATCCGCCGCTTCATCGTGGAGCGCGGGATCGTCACGCTGCCGAGCGACCGGATGCCGGTGGTGCGCCCCACGCCGGAGTACGCGCGGCAGGGCTTCGCCTCCATGGACACTCCCGGCCCCTTCGAGGAGGTCGCCACGGAGGCGTTCTACAACATCACCAACGTGGACCCCGCGTGGACGGCGGAGCAGAAGGAGCAGCATCTCACCTACTTCAACTACCCGGGGCTGCTGGGGATCACGGTGCACGAGGCGATGCCCGGCCACTTCGTGCAGCTCCTCTACCGCTCGCAGATCCCCACCGAGGTGCGCAAGGTCTTCACCCCCGCCTCGCTGGTGGAGGGGTGGGCGCACTACACGGAGCAGATGATGGTGGACGAGGGGCTGGGCGGCGGCAGCCCCGCGGTGCGCCTGGGCCAGCTTCGCCGCGCGCTCCAGCGGCACGCGCGCTGGCACGCCGGCCTCTCGATGCACGCCTACGGCGCGTCTGTGGAGGACGCGGCGAAGCGGTTCGAGCAGATCGCCTTCTTCGCCCCCTTCCCCGCCCTCCGCGAGACGCAGCGCGGGACCAACGATCCTACGTACCTCTACTACGCCCTCGGCCGCATGCAGATCCTGAAGCTGCGCGACGACTACCGCCGCCACCTGGAGTCGCAGGGCAAGCCCTTCTCCCTGCGCGAGTTCCACGACCGCTTCCTGCGCCTGGGCCTGCCGGTGTCGCTCGCCCGCCGCGCCATGATCCCCGGGGGACACGGCGGCGGGGCTGTAGGGGCCCTCACCCCCGCTCGTTCCTCGCTGCCCCCTCTCCCGATAACAGGAGAGGGCTCCGCCCTCGCCGTTATCGAGAGAGGGGGCGGAAAACGGCAATCCACACCACCCACACCCGTAGGGGCAGACCTGCGTGTCTGCCCACCCTCGCCCCCGCCGCGATCTTCGCCCCGGGCACCGCAACCTCGTAGGGGCCGCCCCACGTGGCTGCCCGTGCCCTCCCGCGCACCGAACTCGCCCACCCCGCACCAACGCCCGCAAAACGCCCCTCCCCCAGGGGGAGGGGCCGCGAGGTGACGAGCGGGGGTGGGGGCCTCCGCCCGCCCCTACAACAGCGCCGCCGTCGACCGGCTGTCCTTGACGACCTGCTCCATGCTGCACTGGCGCGGGTCCTTGTCCGGCCGCCAGCGGAGGAATCGGGTGCCGTGGCGGAACCGGTCGCCGCTGAAGTGGTCGTACTGCACCTCCACGACGAGCGTGCTGGCCAGCGGCTCCCATTGCGTGGAGCGCTCGGTGCTCCACCGGCTCGGCCCACCCGGCGCGGAGCCCGTGAAGCCCGGCGCCTGCACCAGCTTCTCCAGCTCCGGAGTGAGGCGCGCGCGCTCCTCCTCCGGAATGGCGCTGCAGAAGCCCACGTGGTGCAGCAGACCGTCGGCCGTATACAGCCCCAGCAGCAGCGAACCGACGATCTTCTTCTTCGCGGCGTAGCGGAAGCCGCCCACCACGCACTCCGCCGACCGCAGGTTCTTCACCTTTACCATCGCCGTGCGCTCGCCGCTGGCGTAGGCGGCATCCAGGCGCTTGGCCATGATGCCGTCCAGCCCCTTCACGCCTCCGCACAGCCAGTCGTTCGCCTGCGCCGCATCCGTAGTGGCGCGCGAGAGCCGGACGCGCTCGTCGTCTCCAAAGAACTGCTCCGCGAACGCCTCGAGCTTCGGCCTCCGCTCGGCCAGTGGGCGCTCGATCAGCGGAGCGCCGCGCGCGCCCAGCAGCAGGTCGAAGGAGATGAATACGGCGGGGTGCGCGGCGGCCAGCTTCTGCACGCGGCTCGCGGCGGGGTGCAGGCGAAGCTGCAGCTCCTCGAAGCTCAGCGAATCGCCCACGGGCACCACGATCTCGCCATCCAGCACGAAGCGGTTGGCGCGCAGCGAGCGGAGGTTCTCCACCACGTCGGGAAAGTAGCGCGCGAGCGGCTTGCCGCTCTTGGAGCGCAGATCCACCTCGCCGCCGTCGCGAAAGGCGAGGCAGCGGAAGCCGTCCCACTTGGGCTCGTACTGCCACCCTTCGCCCGCGGGGATCTCCGCCTGCGATTCGGCCTCCATGGGCGCGTAGTCCAGCGCGATCGGCAGCTCCATGATCACATCACCTTCGTCAGGTCGAACCGTCCGCGGTTCAGCACCAGCGGGCGGTACAGGTCGCCGAGCTCGGCCACGCGCGCGGGGACGTTGCGCAGGGTGAAGTCCTCGATCTCGATCCCCGCCTCCACCTCGTCCCAGGTGAGGGGTGCGGAGACGGTGGCGCCGGGCTTGGGACGGACGGAGTAGACCGATGCCAGCGTGCGCCCCCACGCGTTCTGGTTGTAGTCCACCAGCACGCGTCCGGCCGGCCGCTTCGCCACGCGGTACTCGGCGGTCACGAGGTCGGGGAAGCGCTTCTCCAGCGTCTGCGCGAACCACTTGGCGTAGGTCCACACCTGCTTCTGCAGCGGCCCGCGCACGATGGGCACGTAGATGTGGATCCCCTTGCTCCCCGTGGTCTTGGGGTAGCTCTTCATCCCCTGTTTGGCCAGCGCGTCGCGCACGTGAAGCGCCACCTGCCGCACGCGCGCGAAGTCCGCGCCGGGGACGGGGTCGAGGTCGAAGTGGAGGTAGTCGGGGCGGTTGTAGTCCTCACACACGCCGTACCACTGGTTGAGGTCGATGCACCCCAGGTTGACGGCCCAGAGCAGCGACGCCTCGTCGTCGATGATGGGGAAGTCGATGATACTCTTGGACCGGTGCTCGATGGCGCACGTCTTCAGCCACTCGGGCGCGCCCGGCGGCGTGCGCTTCATGAAGAAGAACGGACCCTTGTAGCCGTTGGGGTAGCGCTTCATCACCATCGCCCGCCCGCGCAGGTGCGGCAGCAGCCACCCGGAGACGGAGAGGTAGTAGCGCAGCAGGTCGCCCTTGGTAATCCCGTCCTCGGGCCAGAAGGGCTTGTGGAGGTTGGTGAGCCGCACCACCCGCCCGCCCACCTGCACCTCACACTCCTTGCCGCGCGCGGGGATCAGCTCCGTGCCGGCGGGTTCCTTCGCAGTGGATCGAGGGCTCATCAAACGTTGGGTTCGGGTCGCCGCCTGCCCTGCTCCCTCCGGATTCGCAACAACCCTGCCGATGCCAAACTCCCCCTCCCCCGGGCAGTATCGGGGGAGGGGGATGCGTCGCGGAGCGACGCTGGGGGAGAGGGCCCCTACCGCGGCAGCCGCAGCGTGAACGTGCTCCCCTCCCCGGGCGTGCTCTCGACCGTCACCTCGCCGCCCAGCAGCCGGGCGAGCTGGCGGGCCACGCTCAGCCCCAGCCCGCTCCCGCCGCGCTCGCGAACCAGCCCCTGCTCCGCCTGCCAGAACGGCTCGAAGATCCGCTCCCGGTCCGCGGGCGCGATGCCGATGCCCGTGTCGCGCACGTGGAAGCGCACGGCGGAGTCGTCAGCCTTCACGCGGAGCGAAACCTCGCCGGCGCGGGTGAACTTGACGGCGTTGCCCAGCAGGTTCACCAGGATCTGGCGTGCCTTGCGCGGGTCGGTCGTCAGCGGCACGTCCGGCACGGGCGACTGGACGTCGAAGGCGATCCCCGCCTCCAGCGCCAGCGGCTCCACCAGGGCGCACGCCTCGCCGGCGAGGGTGGCGGCGGTGGTCTCCTCGGGACGGAACTCCTCCTGCCCGCCCTCCAGCCGCGCGAAGGTCAGGATCTCCTCGATCAGCGACAGCAGGTGGCGCGCGGCGGTCTGCACGCGGCTCATCTTCGGCTGCACGGCTTCCGGGAGCGGCGCGGGAATGCCCGCCAGGAAGAGGTCCGTGTAGCCCAGGATGGCGTTCAGCGGGGTGCGCAGCTCGTGGCTCATCACCGCCAGGAAGTCGCGCTTCGCCCGGTTCGCCTCCACCGCCCGCTCGTACAGCCGCGCGTTGTCGATGGCGTACGCGGCGCGGCGGGCCAGCTCCTCCGCGCGGTGCACGTCGGCCGGATCGAAGCGGCGGCCGGAGCCGGCGCTGCAGAGGAGGATGGAGCCCATCACCCGCCCCCCGGCGACCAGCGGCACCGCCGCGTACGCCGTCACCGCCAGGCGGCTCACCACGTCGCGGTGCGCGGGGTCGGCCAGCGACTCGTCCACGCGCTCGGCGGCCAGATCGTTGACCACCCGCGTCTCGCGGGTGGCGAGCGCGGCGGGGATGGTCCCCGCTGGGCCGAAGCGGCGCAGCTCCCCCACGAGCGCCTCCTGCGCCGGGTCTGCGCTCACCGCCTCCACCCGTTCGATGCGCCCGTCCACCAGCAGGTCGATGACGCAGAAGTCGGCCAGCACGGGCACCGCCAGCCGGCACACGCGCCGCAGCGTCTCCTTGTACTCGAGCGACGACGCCAGCACGTCGCCCGCCCGGGTGAGGAAGCGCTGCTGCTCCTCCGCCTCGTGGCGCTCGTTGATGTCGATGCACGCGCCGATGTACCCCTCGAACGAGCCGTCCGGGGTGAAGCGCGGAATGCCGGTTTCCAGCAGCCAGCGGAACTCCCCGTCCGCCCGCCGCAGCCGGTACTCCATGCGGAAGGCGCGGCGCGCGGCCAGGCTCGACCGGAAGGTGTCCAGGCAGCGCTCCCGGTCGTGGCGGTGCACGCCGTCCGCCCAGCCGTCGCCCAGCTCCTCCTCCAGCATCCGTCCGGTGAACTCCAGCCAGGGACGGTTGAAGAAGTTGCGGCGCCCGTCCGGCTTCGCCATCCAGAGGAGCACCGGCGCCGCGTCCGCCAGCATGCGGAAGCGCTCCTCGCTCTCGCGCAGCGCCTCCTCGGCGCGGTGGCGGTCGGTGGCGTCGTCGAAGGAGATCACCGCCCCGTCCGCCTCTCCCTCGGGCGACAGCAGCGGCGCGGCGCTAACCCGGAGCACGCGCCGCGCGCCGTCCCCGCCCCCCAGCACCACCTCGCGCCCGTGCACCGCCGCGCCCTCGCGGAAGACCCTGTCGATGGGAAGCTCCATCGCCGCGCCGGCGGACGAGGTGGAGAGGATGCGCTCGCCGGCCGGATTGGCGTAGCCGACGTTCCCCTCGCGGTCCACGAGCACCACGCCCTCCACCATCGTCTCCAGGATGTGGCGGAGGCGCTCGCGCTCGGCCTGCGCGGCGCGCTCGCGGGCACGGAGCTGCTCGTTGGCGGCGACGAGATCCAGCCGCAGCCGCTCCGTCTCCTCCACCTGCTGCTCCAGCTCCACGTTCAGCGCCTGCGCCTCCTCCGTCTGCTGCTCCAGCTCAACGGCCTGTTCCTGGAGCTGCATCGCGAGCCGCGTCGCCTCCTCCGCCCGTTCCTCGGCTTCCTCGCGCGCCTGGCGCAGCGTCTCGCTGAGGGCACTGGTTACGTACCCCAGGGCCCCGAACAGCGCGAGACGCACCACGTCGCCCCACCCGCGCAGTCCGAACGCGCCGAACGGCTCCATCAGGAAGTAGTTTCCGCCCACCAGCCCCAGCACGCTCGCCAGCAGTCCCGGCCCGAGCCCGCCGTACCAGGCCGCCACCACCACCCCACCCAGCATCACGAAGAAGTAGCTGGGATGCAGGTACGGCCGCAGCACCACCGACACGGCGAGCGCCACCGCCATCGCGCCCGCGGCGATCGCGTAGCGCCGAACCGGCGTCGTTCGTGGACGGCGGGCGGCGCGAGGGTCCGTCGGTTGCACGGGGAAGGTGGAGTCCGTCATGGCACGCGTTCGGATGGTTGAGCCACAAGAAAGACCGGCGCGT
This sequence comes from Longimicrobium sp., assembly GCA_036398975.1. Taxonomy (GTDB): domain Bacteria; phylum Gemmatimonadota; class Gemmatimonadetes; order Longimicrobiales; family Longimicrobiaceae; genus Longimicrobium. The sequence continues at coordinate 46,167 of DASWNZ010000159.1, forward strand.
GCAAGAACCGGGCGCCTCGCGGGTTGCACCCATCCACCCCTCACCCCGAGTAGCCGAGAGATGCCCGCTCCCCCCGAGCTCGACCCCACCGCTGCCGAGGCGCAGTCGCTCACGCTGCGCCTGTGGGCTGCGCTGGCGCGCGCGTACGGCGCCGTGCAGGCCCAGGCCGCGGACGACCTGGCGCGCCACGGCCTCACGCCGGCGGAGTTCGGGGTCCTGGAAGCCCTCCTCCACCGTGGCCCCATGCTCGTGGGCGAGGTGCAGCGGCGCGTCCTGGTCTCCAGCGGCGGCATCACCTACCTGGTGGACCGCCTGGAGAAGCGCGGCCTGGTGGAGCGCCGCGGCCACCCCCTCGACCGCCGCGCCCGCCTCGCCGCGCTCACGACGGATGGCGAGACGCTGGTGAGGCGCATCCTCCCCGAGCATACCGCGCGCATCAAGGCCGCGCTCGCCCCCCTCGGCAAAAAGGAGAAGCGCGAAGCCATACGCCTCCTGCAGGCGCTCGATGCTCCCTCCCCCCAGCCCCCTCCCTCGCCTGCGGGGGCGCAGGGCGGGTGAGGGGGAGAAATCATGCCCCGCCGCGGACCTTCGAGGCGGGGGCATGTTTCGTAACGCGTGTGACGCGCACCGCAACCCGTAGGGGCAGACCTGCGTGTCTGCCCACCCTCCCCGCCACCGCGACCCCGCCGCACGCCACGTCACCATGTAGGGACCGCCCCATGTGGCTGCCCGGGCCTCCCCCGCGGCGAACCCCGCAACCGCGCCCCCATGCACGCCCACCGCCCCTCCCCGGGTAGTTTTCGGGGGAGGGGCAGCGAGGTGACGAGCGGGGGAGGGGGCCCACGCTGGGCCCACGCGCGCCCCTACCGCACGATCACCCGATCCGTCCCCCCGCGCCCGAACGTCTCGGGCGAGTACATCTCCTCCGCGCGTGGGGGCGGGACGATGAAGAGGCCCGGGGTGGTGGCGCGGGCCACGTACGTGTAGGTGTACACCCCCGCCGGCAGCAGCGACGTGAACGCCTCCGCCCGGTCGTCGCGCAGGTTCTGGTGCTCCCACCAGCTCCCGCCGAAGTAGCCGCGGCCCGTCATCAGCACTCGCGCCACCGGTCCCATCGGCCGCACCGGGCCATCGTCGCCGCGACCCTCGGGCTCGGCACCGCGCAGCTCGTTGTTCACCGGCTCCCACCCTGCCGGGAGCGGATCGATCAGCGCCACGTGCAGCCGGCGCGACGGGGCCGTCATCGTGACCGTCACGCGGATCCGCGCGCCCGCGCGCACCCGCCAGATCCCGTCCTCGCCGCGCGACACGTCGCCCGCACTGTCCACCGCTTCGTAGGTGCGCTCCACCGCGAAGCCGCGCTGCATCGGCGTGAGCACCAGGTCGCGCGGGGCGTAGCGGAGGCCGGCGCGGTAGTACAGCCGGCCCGTGCCCTCCATCCCCACCGTCAGCGACGGGGGGCGGAGCTCCTGCAGGACGCGCATCGGGATCTCCGTCTGGCCGCGGGTGGCGGAGCGGCCGCGGAAGGGCGCGCTCCCCGCCAGCCGGTCGCCCAGCCAGACGCGGGCCAGGAAGTCGGGGGTCTGCGCCTCGTACTCGCGGAAGTAGCGCTGCACCGCCAGCAGCACCCACGCGTTCTCCTGCGTGTTGCTCCAGCGCCCGCGCACGCGGTTGCCCAGGAGGCCGCGCACCGTCTTGGCCACCAGCTCGTTGCGCGGGTCGGCGGCCAGGAGCCCCTCCAGCACCACGGCGTCCGTGCGCCGCGACGAGTGCAGAAGCAGGTACTCGCCCTCCGTGTAGCTCGTGGCGAAGGTGGCCGTCGTAGCCGTCTCCGTCGCGCGGTTGTTCACGAGGCGCAGCAGCGAGTCGCGCACCGCCGCCGGCCCGCGCTCCCCCGCCGTCGCCGAGAGGAGCCACCCGGCCGGCTCCAGCTGGAGCTGGTTCACCCCGCCCGCCTCGGCCACCAGCCGGCGCACCTCGCCGGACACCTCGTCGCCCAGGCGGCGGCGGGTGTAGAGGGCGTAGGCGTGCAGCGCGCGGCGTGCGTCCGCGGGGTACGCCCGCGGAAGGTTGCCCGGGACGGCGCGCAGGTAGTTGCGCGCACGCTGGAGGACCTCAGCCGGCACGTCGTAGCCGGCCTCGCTCACCCGCTGCAGGGCGTGCGCGGCGTGGATGCTGGCGTACGGCGCCGACTCGCGCCCGCGCTGCCACCACGCGAACCCGCCGTCGCCGTTCTGGCGCGCCGCCAGCAGCCGCACGTCCGACGCGACCGATGCGCGCAGCGAGTCCGCCGACGGCAGCCCCTCGGTGTTGAAGGCACCCAGCACGTCGCGCAGAGCCGCCACGGCGATCATCCGCGACGCGATCTGCTCCGTACCCTCGAAGCGGTAGCCCACCAGGTAGAGGAAGGCGTCCGTCAGCTCGCTCAGCGCAGTGGACGAAGTGGTCACCTCCAGCCCGCCGAACGACGGGATTACGTCCATCGGCACGTCAAGCGGAAGGGTGGCCGCGCCCTGGGCCAGGTTGCCGTAGGTGGCGAACGCCTCGGCCGTGGCCGGGGTGTAGACGGGGAGCGAGAACTCCGCCGCGTCCGTCGCGCCGTCCGCCGCGGCGGCCACCACCTGGAAGCGCGCCTGCCCGGCCTCCACGGCCTCCGCGGCCAGGCGCACCTCTACCCGGTCACGCGCGGGGATGGTGACGCGCCGGCCCGGATCGGTGAAGCTCACCCCCACCGCGCGCGCCGCCACCTGCACCACCATCGGCGCCCCCGTGGTGTTCTGGAGGACGACGGGAAGCTCGAAACGGTCGCCGAAGTTGAGGAAGCGCGGCGGCGACGGCCGCACCATCAGCGGCTGGCGCGCGGTGATGGCGCTTTCGCCCAGGCCGAAGCGGGTGGCGCCCTCCACCGCGACCGCCGTCACCCGGTAGCGAGTCAGGTTCGACGGCATCTTGAACGGCACCCGCACCCGCCCCTGCGCATCGGTGCGCGCGGCGGCCATCCACACGGCCAGCGGGTCGAAGTTGGTGCGCACCGCGATCGTCGTCGGCTGCTGCCCGGCCGACTGGCGGAGCGCGATGCCGGCGGTGCGCCCCGCCAGCACCTGCGGCGCCGGCATCTCGACGGCGGGCGGGGGCGGCGGCGGCGGCGGGGCGGACACCGGCACCGGCATGCCGGAGGTCCCGTTGCCGGTCACCGACTCCATCCGCATGTCGGCCACCACCCCCTCGAGCGCCACCGCGGCGGGGGTGAGATACAGCACCATCGGCGGAGGCGCCTCCGCGCCGACACGTACGATCTGGCTGTCGCTGACGCGGCCGATCACCGACGCGACCACCGTCAGCGTACCCTGCGGCACGCCGCGGATGCGGAATCGCCCCTGCGCATCGGTCACGGCGGCGAGCGTGGAGCCCTGCACCCTGATCTGCACCCCGCTCAGCGGCTCACCGCTCTGCGGGTCGACGACGCGCCCCACCAGCGTCCCGGGGGCCGGGGGGAAGCCGCCCAGGTCCACCGGTACCAGGGCGCGCAGGTGCAGCGCGTTGATCCCCGCCCCGCGCTCCGGGTAGAAGAGGACGAGCGGATCGGGAATGCGGTAGCCGGTCAGCGCCAGCACCGCCTCGTCCACCACCACCAGCGCCACCTCGGCGCCGGCCACGGGGCGCCCGCCCGCGTCGCGCACCTCAACCTCCACCGAGCCCTCCGCGTCCGGCAGCATCGTGCTGTCGGACGGCACCGCGCGCACCGTCAGCGTGCGGGTGAGCGGCGGCACGCGCAGCATCACCGTGCCCGTCGCCATGTCCACGCCGCGGGCGGTGGGGCGCTCCTCGGTGCCGCCGGAGGTCGCGCCCGTCGCGTCCACCTGCACCCACACGTTCGGCACGTCCGCCTCGGTGATGGGGATGCGCAGCGTGTGCGTGGCCCCCTCGGCGGCGAACGGCTCCGTCCTCACGATCCCGTTGCGCCCGATCGTCACCACCCCGCGCACCGGCTGGAAGGGAAGGCGCAGGAGGATGCGCGCCGTGTCGCCCACGGCGTAGCGCTCCTTGTCCGGGATCATCTCCACGCTCCGCGCCTGGTTCTCGTCGCCGCGGCCGGGGAAGCGCACGCCCGGCCCCGCCACCCACATGCGCAGCGTGGTGATGGTGCGGCGGCCCTGCGCGTCGGTGGTCACCCCCTCGATGCGGTAGTCGCCGCCGACCACGCGGAGGGTGCAGCGCACCGGCGTGGGACCGGAGACGCGGGTGCAGCTCTCGCTCCCCGCCTCCACCTCGCGCCAGCGCCCGTCGTCGAAGCGCCACTCGTTGCGGCGGATGCGCACGTCGATGGTGCTGCCGGTGACGGGCTTCCCATCCAGCCCAACCGCGATCATCTCCAGCTCCATCGTGTCGCCCGCCTCCAGCCACGCGCGGGGCGTCCTCATCCCCAGGTACACCGCGGACGGGTGCACCAGCAGCGACGCGCTGGAGGTCCACGTCTGCCGGTTCACGTCGGTGACGGTGGCGTTCGCCGTCACCTGGAAGGGGCGCGGGGGAACGGCGCGGTCGAAGTCCAGCCGGATCGCGTGCGCCCCCGACGCATCGGTGACGCCGGTGAAAGTCTCGTCCTCTTCGCCGCCGTCGTCGCCGTCCATCCACCACCACCAGGGGCGCGTGGGGCCGAAGCTCCACTCATCCCACCCCGGCGGGGAGAAGAAGCCGGGCGTCGCCGTCACGCGCCAGTCCACCGGCGCGCCGGGAAGGCCGCCGCCGCTGAAGTACGACGCGCGCGCCACCACCTCCGCTCCGCCGCCCACGAAGTGCGGGCCCTCGCCGGCCGTGACGGAGACCTCGTACTCGGGCCTGCGGAACTCCTGCATCAGGAAGGAGAAGCCGTGCGAATCGTTCGGCGATCCCGCCAGGCTCACCTGGATCGATGCATGGCCCAGGTTGGCTCCCTGCGGCACCACGAACGACGCATCGAAGCCGCCCAGGTCGCTGAGCCGCGTGGTCCCCTTGGCGATCTCGTTGCCGCGCGAGTCGCGCACCAGGTAGCTCACGGTGTCGCGCCCGGGAAGGGCCAGGGTGCCGCTCTTGTCGAACGGCATCCGCCGCGCCCACCCCTTGAAGCGCACCGTCTCGCCCGGGCGGTACAGGTTGCGGTCGGTGAAGGTGTACCAGGACACGCGCGCCATCCTGGGCTGCCGCGCCAGCTGCACCCATCCCGCGTTCCCCATCCCCGGCGCCAGGACGGCGACGTCGCCCCCCAAACGTGCCACGATGAGCCGTTCGCGTTCAGACGCGGCCGGAAGTGCCATCGTCGCCAGCCCGTCGGCGTTCGTGGTGGCCGCCCCCGTCCCGGCGGGGCTCAGCCTCACCTCCGCGCTGGCGGGATGCAGCCTCACCTCCACGCCGGCGAGGGGCCGCCCGTCCACCAGCGAGCTCGCCCACGCCGTCAGGTCGGTTGCGTCCGCGAAGGCGGAGAGGCCGATGCGGGTGGCCTGCACCCACAGGTACACGCCCTGGTCGCGCTCGCCCGCCGTGGCGCCCTCCACCGCCTCCACCGCCACCACCACCTGGCCCAGCCCGCCGTCCAGCGCGGGCGTCAGGTCCACCATCACCTCGCGCGTGTCGCCGGTCTGGCCGCCGGGCTCCACCACCCGGCTGCTGACCTCGCGCCCGGGAAGGCGCCTCGGCTCGCCGCGCTGGCGCCCGTGGTGGTTCACGAAGGAGAACCAGTCCTCGGGCGCCACGCGGTGAATCCGCACGCGCAGCCGCTGGTGCCCGCGCGCGAACACGGACACGGAGCGCGGCCCCTGCGGGTCCAGCACCACCATGCTGTGCGGCGACCAGAGCTGGGCCACCGGCGCGCCCACCTGGAACGTGGCCGTCGCCGGCGCGCCGAGCCGCTGCCCGAACCGGTCGCGCAGCCTCGCGTCCACCCGCACGGTGTAGCGCGTGTTGGGCCGCGTCCGCCCCATGACCATCAGCGAGCTGCCCTGCGGGGCGATGCGCATCCCCTCGATGGCGGGTTCCACGCGCACGAGCGAGGCGTCGAAGAGCGAGTCGGCCAGCGGGTTGGAGAAGTGGAGGACGAACGGCATCCCCGGCCTGCACCCGCCGTAGCCGCAGTTCCCGCGCACGAAGCGGAACGGCCCAAAGGTGCGGAAGCTCCACACCTGGTTGTCCACCGTGCGCCGCGGCCCCTCGGCCGATGGCGTGCCGGGCGCGATGGTGACCGTGATCTCGGAGTTGTTCGGCAGCGGGCTCACCGGGCGGAAGGCGATCCAGCGCCCCGCCTCCAGCCCCCGCACCCGCACCCGCGCATCCGCGTCCGCCTCCACCTCGGCCGCGGTCGCCAGGCGCACGGGCACGCGCGCGCCGCCGGCCTGCACCCTGATCGTGGAGAGGACGGCCGCGGGGTTCACGTTCTGGTCGAAGCGGGCGACGATCACCGGCTGCACGCCCGTCGCGCCGCCGTACGGCCACCCGCCCGTGGCGCGCGGTGCCGGCGTCGCAAAGGTCCAGCGCACCCCCTCCGCCAGCCGCCCGCCCGTGGCCGACGTGGTGCCGGCGGGGATCTCCACCGTGAACTCCGTCGCCATCGGGAGCCGGCCCTGCGGCTCGAAGCGCAGCGTCCGCACGTCGATCCACTGCCACCGCCCCGGCGCCTGCGGAGAGAGCCGCGCCGGCACCACCCGCCCCTCCACGTTGCCGACGGACGAGAGCGGCACCATCGGCTGCGAAAAGGTGATCGTCACCTCCGCGCCCAGCGGCACCTCCCCCTCCGGCGCGCGCCGCGTGACGGTCAGCGCGCCCGTTTGCGTGCGCGGCACCGGCACCGACCCCGCCGTGTCGCGCGGCGGGAAGCCGGTGACCACCGTGGCCCCGGCACGCGGCGCGGGCATCGTCTGCGCGGGGAAGTGGAAGCTGTCGCGCGCCGCCGAATCGGGCGCCAGCGGCCGAGCGCGCCCCAGCACGCGTGCCGCCTCCAGTGCACTGATCCTCTCCCCCTGCGTGGCGGGGAGCGCCGCCGGCCCCAGCACCCGCCCCTGCGACACGCGGAACTGGAGCCCCGTCGTATCCACCACCCCCGGCCCGATCACCCGCGGCGGCGACGTGGGATACAGCGGCGGAACGCGCACCGTACGCTGCGCACTTCCCTGCGAGGGCGCGAACAGGGCCGCGGCGACCACGGCGGCGGCGAGAAGACGGCGGAGGCTGGGCATCATGGGACGGTTTCGGGAGACGAAAGAACTGCAATCTCACACAGAGGCCACGGAGGGGAACCGCAAGGCGCAGAGAAACCCTTCTGCCGTTCTTTCCCTTTCCTCTGTGTCTCTGTGTGAGGCCTGATGGATAGGACGACGAAGCCGCGAAATCAAACACACGGGCTGGAAATTGTAGGAGGCGCGGAGAGCATCCGCTGCCCCGCGCCTCCTTGTTCAGCTCTTCCGCCGCCGCCTGCTAGATGTGCAGCGCGTGCCCCATGGACGCCAGCGCCGCCTCCGCCACCGCCTCGGAGAGCGTGGGGTGCGGGTGCATCGCGCGGTCCATCTCCTCCATGGTGGCCTCCAGGTGCCGCCCGACCACGAACTCGGCGATCAGCTCCGTGGCGTGCGGGCCCACCAGGTGCGCGCCCAGGATCTCGCCGTACTTTTTGTCGCGGATCACCTTGACGAACCCTTCTGAGTCGCCGGCCGTGAGGGCGCGGCCGTTGGCGCTCCAGGGGAAGGAGCCGATCTCCACGTCGTGCCCCTTTTCGCGCGCCTGCGCCTCGGTGAGGCCAACGGAAGCGACCTCGGGGTGGCAGTAGGTGCAGTTGGGGATGTTGGAGTAGTCGATCCCCGCGTGCTTGTCGCCGTGGATCGCCTCCACGCACGCCACGCCCTCGTGCGAGCCCTTGTGCGCCAGCAGCGGCGGCCCCGCCACGTCCCCGATGGCGTAGATCCCCTCCACGCTCGTGCGCAGCTGGCGGTCCACCTCGATGAAGCCGCGGTCCGTCAGCTTCACCCCCGCCGTCTCCAGCCCGATGTCCTCGGTCAGCGGCACGCGGCCGATGGCGGAAAGGACGCGCTCCGCCTGGATTGTCTGCGTCTCGCCCTTGGCCGTCTTCACGGTGAGCGTCACGCCGTCCGCGCCGACGTCCGCCTTTTCGAGCTTGGCGCCGGTCAGGATCGTCATCCCGCGCTTGCGATACGCCTTCTCCACCACGGCCGAGACGTCCTTGTCTTCCAGCGGCAGCACGCGGTCGGCGGCTTCGATGATGGTGATCTGCGTGCCGAAGGCGCTGTGCACGTCCGCGAACTCCATCCCGATGGCCCCCGCGCCGATCACCGCCAGCGTCTTGGGCGGCGACTGCGGGATCATGGCGTCGGTGGAGTCCCACACGCGGTCGTGGTCGATGCGCAGGAAGGGCAGGTCGCGCGGCTTGCTGCCGGTGGCGATGATGATGTGCTTGGCCGCGACGGTGGACTTCGACCCGTCCTTGGCCGTCACCTCCACCTTCCCCCCGCCGGCGAGGCGCCCGCGGCCGGCGAGGTGGGTGATCTTGTTCTTCTTGAAGAGGAAGCCGATCCCCTTCACCAGCCGCTCGCTCACCTGGCGCGAGCGCTTGACGGCCTGGGCGAGGTCCGTCTTGATCTCGCCGACGGTGACGCCGAACTCCTTGGCGTGCCCCAGGTGCGTGATCATGGCCGCGCTCTCCAGCAGCGCCTTGGTGGGGATGCACCCCCAGTTGAGGCAGATGCCGCCGAGCGCGTCTTCCTCCACGCACGCCGTCTTGTAGCCCAGCTGCGCGGCCTTGATGGCGGCGACGTACCCGCCGGGGCCCGCGCCGATGACCACGATGTCGAAGCTCGTATCCGCCAAAGTGCACCTCTGGATCTCGGATGGTGGGCGGCGCCCCGTCCCCCGGAGCCCCGCGCCCCGGACCCCACCCTCGGCGTCCGGGAAACGCGCCCAAACTACGCGGGATGCCCCCGAAGTGCAAAGGCCCCAGGGCCTTTTGTCATCCTGAGCGACGCGCCTCACCATCCTCGCCCGTGCTCCAAACCATTGGCGCGGAACGAAGGATCTACTGCGCGTGCCCCGTCCTCCTGCCTCGCCGGCTAGATCCTTCGCTCGCCGCAGAAAGTCCCGCGCGCGGCTTGTGAATCCGTGCAGGCGGCTCTCTCAGGATGACAAATGGGGGATCCCTCGACGCCGAGTAAAGCGCACTCACGCACTAACGCACTCACGCACTGCCGTTCACTTCCCTCCACGCGTCACCATTCTTGCTCTGCCATCCACCAAGCAGTCCCACCCCCACGGCGACGGGAGAACGGAATGGCGCGGATCGACGGAGTGGCGGGGCAGGCGGGCGCGGCGGCGCGGGGCGCGGCGCGCGAGGCGGGGCCCTGGGTGGAGCGGCTGGCGCGGATGGGGTACGCCGCGCGAGGCGTCGTCTACGTGATCGTGGGGATCATCGCCGCGCAGGCCGCGCGGGGGGAGCGCGGCGTCACGGACCAGCACGGCGTCTTCGGCGAAATCCTGCAGCGGCCCGGCGGCAAGTTCATGCTCGGCCTGGTGGCGGTGGGGCTGCTGGGCTACTCCCTCTGGCGCTTCGTGGAGGCCGGGCTCAACCCCGAGCACGACGGCGCCGGCAAGCGCGCCCTCTTCGCCGTCAGCGGCGTCATCCACGTGGGGCTCGCCCTGAGCGCCGTGCGCATGGCGATGGGATCGTCGTCGGCGAGCAGCGGCGGCAACAGCGGCGCCGCATCGTCGACGGCGAAGGTGATGGAGGCACCCGGCGGACGCTTCCTGGTGGCCGCCGCCGCGCTGGGGATCGCGGCGTACGGCGTCGCGCAGCTGGTGCAGGCGTACAAGGCGAAGCTCGACAAGCAGCTGGACCTGTCGCCGCTCAGCTCGGGCGCGCGCACGTGGGCGATTCGCGCGGCGCGGGCCGGGCTGGCGGCGCGGGGCGTGGTCTTCCTCGTGGTCGGCTTCTTCCTCCTGCAGGCCGCACGGCACAGCAACGCCAGCGAGACCCGCGGCCTGGGCGGCGCCCTCGACGCCCTGCACGACACCGCGTACGGCACGTGGGTGCTCGGCCTCGTCGCGCTGGGGCTGATCGGCTACGGCATCACGCAGCTCCTCAAGGCGCGCTACCGCCGCATCAAGCCCGCCTGACCGTCATGTCGGTTTCCCCGCCCCCCGTTCGTCGCTACCATAGACCGGCGCGAGAACCCGGCATCCATCCACCGAACGGAGAGGCACGAGAATGTCAGACGCGGAGATGCATGTGGAGCTGACCAAGGAACACCAGTGGCTGGAGCAGATGGTGGGCGAGTGGACTTGCGAGATGGAGGCCGCGATGTCCCCCGACGGACCCACCGACACCCACAAGTCCCGCGAGTCCGTGCGCTCGCTCGGCGGCGCATGGGTGGTGTGCGAGGGCGAGATGGGGAGCGGCGGGACGCTGATGGCGCTGGGCTACGACCCGGCCAAGGGGCGCTTCGTGGGGAGCTTCATCGGCTCGATGATGACGAACCAGTGGATCTACGAGGGCGAGCTCGACGAGTCCGGCAACGCGCTGGTCCTCTCCACCCGCGGTCCTAGCGTCGAGGACGGCAGCATCACCGACTATCGCGACACCATCGAGATCCGGGCTCCGGACCACCGCGTCCTCACCTCCAGCTACCGACTCGCCAGCGGCGAGTGGACGCTGTTCATGACCGCGCACTACCGGCGGGTGTAGGCGCGGGCCCCACCCCCGCTCGTCAACTCGCGGCCCCTCCCCCAAAACAGCCTGGGGGAGGGGCGTTTTGGCACGCATTCGTGCGCGGCGGCGGGGTTCGGCGTGGCGGCGGGCACGGGCAGCCACGTGGGGCGGCCCCTACGGGTTCTGCGTGCGAAGGGCCGGCGTCGGGGTGCGGGCGAGGGTGGGCAGACACGCAGGTCTGCCCCTACGGCATCGGTGCGCGGGGGCGGTTGGCGGTGCAGCGCGTGGCACGGGCGCGATGAATCGCGCCCCTACCGGGACGGTGGGACCGGCAGGGCAGTTCTCCCCCTCACCCGCCCTGCGCCCCCGCAG
>DASWNZ010000160.1:0-7877 GCA_036398975.1 Longimicrobium sp.
GCGCGGAGTTCTCCCCCTCACCCGCCCTGCGCCCCCGCAGGCGGGGGCGGGGGGCGGGGGGAGGGGGCCCTCCGCGCGGCACTCATCCCAACACAGAGGCGGCGTGCGGCTAGACAACAAGGTGGCGGTGATCACGGCCGCGGGGTCGGGGATCGGGCGGGCGATGGCGCTCCTCTTCGCGCGCGAGGGAGCCTGCGTACTGGCCGCCGACCTCGACGGCGCGGCGGCCGAAGCGACCGCGGCGATGGTGCACGCTGAGGGCGGGCTCTGCCTGCCGCACACGGTGGACGCCAGCGTTCCCGAACAGGTGCGCCGCATGATCGAGAAGGCCATCTCCGAGATGGGCCGCATCGACGTGCTGTGCAACAACGCGGGGATCGGCTCCACCACGGACGCCGTGGAGTGCGAGCCAGAGGATTGGGATCGCGTGATGGCCGTCAACGTCCGCAGCGTCTTCCTGGGGTGCAAGTACGCGCTGCCGCACATGGTGAAGCAGGGGCGCGGCGCCATCGTCAACACCGCCTCGGTGGCGGGGATGGTCGGGGTGCCGAAGCGCGCCTCGTACTGCGCCAGCAAGGGCGCCGTCATCGCGCTCACCCGGCAGGTGGCGATGGACTTCGTGAAGCAGGGGATCCGCGTCAACTGCGTCTGCCCCGGCACGGTGGACTCGCCCTGGGTGGAGCGCCTGCTGGCCGGCGTCGAGGACAAGGCCGAAGCGCGCGCCGCCCTCGAAGCCCGCCAGCCGATGGGCCGCCTGGGCACGCCCGAAGAGGTTGCCGCCGCCGCGCTCTACCTGGCCTCCGACGACGCGGCGTTCGTGACCGGCACCTCCATCGTACTCGACGGCGGCTGGACCGCCGCCTGACCAAAGGGAAAGCAGATGCAGTCCGAAGCACGTCTCGAAAGCCACGCGATGCTGATCGGCGGGGAGTGGCGCGGAGCCGCGGGCGGGGCGACGCGTCCGGTGGTCAACCCGGCCACTGGCGAAGCGTTCGCCGAGGTGCCGGAGGGGACGCGCGACGACGCCCGCGCCGCGCTGGAAGCCGCCCGCGCCGCGCAGCCCGCCTGGGAAGCGCTCAGCGGCGTGCAGCGCGCCGCGTACCTCACCCGCATCGCGCGGGCGATCGAGGCGGACGCCGAGCGGCTGGCGCGCGTCGTGGTGCGCGAGCAGGGGAAGCCGCTGGTGGAGGCGCGTGGCGAGATCGGCGGCACGGCCGGCTTCTTCGACTACTTCACCTCATTCGCGCGCGCCCCCGCCGGCGAGATCCTCCCCTCCGATGCGCCCGACGAGGACATCTGGATCCGCAGCGTTCCCTACGGCGTGGTGGCGGCCATCATCCCGTGGAACTACCCGGCGGCCCTCTTTGCCCGCAAGGTGGCACCGGCGCTGATGGCGGGGAACACCATCGTGGTGAAGCCGCACGAAGACACCCCGCTCAGCGCCCTGGAGCTGGCCCGCATCTGCGAGGCGGCGGGGCTGCCGCCCGGCGTCGTCAACGTGGTGACCGGCGCGGGGCGCGAGGTGGGCGACGCGCTGGTCCGCGACCGCAACACCAACCTGGTAACGGTCACCGGCTCCGTGCGCGCCGGCCGCGAGATCCTGGCCGCCGCCGCCGAGAACATCACCGTCGTCTCGCTGGAGCTGGGTGGCAAGGCACCCTTCATCGTGATGGAGGATGCCGACGTAGAGCTCGCCGTGCGCAACGCCATCCACGCGCGCTTCGTGAACTGCGGCCAGGTGTGCACCTGCAACGAGCGCACGTACGTCCACCGCCGCGTCTTCGACCGCTTCCTGGAGCGCTACGTCGCCCTGGCCGGCGGCCTGCGCATGGGCGACCCCATGCGCACCGACGTCGACCTGGGTCCCAAGGTCAACGAAGCTGAAGTGGTCAAAGTGGACGCAATGGTGGCGCGCGCGCGCGAGCAGGGCGCGGAGGTCGTGCTCGGCGGCCGGCGTCCCGAGGGCGGCGAGTTCGGGCGCGGCTTCTGGTACCAGCCGACCGTGCTCACCGGGGTGCGCAACGACATGGAGATCATGCAGCAGGAGGTCTTCGGCCCCGTGTCACCGGTGATGGCGTTCGACGATTTCGACGAGGCGATCGCGCTCGCCAACGACACGCCGTACGGCCTGAGCGCCTACCTCTTCACCAGCGACCTCAAGAAGATGATGCGCGCCGTGAACGCGCTGCGCTCTGGCGAGGTGTACATCAACAAGATCGGGCCCGAGCAGTTCCAGGGCTTCCACGCCGGCTACGGCCTCAGCGGGATGGGCGGCGACGACGGCCACCACGGCTACGCCCACTACTTCCGCAAGAAGACCGTCTACGTGAGCTACGGCGAGGGCTCCACGGAGGGGATGATGCCGTACGGCTCGGCCGCCGCCCCGCTGCCGCCGCAGTAGCGGATGCACGTCTCGCTCGCCTACGGCCGCGGCCGGCTGCAGGTGGCCGTCCCCGACGACGCGGTGGTGATCTCGCCGCGCGAGCTGCCGGGGCTGCGCGACGAGTACGCGGCGTTCCTGGAAGCCGTGCGCGCGCCCACCGCCGCGGCGCCGCTGCGCACGCTGGCAACGGAGCGTTCCACCGTCGCCATCTCCATCTCGGACATCACGCGCCCCACCCCCAGCGAGCGCCTGGTCCCCTGGATCATGGCGGAGCTGGCGCACGTGCCGCACGAGAACTTCGTCATCCTGAACGGCACCGGCTCGCACCGCCCCAACACGCGCGACGAGCTGGTAACGATGCTCGGCGCGGAGATCGTGGACACGATGCGCATCGTCAACCACGATGCCTTCGCGGAGACGGGGCTCACCCGCGTAGGCGACACCCCCCTGGGCGGCGAGGTGTGGGTGAGCGACGAGTGGCTGCGCGCGGACGTCAGGATCGTGACTGGCTTCGTGGAGCCGCACTTCTTCGCGGGCTTCAGCGGCGGCCCCAAGGGGGTGATCCCGGCGCTGGCGGGGATCCGCACCATCAAGCACCTGCACAGCGCGCGCATGATCGGCGACCCCGGCTCCACCTGGGCACGGCTAGATGGGAACCCGGTGCAGGAGGAGATCCGTGCCGCCGTGGCGATGGCGCCGCCGCACTTCCTGGTGAACGTCGCCATCAATCCGCGACGCGAGATCACGGGCGTGTGGGCGGGCCACTACCTGCAAGCCCACGAGGATGCCTGCCGTTTCGTCGCGCGCCACGCCACCCGCGCGGTGGACCGCGCATTCGACGTGGTCCTCTCCACCAACAGCGGCTACCCGCTGGACCAGAGCGTCTACCAGGCGGTGAAGGGGATGAGCGCCGCCGCGCGCATCGTGAAGCCCGGCGGCGCCATCGTCGTCGCCGCCGAATGCAGCGATGGCCTACCCGACCACGGCAGCTTCAAGGACCTCCTGCGCATGCGCGAGACCGCCGAAGATCTCCTGCGCATGATCGAGGAGCCCGGCTTCGAGATGCACGACCAGTGGCAGGCGCAGTGTCAGGCGCTGGTCCAGCGCCGCGCCGAAGTGCACCTATTCTCCACCCTGCCCCCGGACACCGTCCGCTCCGCCATGCTCATCCCCAGCACCGACATCGAAGCGACCCTGCGGCTTCTGCTCCACCGCTACGGCCCCGCCGCCCGCGTCGCCGTCCTCCCCGAGGGCCCCCAGACCGTAGCCCACGTAGCCGCCTAGCGCGATAGAAACCCCACCCGGGCCCCTTTCCAACCTCCCCCTCCCCCAGGCAGTTTTGGGGGAGGGGGATGCGTCGCGGAGCGACGCTGGGGGAGAGGGCCTCACACAACCCGGAGCACCCGATGAAGCTGGTGACGTACGAAGCAGACGCCCGCGCCCGCATCGGCGCGCTCATTGAGGGCGGGGTGGTGGACCTGGGCACCGTCGCACCCGACATGCTGTCGCTGATCGACCGTGGCGAGGCAGGGCTGGATGAGGCCCGCGCCGCCGTGGAAGCGGCGAGCGACATCCTCCCGATCGACCGCGTGCGGCTCCTCGCGCCGATCCCGCGGCCGCGCAAGAACATCGTATGCCTGGGGATGAACTACGCGGAGCACGCCTACGAGTCGGCACGGGCGAAGGGGCTGCCGGAGAAGCTCCCCGAGCACCCCGTCTTCTTCACCAAGTCCCCCACCACCGTCATCGGCCCCGGCGCCGAGATCCCGCTCGATCCCGCGATCACCTCGCAGCTCGACTGGGAGGTGGAGTTGGCCTTCGTGTTCGGGCGCACGGGAAAGAACATCGCCCGCGGAGACGCGCTCGGCTACATCTTCGGCTACACCGTCATCAACGACGTCTCCGCGCGCGACCTCCAGAACCGGCACCAGCAGTTCTTCAAGGGCAAGAGCCTGGATGGTACCTGCCCCATGGGCCCGTGCATCGTCACTGCCGACGAGCTGCCGGACGCGGGCGACCTCGCGCTCTCGCTGCGGTTGAACGGAAAGACGATGCAGGACAGCCGCACGCGCGACCTGGTCTTCGACATCCCCACCATCATCGCCGTGCTCTCGCGCGGGCAGACGGTGGAGGCGGGCGACGTGGTCTCGACCGGCACGCCCAGCGGGGTGGGGATGGGGTGGAATCCGCAGACGTGGCTCAAGCCCGGCGACGTGCTGGAGGCGGAGATCGAGCGCATCGGCGTGCTGCGCAACACGGTCGCCGCCGCGTAGCCGTGCAGCCGTACCCCGGCCCGGCGGACCCCGCGCTCGTCGCGCTCAACCCGTACGAGGCGCGCACCGCGGCGGCGATCTTCGAGCGGATGTTCCCGGCCGACGAGCACGGCCCCGGCGCCGCCGAGCTGGGCGTGCTCGCGTACGTGGACCGCGCGCTCGCCGGCGCCTACCGCGACCGCGTGGACGAGTACCGCACGGGGCTGGCGAGCTTCGACCGCGCCGCCTGCCGCCGCCACGACCGCCCCTTCGCCGAGTGCGCGCCCGCCGAGCAGGACGCGCTCCTGGCCGAGCTGGAGGCGGGGACGCTGGACGGCTTCCGCGTGCCGCCGCCGCGCGACTTCTTCGCCATGCTGCGGCAGCACCTGCAGGAAGGGCTCTTCGCCGATCCCGCGTACGGCGGAAACCGGGGGAAGGCGGGGTGGCGATTCCTGGGGCACCCGGGCGTCTGGTTCGAGAACACGGCCGAGGAGAACCTCGCCACCGAGCCCGCCACCAAGAACGGAATCATCCTCTCGCTGGCCGACGTGGGCTACTCCCTGGACGGCGGCCCGCGCGAGCCGGTGGAGATCCCCGGCTACGATCCCCAGCGCGGCGCCGAGCCCCCCGCCGGCGCCGCGGACGTCGTGCTGGTGGGCGTGGGTGCGGCGGGGGCGATGGCGGCGTCCATCCTCTGCAAGGCGGGGCTGCGCGTGGTGGGGCTGGAGGCCGGGCCCTGGCGCACCAGCCGCGACTTCGTGCCGGACGAGCTGGGGTCGTCGTACTACTGCCGCGGCGGAATGGGCCCCAAGTTCCTGGCCGAGACGCCGCGCTGGCGCCGCAACGAGAGCGAGCCCACGCGCCCCGCCACCTTTACCCTGGGACGCATGATGAACGGAGTGGGCGGCTCCGTCATCCACTGGGGCGGCGCGCTCCGCCGCTGCCATCCGCACCACTTCCGCTTCCTCTCCCACCTCCGCGAGACCGGCGCGGACCGGCTACTTCCCGAGGGCCACACGCTGGCCGACTGGCCGGTGTCGTACGACGAGCTGGAGCCGTACTACGCGGCGCTGGAGCACCACATCGGCGTCGCGGGGGACGCGCGCGCCAACCCGTTCGTGCCGCGCACCGGCGAGTACCCGCTGCCGCCGGTGCGCCCCTTTCGCATGGGCGAGCTCTTTCGCCAGGGGGCAGAGTCGCTGGGGCTGCATCCGTACCCCACCCCCGTGGCCGTCAACAGCGAGCCGTACAACGGCAACCCGGCCATCACCTACTGCGCGTGGAGCGGCGGCTTCGGCCCCTTCAACGACGAGCGCTGGCACCCGGGGCAGACCTGGGTCCCCCAGGCGCTCGCCACCGGCAACTTCGACCTGCGCACCCACTGCCGCGTCGTCCGCGTCCTGACCGATGGCGACGGGCACGCGAGCGGCGTGGAGTACGTGAACGCCAACGGCACCGCGCGGATCCAGGAGGCGCGCACGGTGATCCTCTGCAGCTACACGTTCGAGAACGTGCGGCTGATGCTCCTTTCCGGAAGCGCGCGGCATCCGAACGGGGTGGGGAACGATGCGGGGCAGGTGGGGAAGCACGTCATGAGCAAGCTGTGGTCGGACGTCTCGGGCCACTTCCCCGGCGTGGTCTTCAACGCCCACACCGGCCCCGCCGCGCAGATGTGGAGCCTGGACGACTACATCTCCGCGGGCTTCGACTCGGCGGCGCACGGCTTCATCGGCGGCGCGGCGCCCAACGTGGAGAACCAGCGCCTCCCCATCCAGATCAGCCGCGAAGCGCTTCCGCCGGAGGTGCGCTCGTGGGGCCGACCGTACCGCGACCACCTGCGCGAGTGGCAGCACGTCGCCGCCGTACGCCTGCAGCCGGACACGCTGCCGTACCACGCCAACTACCTGGAGCTGGACCCGCGCCACCGCGACCGCAGCGGCCTGGGGCTTCCCCTGCTGCGCATCACCTACGACATGCAGCCCAACGAGCATCGCATGTCCGAGTTCATGGAGGGCGAGGCGGAGAAGATCCTTCGCGCGATGGGCGCCGCACGCACCTGGCGCGGCCCCCGCTTCGCCGGCGTGGTGAGCAGCCACGAGCTGGGCGGCTGCCGGATGGGGCACGACCCCGCCAACTCCGTGGTCGATCCAGACCTGGCCGTCCACGACACGCCGGGGCTGCACGTCTTCGGCACGGCCGTCTTCCCCTCCTGCCACGGCGTCAACCCCACGCTCACCATGTGGGCCGTCTGCGCCCGCGCCGCCGAGCGCCTCGCCGCCCGCCTGCGAGGCTAAGAATGTCCGCCATGCCCCGCCTCGCGACCGGCCGCCACCCCGGCCCCCAGCTCAACCCCGAGCAGATCATCGCCACCGTGAGCGCCCTGCGCACGCGCATCCACGAGCGCTTCCCCGGCAGTGGCCTGGAGCGCCTCTCTGCCGACCTCCTGCGCATCGCCGAAGCGACGGGGGAGCAGCTCCGCTGGGTGGCGCGCCCACACCTGCCGCTGCGGGTGGGCGGATGGGCGGCGATCGCGCTCCTGGCGGCGGGGCTCGTTTCGCTGGTGCTGCGCATCGAGACGCCTGCCCGGGGGTTCACGATCGTCGAGCTGCTCCAGACCACCGAGAGCGCCATCAACGACGTGATCCTGCTGGGCGCCGCCGTCTACTTCCTGGCGAGCGCCGAGGCACGGGTCAAACGCAACCGCGCCCTGCGCTTCATCCGCGACCTGCGCGCCGTGGCGCACATCGTGGACATGCACCAGCTCACCAAGGACCCGGGCACCCTGGTCAACGTGGGCAGCGACACGCCCTCCTCCCCGCGCCGCACCCTCAGCCGCTACGAGCTCTCGCGCTACCTCGACTACTGTTCGGAGATGCTGGCCCTCAACAGCAAGCTCGCCGCCCTCTACGCCCAGAACTTCGACGACCCCGTCGTCCTCGCCGCCGTCGACGAGGTCGAGACGCTGACCACCGGCCTTTCCGCCAAGGTGTGGCAGAAGATGGTCATCCTGAACTCGGCGAACGCGGAATAGGGCCCTCCGATCCACGCGGGTGATCGTGGCCGGGGCAGGGGAGGGCGGACACGCAGGTCTGCCCCTACCAGCATCGGCGCGCGAGCACGGGTGACGGAGCGGCGCTGGCCACGGGCGCGATGAATCGCGCCCCTACGGAATCGATGTGAATCGGCGAGGATGCCCGCGCAACGCCCCTCCCCCGCGGTTTGGGGGAGGGGCCGCGAGGAAC
>DASWNZ010000161.1:0-6664 GCA_036398975.1 Longimicrobium sp.
GTCACGAACTCGACGCGCTTCTCGTCCATCTGGACGCGGCCGGGGGCGATCGCCTCGTGCGCCGTTTCGGTGATGGAGACGATCTCCGGCTCCACGCGGAAGCCGCCACTCTCGATGCGCGACAGGTCCAGCAGATCGTCCACGATGCGCTGCAGGCGGTCCGCGTTGGCCTTCACCGTCTCCGCGAACTGGCGGCGCAGAGCGGGCGGGAGGTCCTCGTCGAGCAAAGTCTCGCTGAAGCCGCGGATGGCGGTCAGCGGCGTCTTCAGCTCGTGCGATGCATTGGCCACGAAGTCGCGGCGCACATCCTCCAACCTGCGGAGGGCGGAGACGTCCAGGAACACCATCACCGCGCCGCCGCCGGGAAGCGGCTGCGCGGTGGCCAGCAGGCTGCGCCCGTCCTGCATCAGCTCCGCGGGGCGCACCTGCGCGCCCTCCAGCACCCGCCGCACCACGTCCAGGAAGGCCGGCCGCCGCGCCACCTCCTGCGGGGAAAGGCCGCGCGGGTCGCCCACCAGGTTGAAGATGCGGCGCGCCGCCGGGTTGGTGCGCCGCACGTGCCCCTCGGCGTCCAGCGCGATCACCCCCTCGGCCATGGAATCGATCAGCGCCTGCATCTCCGCGCGCTCGCCCTCGAGCTGGCGGAGGCGGCGCTGCAGCTCGCCGGCGAGGAGGTCCAGCGCGTCGGCCAGCTCGCCCAGCTCGTCGCGACCGCCCAGCCGCGCGCGGCGCGAGAGGTCGCCGGCGGCGATGGCGCGCGCCGCCCTCACGATCTGCCGCAGCGGCTGCGTGATGGCGATGGAGAAGCCGAGCGACAGGAGCCCCGCCAGCACCAGAGCCACCAGGCCCACCCCAAAGATGCCGCGCTGCACCCGCGCCACCGCCGCGTACATCTCGCTGAGCGGGTCGGCGACGCGGATGACGTTTCCGTCCGCCGCCTGCAGCGCCATGTAGAGCTGCTCGTCGCCCAGCGAGCTGCTGAGCCGGATCGCGACGCCGATGCGGTCGCGCCCCTGCCGCGCGTCGCGGATCTCGGGGCGGTCGGAGTGGTTCTCCAGCCGCCGCACCCGCGCCGCATCCACCTCCGAATCGCCCAGCACCCGCCCGTCCGGCGCGACGATGGTGACGCGCCGGCTGCTGAGCGCGCCCAGCCAGTCCGCCACCTCGTCCGGGTGCGCGGTGGGGCGAGTGGCGTACAGCGCGCGCGCCAGGAACAGCTCCCGCCGCAGATCCGCGGAGAGCCGTTCGGTAAGATGCGTGCGCAGCGTGGAGCCCACCCCCAGCGTGAGCGCCACCACCACCGCCGCGATTAGCGCCAGGTACGAAAGGAAGAGCTTCTGGTCCGCCCTCAGCCGCAGCGTCATTCAATCATCCATGTAAACAGCAGGGCTCACACAGAGACACAGAGGCACAGAGAGAACTTCGATGTCTTTCCTCTGTGCCTCTGTGTCTCTGTGTGAGATTGCAGTTCAGCGGACCGGCGGCTCGGTACGGAAGCGGTAGCCGAAGCCGCGCACCGTCTCGATCCAGTCCGCCTCGTCGCCCAGCTTGTTGCGAAGGCGCTGCACGTGCATGTCCACCGTGCGCGTGGCGATGTTGGCGGTCACCTCCCAGACGGCTTCCAGCAGCTGCCGGCGCGTCTGCACGCGGCCGCGGCGCTCCATCAGGGTCAGGAGGAGGCGGTACTCGGTGGGCGTCAGCTCGAGCGGCAGGCCGCTGACCTCGGCGCGCGCGGCGCCGGAGTCGACCGAGAAAGGACCCACGCGCACCACCTTGCCGCCCCGCCCCACCGGCGGCGCCTGCTGCACCCGCCGCAGCACCGCGCCCACGCGCAGGATCAGCTCCTGCGGTGAGAACGGCTTGGCCACGTAGTCGTCCGCCCCCTGCCGCAGCCCCTGAATGCGGTCCTGCTCCTCGCGCCGCGCGGTCAGCAGGATGACGGGGATGTCCAGCGTCTCCGGGCGGCGGCGCAGCTCCTCCAGCACCTGCAGGCCGCTCATGCCGGGGAGCATCAGGTCGAGGACGATCAAGTCCGGGCGCTCCACCTCGGCCGCGCGGATCGCCTCGGGGCCGGTGGATGCGGTGCGGACGCGGTACGACTCGCGCGCCAGGTGGTACGCCACGAGCGCCGAGATGTCGGGCTCGTCGTCCACCACCAGGATGTGTGCGTTCAGCGGCTTCACGGCCTCGGCCTTGTCGTGGCTGGGCAGTCCCACGAAGTCGGGGAGCCCGCGGGCAAGATGAGGCTTCCAGGAAGCGGTCGGCAAGGTTCACCTCCGTAGGGGAGCACGACACGTGCATCGTCCCGTGGAGTGTAACGGGCGCCGGTAACGCCGGAGTAACGATCCCGAACGAGCGGGGCGACGATGGTCCGCCCCAACGTTCGTGGCCTGCCGGCTGTTCTTTCTGGAGTAGCCCCCTAATCCGATCATCAACGACCGCCCCTCATGCCGGGGCGCGTGGAGCCGCATGCCGTATTTCAGAGCGCTGGTCTGCGCCATCCTCCTCGCCCCTGCCGCGCTGGCGGCGCAGGTGGGCGTCACGACGGACCTCCTCACCGGGCGCGTCACGGGTCCAGGGGGCGCGCCCGTGGCCGGCGCCACCGTGGAGGCGGTATCGGCCGAAGGAAACCTGCGCAGGTCGACCACCACGCGTCCGGACGGCCGCTACACGCTGACCTTTCCGGATGGCGGGGGGCGCTACCAGCTGAGGGTGACGGCGCTGGGCTTCGCGGCCGCCACCGCCGTCGCCGCGCGCGAGGCGGACGAGGACGTGCTGGTCACCAACTTCCGCCTGGGCGAGCAGGCGGTGGCGCTGGAGGGGATCACGGCGCGCGCCAGCCGCACCCCGCCGCCCAGCAACACCGCGGCGGGCGGCACCGAACGCACCCTCCCCGGCGAGACGGTCAACCGCCTTCCGCTGGAGGACAACGACCCCGCCCGCATCGCCACCCTCAGCCCCGGCGTCGTCGCGGTGACCCAGGGTGACTCGTCGGAGGCGCGCGGATCGTTCTCGGTGGCGGGGCAGCGGGCGGCACTCAACCAGGTGACGCTGGACGGCGCATCGTTCACCTCCGCGCTCTCGGGCGGGCAGTCGGGGGGCGGATCGCCGCTGGGGATTCCGCAGGAGGGGGTGCGCGGCACGCAGGTGGTGACCAATACCTACGACGTGGCGCGCGGGCAGTTCTCCGGCGGGCAAGTGGCGCTCACCACGCGGCGCGGATCGAACCAGTTCAACGGCTCCTTCCAGTACCAGCTTCGCGATCCCAACCTGCAGGGCAACGCGGGCGTTCCCACGTGGGGCGGCGGCTTCACCCAGAACCGCTTCAGCGGCGGGCTGGGCGGGCCCATCGTGCGCGACAAGCTCTTCTACTACCTCTCCTTCCAGGCGCAGCGCCGCAGCGACGAGCTCTACTCCCTCACCCCCGGCGACGACGACGCGGTGCGCGCGCTGGGCGTGAGCCCGGAGTCGGTGGAGCGCTTCCTGGGCGCCCTGCAGACGCGTTACGGCGTGAACGGGCGCAGCGGCCTCTTCGAACGAACCGGTGATGCGCTCACCACGCTGGGCCGGGTGGACTGGAACCTGACGCAGCGCCACACGCTCGCCCTGCGCGGCAACCTGAGCGTGTACGAGCAGGACAACGCCCGCATCGGCTTCCTGGAGACGCTGGGCAACGGCGGCGAGGTGGGGACGAGCGGCGGCGGGGGGCAGCTCACCCTCACCTCGCGCTTCGGTGCGGGGTGGATCAACGAGCTGCGCGCCTCCGTCAACCGCGACGAGCGCGACCAGAACGCCTACGAACAGGTCCCCGAGGGCCGCGTCCGCGTCGCATCGGAGCTGGGTGAGGGCGATCGCGGCGTGGCGACGCTGGTCTTCGGCGGGGACCGCCAGCTCCCCACCCTCACGCGCGAGACGACGACGGAGGTGAGCAACGAGCTCTCCTTCCTCTTCCGCGACCGGCACCGGCTGCGCATCGGCGGGCTCTTCAACCACTCGGCGTTCCGGCAGGAGAGCACGCCGGACCGCTTCGGCACGTTCGAGTTCGAGTCGCTGGAAGCGTTCGAGGAGGGACGGCCCACGCGCTTCACCCGCTCTCTCACCACGCGCGAGACGGAGGGCGGCGGGGTCAACGCCGCCATCTACGTGGGCGACACCTGGCGTCCGCTCGACCGCGTGCAGCTCACCTTCGGCGCCCGCGGCGAGGCCACGCGCTTCGACGAGTCCCCCGCGCGCAACCCCGAGATCGAGCGCCTCTTCGGCTATCGCACCGACTTCATCCCGAGCGAGCTGCACGTGAGCCCGCGCCTCGGCTTTTCGTGGCGGCTGAACGAGCAGGGCGCGCCGCTGCGTCTGGTGCGCGGCGGCGTGGGCGAGTTCCGCGGCCGCGCCCCATTCTCCCTCTTCGCCTCCGCGCTGGACCAGACGGGCCTCGCGACGGGCGAGACGCTGCTGGAGTGCGTCGGCGCGCGCGTGCCGGTGCCGGACTGGGCGGCGTACCAGCGCGACCCCTCCGCCGTCCCTTCCTCGTGCGCGGATGGCGGCGCGGGCGAGCCGGTGCGCCGCCTACCGACCGTGACGGTGTTCGATCCGGAGTTCGGGGCGCCGCGCTCGTGGCGCGCCTCGCTCGGCTTCCAGACGCAGCTCCGCCCGCGGCTGAACGCCAGCATCGACGTGAGCCAGGCGTGGGGGGTGAACCTGTACGGCGTGCGCGATCTCAACCTGCGCGACGACGCACCCGCCTTCGCCCTTGCGTCCGAGGGCGGTCGCCCGGTGTACGCGCCGGCCTCCGCCATCACCGCGACGGGGCAGATCCCCTTCTTCGCCTCGCGCGAGAACCCGGAGCTCTCCAACGTCTTCGCGGTCGATTCGGAGCTGGGGTCGCGCAGCACGCAGGCGACGCTGGGCTTCAACGGCCAGCTTCCGCGGCGGATCTCGTTCCAGACGTCGTACACTTTCTCGCGCGTCCGCGACCAGTCGTCGTTCTCGTCTGGCGCGCCGCGCTCCGGCTTCTCGCAGCCGACCACGGCGGGGAACCCCAACGTGCGCGAGTGGTCCACCAGCGACCTCGAGCGGCGCCACTCGCTGGTCACCGTCCTGGGCGTCCCCTTCGGCCAGGCGTGGGAGGTGACGCTGATCGGCCGCGCCACGAGCGGGAACCCGTTCACCCCGCTGGTCGGCGGCGACATCAACGGCGACGGCGCCCGCAACGACCGCGCGTTCGTCTTCGCGCCGGGCGCGTCGGGTGACACGGCGGTCGCCAACGGGATGGCGCGCTTGCTGGACGGCGCGGAGGGCGGCGTGCGCGAGTGCATCGAGTCGCAGCGGGGCTCCATCGCGGGCCGCAACAGCTGCCGCGGCCCCTGGACGGGGACGCTGGACCTGCGCGGCACCTTCCGCCCGCAGCTCCCCACCCTCTCGCGCCGCCTCTCGGTGTCGCTGGACGTAACCAACCTCTTCGCCGGCGCGGACCTGCTCTTCAACGGCAGCGACAACCTGCGCGGGTGGGGGCAGCAGGGCTTCGGGCGCGACGAGGTGCTCCTCTACCCGCGCGGCTTCGACCCTGTGCAGAACCGCTTCCTGTACCAGGTCAACGAGCGCTTCGGCGAGACGCGCTCGCGCCGCGGCGGCTTCGGCTCGCCGTTCCAGGTGCAGCTCTCCGCGCGGCTGCTGATCGGGACGCAGCAGGGGCAGGGCGGCGGCGGGCTGGCGGCGATCGGGGGCGGGCCCGGTGGTGGACCGGGCGGGGGCGGATTCGGCGGGCAGGGAGGCGGTTTCGGGGGCATCGTCCGCGAGGGCGGCGGGATCGACGTGAACGCGCTCCTCTCGCGCCTCCTCCCCGACCCGGTGTCGCCGATCCTCCTGCTGCGCGACACGCTCAACCTGACGCCCGAGCAGGTGTCGGGGATCGAGGCGATCCGCGACTCGCTCCGCGCGCGCAACGAGCCGGTCCGCGCGGCCGTCCGCGCCGCCGTCCCCGCCACCGCGACCGCGCAGAACGCGGGCGAGCTGTTCGGGCGCGTGGGGCCGCTGCTGGAGCCCGGCCGCCAGAACGTGCAGCGCGCCCTCCGAGAGGTGCAGGGGGTGCTGACGCCGGAGCAGTGGCGCCGCGTCCCCGCCGCGCTGCGCAATCCGCTCGGCAACTTCGGCGGCACCGGCGGCGGCGGCCAGCGCCCCCGCGAAGACCGCCCGCGCAATCGCGAAGGCGGCGCCCGCCGCGGCACCCCGCCCGCCGGCACCCCACCCGCAACCCCTGCGCAGGCGCAGCAGCCTGCCCCCGCGCCGGGCACACCCCAGCCGACGCCAACGCCCGTGCCGACGACCCCGACGCCGCCAACAACCCCGCCGACACAGCCGACGCCGGTGCCGACGACGCCGCCGGGGCGGTAGGCGGGCGGCGGGGGCCCCCTCCCCCGCTCGTTCCTCGCGGCCCCTCCCCCAAACTGCGGGGGAGGGGCGTTTGGCGTGCATTAGGGCCGGGGTCGCACAGGTCGGCGCGGGGGCGGGCACGGGCAGCCACATGGGGCGGCCCCTACGGGATTGGTGTGCGGGGGCGGGCGTCGAGGGTGCGGAAAGGGTGGGCAGACACGCAGGTCTGCCCCTACGAAATCGGCCGTCGGAGGCGGGGTGCGGTGCGGCGCCGGGCACGGGCGCGATGAATCGCGCC
>DASWNZ010000162.1:0-12882 GCA_036398975.1 Longimicrobium sp.
GGCGAGGAGGGCGTCCTCGCGCCCCATTCCCCACCCGTCGTCCGCCACGCGGATCTCCGTCTTCCCCCCGTTCCGTATCACCACGTCGATGCGCGACGCGCCGGCATCGAGCGCGTTCTCCATCAGCTCCTTGACGACGGACGCGGGCCGCTCCACCACCTCCCCGGCGGCGATCTGGTTCGCGAGCTTCTCGGGAAGGATGTGGATCCGGCGCGGCATTCGGGCTTCTTTCGGGGTGGATTCGGGTGGGAAAGTACAGGCGGGGGTGGCGGGGGACAAGGTGGGGTGGGCTCAGGTGAGCCCAGGCGAGTGAACTCGCGGCAACAACGGCACAAAGTCCGCCTTCGCGGACTCGGGGGTGAGATTCGCGCCCCCACCCCGCAAACCTGCGAAGGCAGGTTTCCCGCGGTTGTTGCAGCGGTTTCAACCGCCGGTTCGCTCACCCAACCCAAACAACGCCCGCGCATTCGCCGTTGTCCGCGCCGCGAACTCCTCCGGGTCCTCGCCGCGCAGCGCGGCGGCGGCGCGGGCGGTGTGCGCGACGAAGGCGGGCTCGTTCGTCTTGCCCCGGTGGGGGACGGGGGCCAGGTAGGGCGCGTCCGTCTCCACCAGGATGCGGTCCGCGGGGACGCGGCGGAGCAGGTCGGCGGCGGCGAAGTTCTTGAACGTCACCATCCCGCTGAACGAGGCGTACCAGCCGAGCGCCAGCGCGTCCTCCAGCAGATCCTCGCCGCTCGCGAACGAGTGCAGCACTCCGCGCGTCCCCGCCCCGCCCTCGCGCAGGAGCGCGCGCAGGTCCTCGTCCGCCTCGCGCGCGTGGACGATCACGGGGAGCCCCGTCTCGCGCCCCAGCTCAAGGTGGCGCAGAAAGGAGGCGCGCTGCACCTCGCGAGGGGCGAAGTCGTAGTGGTAGTCCAGCCCCGCCTCGCCGATGGCGACGACGCGCGGATGTTCCAGCAGTGCGCGGACGGCGGCGAACGCTTCGTCAGTGGCGGCGGAGGCGGCGTGCGGGTGGATGCCGGCGGTGGCGTACACCCCGGGGAAGCGCTCCGCCAGCTCCACCACCACCCGCGCATCCTCCACGCCCGTGGCGATGGCGACGATGGTCTCCACCCCCGCCGCGCGCGCGCGCTCCACGATCGCGTCCACGTCCGGGAGGAGGCGCTCGTCGGCCAGGTGCGCATGCGTGTCGATCAACATCTTTCGTCTGCCGTAAAAGGAAAGCGGGCCGCCGCGGATGATCCGCGGCGGCCCGCCAGGCTGCTCCATCCAGCGTCAGACCCTGACCCGCGCGGCCGCTTCCCGGCTGCTGCGCGAAGGAGCGGCCTGCTCGCGCTTGGGCGCGCGGTGCGGCCAGCGCGCCTCGATGGCGTTCAGAAGCGGCGACGCCACGAAGATCGAGGAGAAGGTACCGATGAAGATACCCAGCAGCAGCACCAGCGCGAAGTCGCGGATCACCGGGCCGCCGAAGATCAGCAGCGCCAGCAGCGTCCCCATCGTGCTTCCGCCGGTGAGCACCGTGCGCGGCAGCGTCTCGTTGATCGACCGGTTGAGGATCTCCGTGAAGCTCGCCCCGTGGCGCGGCTTGGTGAGGTTCTCACGGATGCGGTCGAACACCACGATCGTGTCGTTCAGCGAGTAGCCGACGATGGTGAGCAGCGCCGCCACCGTGCCGAGGTTCACCTCGGTGCGCAGCATGGCGATGATCCCCAGCGTGATGATCAGGTCGTGCCCCGTGGCGCCGATGGCCGCCAGGCCGAAGCGCCACTCGAAGCGGAACCAGAGGTACGCCAGCGTCGCCACCATCGAGAGGACGATCGCCAGCAGCGCGCTCCACTGCAGCTCGTCGCCCACCTTGGGGCCCACGGCCTCCACGCGCGTCACCTTGACGGCGTTGCCAAAGGTCGGGTTGAGCGCCGCGAGCACGCGCTTCTCCGACGTCTCCTGCGCCGTCTCGCGGAAGGTGGGCATGCGGATGACGTACTCGTTGCCGGTGCCGAAGCGGGTGATCTCCCACTCGTTGTGGCCGCCCGCCCGCGCCGAGCTGCGGATCTGCTCCACCGTCACAGGGCGCTGGAACTGCACCTGCACCAGCGTGCCGCCCGTGAAGTCCACGCCGTAGTTCTGCCACGTGCCGTAGCGGCCCACGTTCATCCCCATCGCCACGAAGCCGGCCAGGAAGAGGATCGCCGTGATGATGTAGGCGCGCCGGCGCCACTGCATGAACGGGTAGTTCGCGTTCTGGAAAACTCGCATGTCAGTATCCTCCGGGCCGGGTCAGATGGAGAGGGACTGCGCGGCCGGCCGGCGCTGCAGATACGCGAGGAAGAACGTCCGCGTCACGAAGATCGCGGTGAACATGGAGGCGATGATGCCCAGCGCCAGCGTGACCGCGAAGCCGCGGACGGGGCCGGTGCCGACGTAGTACAGGATCGCCGCCGTGATGAGCGTCGTGAGGTTGGAGTCCACGATGGCCGAGAGCGCGTGGCGGAAGCCCTCGCTCACGGCTGCCTTCACGTTGCGCCCCGCGTCCAGCTCCTCGCGGATGCGCTCGTACACCAGCACGTTGGCGTCCACCGCCATGCCGATCGACAGGATCAGGCCGGCGATCCCGGGGAAGGTCAGCACCGCGTCCAGCGCGGCCAGCGAGCCCAGCACGAAGAGCACGTACACCGCCAGCGCGGCCACGGCCAGCATCCCCGAGAACTTGTAGAAGAGGATCATCAGCCCGACCACGATCAGCACGCCCACGATGCCGGCCGTCTTGCCGTTCTGGATGGAGTCGGCGCCGAGCGACGGCCCGATGCTGCGCTCCTCCACCACCTTGAGCGGCGCGGGAAGGGCGCCGGCCCGCAGCACCAGCGCGAGCGCCGAGGCGTCTTCCAGCTTGGAGGTGCCCATCTCGATCTGCCCGCGCGAGCCGATCTGGCCGCGGATGGCGGGCGCCGTGTAGACGCGGTTGTCCAGCACGATCGCCATCTGCTCGTTGATGTGATCGCCGGTCGCCTTTTCGAAGCGGCGCCCCGCGGCGCGGCTCAGCTCGAACGCCACCACCGGCCGCCCGAACTGGTCGCTCTGCGCCTGCGCGTCTTCCAGGTACTCGCCGGTCATGATGGGCCGGTTCTCCACGAACCACAGCGTGCGCAGCTCCTTGCTCTCCTCCGTCTCCGGGATGCTCCACAGGAGCTCGCTGCCGCGCGGAAGGAGGCGCTGCACCTCGGGATGCGCCAGCCAGCGCGCGACCTCGGCCTCGTCTGTCTTGCGGATCTGCAGCGAGCCGTACGGGCCGGGGGCCAGCTTCGAGCTCAGCGGCGCCGCGTTGGCACCGGTGGCCGCCGGGGTGGCGGGCGTGGTGGTGTTCGCCGCCACGGCCGTGCTGTCGCCCGCGCTGTCACGCCCCGCGCTGTCGCGGCCCGCGCTGTCGGCCTTGGGAGCCGTCTGCAGGATGCCGCCCACCGGGTTCGCCGGGGTCGCGGCCGCCGCGCCCTTGCCTGCCGCCGGAAAGGCACGCGCGATCGCCTGATCGATGCGGGGAAGCCCGGGCTGCAGCTCGGTCAGGGGCCGGACGATCTGGAACTCCAGGAAGGCCGTCTTCTGCAGCACTTCCTTGGCACGGTTCCCTTCCTTGAGGCCGGCCAGCTCCACGATGATCCGGTCCTTCCCCGACTTCTGCACCAGCGGCTCGGCCACGCCCATCTCGTCCACGCGCATGCGCACGACGGTCAGGGCGCGCTCGATGGCGTCGTCGCGCTGCGCCTGGGTCATCTTCGTCCCCGTCTGGTCGAGCTCCAGGGCGTAGTGGCTCCCGCCCTGGAGGTCCAGGCCGAGCGTGACCATCTGCCCGATGGGCTTGCCGGCCTCGTCCACCCGCATGTAGTTGCGGTACAGGAAGAACGAGCTGGCCGCGATGGCCAGGAGGATGAGCGCCACGCGGGCTCTTAGCGTCTGAAACATCGGAGAGTACGGACTCCCGGAGGGGGTTGGAGGATACGTCGATGATCGTGGAAGCGATTGTCGCGCGAGAAGTTGCAAAACTAACCCCCGCCGCGCTCCCCCGTCAACCTGCGACGGCGGATCGCGGCGGTGGGCGGGATGCACCCAACGCGTTGCCAGGGGCACGATTACCCCCTGCGCGGCATCGGTACACGCACCGCCGCGTAAGGGTCCCGCCGGTGCGTTCTACCCGCGGCGGCCGGTGTTGATGACGTTGATCTTGCGCACGCGCACCGGCGGGCACCCGTGCGACACCGCGTTGGACTGCGACGGCTGCCCCTTGCCGTCGTTGAAGGAGCCGCCCACGAAGTAGCTGCTCCGCCCGCCGATGCCGTCCACCGCGTTCCAGAACTCGGGGGTCCTCATCTGGTACGCCACGTCCTTGAGCATTCCGCCGACCTTGCCATTCTTGATTTCGTGGAAGGTCTGCCCGCCGAACTGCGCGTTGTAGCGCTGCTGGTCGATGGAGTACGAGCCGCGCCCCTCGATCAGGATGCCGTCCTGCACGCCGCCCACCAGCTCGTCCAGCGTGACGTCGCGCTCCGGGTTCGGCATCAGGTTGACGTTGGGCATGCGCTGGAACTGCACGTCGCTCCAGCTCTGCGCGTACGAGTTGCCGTGGCTGCGCACCGGCTTCCCCTGCTGCCGGTACCAGTCCGCCAGCAGCGGCGCCTGCTCGCGCGTCGTCTGCAGGTCGTTGAGGATGCCATTCTTGACGATCAGGTACTCGTCCGGCCGCACCCCCTCGTCGTCGTACCCCACCGTGGCCAGCGATCCGGGGGCGCTGCGCTCCGCCTGGATGTTGAAGTTGGCGGGGCCGTAGCGGAACTTCCCCAGGAAGTCCTGGATGGGGCTGATGAACGACGTTCCCGCGAAGTTGGCCTCGTACCCCATGATGCGGTCCAGCTCGGTGGGGTGCGCGATCGACTCGTGGATCGTTAGGAAGAGGTGCGACGGGAGGAGCACCAGGTCGAAGCGCCCCGGCTCCACCGGTTTCGCCGTGAGCTTCTTGACCGCGTCCTCCGCCCAGCGCGGCGCGTTCTCGGCCAGCCGCGAGGCGCGCACGTGCTCGTACCCCAGCCCCATCGGCTGCACGTCGGTGGACATGCGCGTCTGGAAGTCGCTCCCGTCCGCCGACACCGCCGTGACGTTCATCTGCGGATACGACCGGTAGATCGTCTGCGTGATGTACGAGCCGTCCGTGTTGGCGTACGTCTTCTCCTCGCGCAGAAAGAACACGGACGAGGTGACGAAGCGGGCGCCCTGGACTTTGAGCGCGGCCTCGTTGGCGCCCAGCAGCAGCGCCACTTTTTCCTCGATGGGGATGTCGAACGGGTCCGTCTGGATCGGCGATCGCCACGTCGCGTCGCGGTGCACCTCCGCGGGGGCGAGCTCCACGGGGCGGCGCAGGGTGGCCGCGCTGGCCCGCGCCTGCGACGCCGCCGACCGCGCCACGCGCTCCACCTCTTCCAGCGTCAGGTCGCGCGACGCGGCGAACCCCCACGCCCCGCTCACCAGCGCCCGCACCCCGAACCCGAACGTCTCCCCGTCGTCGAACCCGGTGATGCGCCGCTCGCGCGTGGCGATCGACTGGCTGCGGTTGCGGGTGATGCGCACGTCCGCGTAGCTGGCGCCCGCCCTGCGCGCCGCGTCCAGCGCCCGCCCGGTGAGCGCCTTGTAGTCCGGGTCATCATGGAGCTGTCCCGCCGCGCGGAGCTGCGACGGCGTGAGCGCCAGCGCGGCGCCCCCTGCGCTACGGAGGAGGAACTCTCTGCGTTTCATGCGCGGAGCGTGGGTGCGGGGATCGTCTTGGGATGCCCGGATGATATCTCCGTCGCCGCCGGTCAGCAACGGGGGTGGGTAGAGCGGGTGTGAGGTGATGGTTGCAAGTTTAATGACCGCACGGACATGCGGCGCGGTGGGTAGAAATGAGATGAGACGCGGGCATGGGTGCCCTCACCCCCCCGGCCCCCCTCTCCCAAACCGCTGGGAGAGGGGGGAGGTCGCCGTCATCCGTGCGGTACTGCCGTATCGGGGAACGCGTCGGCCGTGGTAGGGGCAGACCTGCGTGTCTGCCCGCCCTTGCCGCCGCCCCAATCCCCACACCCGGCACCCAAACCCGTAGGGGCCGCCCCACGTGGCTGCCCGTGCCCGCCCCGGCGCCGCCCCATGGCACCGCACACGACTGCACACGAAACGCCCCTCCCTCAGGCGGTTTTGGGGGAGGGGCCGCGAGGAACGAGCGGGGGAGGGGGCCCGCGTGGCCCGCGACACCCGCGCCCTACTCCTCCCGCCCCGTCTTCGGCGCGCCGATGGCGATGGTGAGCACCGTGCCCGCCGCCGCGATGCCGAGGCCGCCCCACACGATCTGCATGGCGTCGTCGTGGGGCATGTGGGTGTGGAAGGCGAAGACGACCAGCGCGCCCCCCGCAAGCTGCCAGAGAAGGCACACCGCCAGCACCACCAGCCAGCGCCGCAGGTCGCCGCGGCGAGCTTCGGACTCGGCGGACTGGCGCTCCTCGATCATCTTCTGGTACAGGTCGTCGCGAATCGGCATCGTCGGCGCGGGAGTGGGGGTTGGCGCGGAAGATAACGCCACGTCGGCGGCGGGCGGGTTATGGATCGATGAGCATCGCCGCGGCTTGCCGGACGGAGTGCGTTTGCGCATAGTTGAAGCCTGCACGTGGCGCACCCTCCACCGCCGCCCTCCCCCGCGGCACCCCCTGGACGAAGACCGATGGCCATACGCGAAGGACGCTGGGACTGCACCTCGTGCGGCGCCGTGGGCAACATGGGGCGCCAGGTGAACTGTCCCGGCTGCGGGCTTCCCCGCCCCGAGGGCACCCGCTTCTACCTCCCCGAAGACGCGCCCGAGGTCACCGACGCCGCGCAGCTCTCCCTCGCCCGCGCCGGCGCGGACTGGGTGTGCGAGCACTGCGGCGCCAGCGCGCACGCCACCGAGGCGGACTGCCCCGGCTGCGGTGCCCCCCGCGGCAGCAGCCCCACGCAGGACGTCCACGACTACGACATGGACGAGATCCCGCGCGACGGCAAGGAGCGGCGCGCCACCGCCCCGCTCGCCGCCGCGGCGATCCCGCCGAAGCGCCGCTCGCCGTGGATGGGACGCGGGGTGCTGGCGGCCATCGCGGCGATGGTGTGGTGGATCTTCAGCCCGCAGGAAGTCACGGCCGTCGTCGACGCCAAGACGTGGGACCGCACCCTCGAAGTGCAGGCGTACCGCACCATCCGCGAATCGGACTGGTCGGTGCCCTCGGGCGGGCGGCCGGTGCGCAGCTACCGCGCGATCCGCGAGTACCGCCAGGTGCTGGACCACTACGAGACGAAGGAGCGGCAGGTCAGCGAGCGGGTGCAGACCGGGACGCGCACCTACACCTGCGGCTCGCGCGACCTGGGGAACGGCCACTTCGAGGACCGCACCTGCACCGAGCCCGAGTACGAGACGCGCTACCGCACCGAGACGTACCAGGACCCGGTGTATCGCCAGGAGCCGGTCTACGACACCAAGCACGACTACGACATCGAGCGCTGGGTGCGCGACACCGTCCTCGCCGCCCGCGGCGTGGCGGACGAGCCGAGCGAGCCCGCCGACCCCGCCTGGCCCATCGCCCGCCTGCGCGAGCGTCAGCGCGAGGGCGCCCGCACCGAGAAGTACATCCTCCGCTTCCGCGAAGAGGACGGCGACACCCACGAAGCCCCCGTCACCCTCGACCGCTTCCAGCAGCTCCGCGTGGGCACGCCGGTGCGCATCAAGGTGAGCCGCGCCGGCGCGGTGGAGCTGCTGGGGGTGGACAGCACGAAGCGGTAGGCGCCTCGCGCAGGCCCTCACCCCCGCTCGTTCCTCGCTGCCCCCTCTCCCGATAACAGGAGAGGGCTGCGCCCTCGCCGTTATCATGAGAGGGGGCTGAACGATGCGCCCGCCGGGTGTTCCTGATGGGCCGCAATTCAACGCGCCCACCCTCCGCCGCATCGCACCGTCACCCGTAGGGCAGACCTGCGTGTCTGCCCACCGCCCGCCATACCTCACCCCCGCCCAACGCACCCGAACCCGGTAGGGGCCGCCCCACGTGGCTGCCCGTGCCCGCCCGCGCGCCGACCCCCGCAACCCCGCACCAACTCCCGCAAAAACCCCCTCCCCCAGGCAGTTTTGGGGGGAGGGGGATGCGTCGCGGAGCGACGCTGGGGGTGAGGGCCCCCCTCACGCCCGCAGCGCCTCCACCGCGTGCGGCAGCGCCAGCCGCGCCCACTCCTCGTACGCGGCGCCGGAGGGGTGCAGGCCGTCGTCCACGAGCATGCCCGCGCCGGCGGCGCGGGAGGCGGGGGTCACGTCCACCCAGCGGGCGCCGGCGTGGGTGGCCTCGTCGCGCGCGATGGCGTTGAAGGCATCGATCTCGTGGGCGACGGCGGCGCGGTCGCGTTCGGCAGCGAACGGGGTAACGCCCCAGTCCGGAATCGACAGCACCAGGACGCGGCGCGCCTCGTTCCCCGCGAAGCCGATCGCGCGGGCCAGCAGGAAGCGGAAGTGCTCGCGGAATTCCTCGGCCGAGCGGCCGCGGTACTGGTTGTTGACGCCAACCAGCAGCGATACCAGGGAGTACGGGCCCGCCGGCGCCGCCGCGTCGATGGCGTCGTCCAGCTCGTCCGTCGTCCAGCCGGTGCGGGCGATGATCTCGGGAGGGTCCACACGGATGCCCTGCCCCGCCAGAAGCGCCGCCAGCCGCACGGGCCAGCGCTCATGCTCGGCGACACCCTCGCCGATGGTGTACGAGTCGCCCAGCGCCAGGAACCTCAGGGTGCCCTTCATCTTGATCACCTTGGCCGCGCGAAGCGAAGTCCTCCCCAGCCAGCTCGTCCACCCCAGCTTCGGCTCGGCGCCGCGCTTGAGGGTGGAGCTGGGGACCTCGCCCGCCTTCAGCAGGAGGCAGGCCGTGAAGTCCAGGTCCGTGCCCGCGTAGAAGCGGGTCAGCTCGCGCAGGGGGCGGTGCGCGTGGCCGTCCGGCAGGAAGGCGCGGTACTGCGCCAGCTTCAGCGGGCCTACGTGGAGCTGGAAGGCGGCGGACTGGTCCCAGAAGCGCGTCCCCAGCATCGCATCGCTCCCCAGGCGGTTGTTGCGGCCGCCGGGGCCGATGCGCGTGTGCTGGTCCGGCTCCACGGGGAGCCAGCGCCCCTCGAACTGCTGCCCGCGGATGCGCACGCCGAAGTGGCTGGAGAGCATCCCCTCCAGCCCCGCCATGGAGCGCGGGCGCTGGGCCAGGAGCCCCGCGTGCGCCAGGATCGCGGCGTCCGGCACCCCCTCCGGCTCCATGCGGCGGCGCAGGCTGGGCGCGCCGAGGCCGGCCAGCGGGAAGAGCGCGCGGGCCACCTCCGTCCCCTCCGGCGGGGTGAGGGCGAGGGCGATGCGGTTCTTCTTGCGGACGCCGTACGCCAGGCGCAGCAGGCGGTCGTTGAAGAGGTCCAGGAAGTCGCGCAGCGCCGGGGTGCTGCGCGACGAGCGCTCCAGCACCAGCTCCGTGAACGGGTGCGGAAGCGGACCCATCACCCCCGCCAACCCCATGAAGTGCACGCACATGCGCGGCGGGGCGCCCTCGTGGGCGGGCTCGTCGATGGAGGCGATGTCCGTCGTGGGGAACGCGAGCCCCACGTGCGACGAGAAGCGCACCGCGCGCCAAGCCCCGGGACGCTCCCGGTCGCGGATCGCTTCCAGCAGGCGGACGGCCTGCCAGAACTCCCAGCCGCCCGCCTCTCCGGGATCGAAGAGGAGGTCGGCTACAGGACGCTCTGCTCGCCCGTCAGCGGCGGCCATGCCTTCCACTCCTCGCCCGCCTCGGGTCCGCGCGCGATGGTCTGGGTGAACGAGTTGATGGGCGCGTACAGCCCCAGGAAGTGGCGCAGCACCGAGGCCAGCAGAAAGGCGCGCGTGCCGGCGAAGCAGGTCTCGTCGAAGGTGAGCGTGATCTCGGTGCCGCGGCACATCCCCCGCCACTCGCCGTGCCCGGCGCGGCGCACCACGCGGCGGCACTCGATTCCCGTGACGCCCGAGGCCTGCTGCTCGGAGCCGGGGCTGCCGTAGGCGGCGTTGTACAGCCGCAGCATCTCCTGCAGCGTGCGCAGCCCGGCGGGTCCCTCCAGCGACAGGTGGTTGAGCGAGAGCTGCGACACGAGGCGCCAGAGCGTCGCGCCGGCCATCGGCGGGTCGCGCTGCAGGGTGGGCGTGTGCAGCACGTCGATGCCGTGCAGCGGGGCCGACTCCTCGATCTCCAGGAACTGCCCCGGCGGAAGCTGCTCCGCCAGGTTGCGGTTGGTGCACAGCGTGTGCGCCCAGACCGTGCGCTCGGAGGGGAACGCGGGGTTGAAGTCCAGGTCCACGAAGGAGAGGAGGACGTCCGTGCCCGCCACGCTGCGGCTGGGGGTGGGTACGCGCCGCGCGTTCCAGTACGCGCGCGCCGGGTTGCCGTGCGAAAAGGAGTAGAGCGGCTGGTACGTCGCCGCCTCGTTCTTTGGATCGGATGAGGCGGACACCTTGAGGATGGTGTGCACCTCCGTGGTCGTGGTGCGGCGCACGTCGGGCACCAGGCGGTACTCGGAGCGCCGCTGGTCCACGCGGATCGGCTCGGTGAGGCGGTCGAAGAGGTTGATGATGGGGGTGCACCCGAGCTGGAACGAGTCCCGGCTCACGCGCAGCCACTCCGGCGCGGGGCGGCGCAGCGGCACGATCAGCTCCCACTCCGGGCCCGGCGGCACGAAGGCCTTCAGGTTGGTGAACTCGGCGAAGAGAAACTTGTGCGGGTTCACGAAGTACTCCTGCAGCAGCCGGTAGGCGGGGTGCGCGTGCTCCGGCGCGTACAGCATTGCCTCGTCGCGCCGGAAGCCGACCGGTCGCAGCGAGTCGGCGGGGAGCGGGATCAGCGCGCCCGTCTCGCCGCTGCGCACGTACACGCCGGTGGCCTGGGCAAAGAGGAGCTCGTACAGCGCCGCCCCGCTGCGCAGCTCGTGGCCCAGGTAGAAGCAGAGTGAGTCGGGCCGCGGCGGCGATTCGCCCCAGCCGCGCATGCGGATGCGCAGGATCGATTGCGTGCCGCGCGGCGCCGCCACCCGGTCCGCGGACTCGATCGCCGCGCTCTCCACCGTCACCGGCCAGAGGGTGACGGGGTAGCAGGTGCGGAAGCGGCAGAGGAGGCCGTCCGGCGCGTGCGCCACCAGCGGTGTCCCGCGTCGGATGCCGTGGCCCGTGGTCAGCTTCCCCTGCCCCTCCAGCACCCTGAAGCGCGCCACCGTGGTCGACGGAGTCGGCGCCGTGTAGTGCGGGTAGAGGACGCCCAGCAGCGCCGCCGCCGCGTCCGGGAACTCGTCGTCCAGCTGCTGCTGGATGCGCGCGGTGAGGTACGCGAACGACTCGATCAGCCGCTCCACGTGCGGGTCGGGCGACTCGTCGCGCTCCAGCTCCAGGCGCCGCGCCACGCCGGGGTGCTCGCGCGCGAACTCAACCCCCGCCTCGCGCAGGTCGCTGAGCTCGGCCTGGTAGTAGCTGAGGAGGTCCTTTTCGCCGCGCCCGCTCACCGCGCGCCTCCGTCGGGCGATCCGCCGGCCAGGTCGAGCTCCTCGAACGTCACCTCCTCCGTCACGTCGCCCACCAGCATCTGGGCGTGGATGGACACGCGCACCCCGCGCTCGCTGCCGGCGTCGTCCACGGTGGCGCGGGCGTTCCGCAGGCGCGGCTCGTACGCGGCCACCGCACGGTCGATCTCGGCGGCGAGCTCGGTGCGGGCCACGGCGTCGCGGGTGTACATGTGGCTGAAGTCGGCCAGGCCGTACTCCAGCACGGTGCGGGGTCGGGCCGCGGCCACCTCCGCGGGGACGGGGCACCGCGTGTTCAGCAGGCGCTGCAGCTCGCGCCGCACCGATGCGTGGAGCCCCTCCTGGTCCAGCACGCGCACGGGCTCCTCCCCCGCGGCCGCTTCCTCCTCGGGGAGGAAGAAGCGGTCGAAGAGGAGGGCGCGTGCGCCGCGGGTGCGTCCCGGCTCGCGCAAGCTACAGGACCTTGTTCGCGCTCACGTCCCAGCTTCCGGAGACGGTGCCGGCGGCGCCGCTCTCTTCCTTCTGGGCCGTGTAGTCCCACTTGATGGAGGCATAGTTGAGCGACAGGCTCTCCACCGGCTTGTCGCCCCCGCCGCCGCCCACCGACACGGAGGAGATGACGACCCCGCCCAGGGTGTAGATGATGAGCGGGATCACCGCGCCCGCGTCGTTGCGGCCGATGGTGATGGTGACGCTCTTGAGGTTGGTGGCCTCGCAGCACTTCTGGTTGAGGAGCGGGCTGGCCTTGTCCAGGTACTTCGTCACGTGGAAGTCCTGGTGGATGGGGCGCCCGGAGGTGCGCTCCGTGTTGCTCACGTCGCCCGTCACCTGCTGCGACACGCCGTGGCTGTACGACATCAGCTCGATCTGCTCCGCGAACCCGGTGACCTGGCTGGTGCCGGGCACGCCTTCGATCTTCATCATGATTACGTCGGGCATGGTTCCTCGTGGTGGTTGAGTTTGTAGGGGACTGATAGTGCGTTAGTGCGTGAGTGCGTGAGTGCGTTCTCTCTGTCGTCCTGAGGGAGCCCGCCCGCGCGGATCCCCGCGGGACGCGGGGCTCGCGCGGCGACCGAAGGATCTAGCCGGAGCCGGGCCGGGGACCGCGTCGCACCCCCGGGCCCCTCGCCACGCGCAGTAGATTCTTCACTCCGCGCCACAGCTTGGAGCACGGGAGAGGGCGGTAACGCGCGTCGCTCAGGATGACAAAATGGGGGGAATCCCTAGCCCACTTCAGTGGGCTTCGCGTGGTTCCAGCCGGGGGCTTCAGCCCCCGGCCGCCGCCCGCGCCCCCGG
>DASWNZ010000163.1:0-8033 GCA_036398975.1 Longimicrobium sp.
ATTCTGCGCCGCGATCTCCAGCATGCGCTGGCCGCGCTCCTCCAGCGTCCCCATCCGTCCGCTCGCGAGCAGGCCGAGGGAGCCGCGGATGGCGGTGAGCGGGGTGCGCAGCTCGTGGCTCACCAGCGAGATCAGCTCGTCCTTTAGCCGCTCGTGCGCGCGGCGCTGCGTCACGTCGCGCGCGATCCCGCTGAGCCCCATCACCCGCCCGCCTACCACTTCGAGCTGCACCCGCTGCTCCAGCCAGAGCTCGGCGCCGTCCACCACCAGCGGCACCTCGCGCACGGTGGTGGGGATGCGGTCGCGGAGCTGGGCGCAGTAGAACTCGCGCACCTCCTGGCGCACGTCCTCGCGCACCATCTCCGTGGCGCCGCGCCCCACGATGCCGTCGCCCAGCAGCGCGCGGGCGGAAGGGTTGGCGTAGGTCACCACGCCGCGCGTGTCGGTGCGGCAGATGGCGTCGGTGGCGTCTTCCACCAGGGTGCGGTAGCGCGCCTCGGCGGCGGCCAGCGACTGCGTGTGGAGCGTGCGCACCTCCAGCAGGTTGCGGATGCGCAGCAGCGCCTCCCCCGGCTCGAACGGCTTGGAGAGGAAGTCGCGCGCGCCGCACGCCAGCGCCTGCTGCACCACCGTCGCGCGGTCCTCGCCGGTGACCACCAGGATGGGGACGGCGCCGCCGGCCAGCGCGCGCACGTCCTGCACGACGTCGAAGCCGTGCCGGTCCGGCATGCGCAGGTCCACGATCACCAGGTCCGGGTCCACCTCCGCGCAGAGCGGCGCCACCTCGCCGCCGCGCGTGGCGTACCACACGCGCCGGTAGCCGGCGCGCGCCAGGAGGCGCTTCATCACCTTGATGACCCCGGGGTCGTCGTCCGCCACCACGATGCGGCAGTCGCGGAGCTGCTCGGGTGCCTGGAGCGGGTCGTGGGGCACTGCGGAGGCGCGATGGGGGCGGCGTGCCACGATGGTGCGCGGCTGCGGGTCCAGTATGGAGGGCATCGGCGTCCGGTCGGATTGGCGGGGGCGGCGGACGGATGTCCGCGCACCCCGCAAAGGCAGGGAGCGTGCCGATATTGCCCGGTGACACAGATGGTTGCGCGCCATGATCTTACGCGCGCGCGGAGGGTCGAGCGAGGGGGCGCGGCGGTGTCCGGCTTCTGTACGCCGTCGCGATTCCACGCAGAACAGATGGCCTCACACAGAGCCACAGAGGAACCAGACAACGGCGGAAGGGGTTCACCGTGCCCTTGCCGTTCCCCCCTGCGTCTCCGTGTGATGGTTTTTTCCCTAGCGGACGTGGGCGCGGAAGTGTGCGTGGAGCACGGGGAGGGCGGCTTCGAAGGCGGCGACAACGGCGGGGTCGAACTGCGTGCCGGAGCAGCGCCGGATCTCCGCCACCGCGGCGTCCCAGGGGAGGGCGTCGCGGTAGGCGCGGGCGGAGGTCATGGCGTCCAGCGTGTCGGCCACGGCCAGGACGCGCGCCGCCAGCGGGATGCGGTCACCGGCCAGCCCGTCCGGGTAGCCGTGCCCGTCCCACCGCTCGTGGTGCCAGCGCACCACGCCGATCACCAGCGGATCGTCGATCAGCGGCTCCAGGATGCGCGCGCCGGCCGCGGGGTGCCCTTCCATCAGCTCCAGCTCGGCCGTGGTGAGCGTCCCCGGCTTGTTGAGCACCGAGTCCGGGATGCCGATCTTCCCCACGTCGTGCAGGTCGCCCGCGAGCGGGTAGCGGAGCAGGTCGATGCCGCCGGTCACCTCGGCCATGGACATGGCGTAGGCGGTGACGCGCTTGGCGTGGCCGGCGGTGTAGGCGTCCTTTACCTCGACGGCGGTCACCAGCGCACGCGCCGCGCGCAGGATCCAGAGCCGGCTCTCCGCGTCGCGGTGGCGGAGTCGGGCCTCCAGCACGTCGCGCTCGCGGGCGGCGGCGCGCTCGGCCCGCTGCCGCGCCACGGACTGCTCCACCTGCAGCCGCAGCTCGTCCAGCTCGAACGGCTTCAGGAGCACCGCGTCCACCCCGCGCTCCACCGCCCCGACCAGCGCGGGGACGTCGGCGTCGCCGCTCATGAGCACGCTGCGCACCCCGGGCAGGCGCGCGCGCACCTCCTGCAGCAGCTCGAGCCCGCTGGAGACGGGAAGGCGAAGGTCGGTCACCACGATGTCGAAGCGCTCGTTCTCCAGCAGCTCCAGCGCCTCGTCCGCGCCGGCGGCGCTGCGCACGTGGTAGCCGCGCTCCTGCAGAAAGACGCGGATCAGCCGGCGAACGGATAGGTCGTCGTCAACGATCAGGATGCGCGGGGGTTCGGACGGGGGGTCGCTCAAGGGAGGGAGGCGGTACGGGGAGGGGCCGGGCGGAGAGGTCGGTACGTAGGGGACATTCTGCCATCGCGCGGCCTCTTTGTCCAGTCCCGCGGCGGCCTGAGCGGGAATGGGCCAACTTCTTGCCGTGACGGGGGGTGCCGGATCACACCCCACACTGCCCGTTCGTATTCCATGAGCCAGATGCTCGCAGTCATTCTCGGCGGTGGCGCCGGGACGCGCCTCTTCCCGCTGACCAAGGACCGCGCCAAACCCGCCGTGCCGCTCGCGGGCAAGTACCGCCTCATCGACGTCCCCATCTCCAACTGCATCAGCAGCGGGCTGTACCGCATGTTCGTGCTGACGCAGTACAACTCCGCCAGCCTCAACAGCCACATCACGCACTCGTACGTCTTCGACCGCTTCCACGGCGGCTTCGTCACGATCCTGGCGGCCGAGCAGACCGCCTCGTCGGAGCTGTGGTACCAGGGGACGGCGGACGCGGTGCGCCAGTCGATGCCGCACATCCGCAGCGTGCCGCACGAGCAGGTCATCATCCTCTCGGGCGACCAGCTCTACGCGATGGACTACCGCAAGATGCTGGCGCACCACGACGCGACGGGCGCCGACATCACGGTGGCCGCCACGCCGGTGACGGCCGAGGACGCGCCCGGCTTCGGCATCATGCACACCGACGAGGCGCACCGCATCACGGCCTTCTACGAGAAGCCGCGGCGCGACGAGCTGGCGGGCAAGGAGAGCCCGGCCACGCCGGAGATGGAGGCCGCGGGACGGATCTACCTGGCGTCGATGGGCATCTACATCTTCAACGCCGGCACCCTCCGCGACGTGCTGGACCGCAAGCCGGACGACCACGACTTCGGCAAGCAGATCATCCCCAGCGCCATCGACGAGCTCAAGGTGGTGGCGTACCCGTTCTCGGGCTACTGGAACGACATCGGGACGGTGCGGTCGTACTTCGAGACGAGCATCATGCTGGCCCAGCCGCACCCCGCGTTCAACCTGTACGACCCGGCGATGCCGCTGTACACCAACGCCCGCATGCTGCCGCCGGCCAAGATGACGCGCACCCGCCTGGAGCACGCGATCGTGGCGGAGGGGAGCATCATCGAGGACAGCGAGATCACGGACTCGGTGGTGGGGATCCGCTCGTACATCTCGGGCGGCACGCGCATCCACCGCGCGGTTCTCCTGGGCTCGGACTACTACGGCTGGCAGGAGGGCGAGACGCGCAACTACGCCCAGGGCCCCCTGCGCCCCGGCATCGGCGAGGGCACGCGCATCGAGAACGCCATCGTGGACCGCAACGTCGCCATCGGCAAGCGCTGCATCATCACCAACCGCGAGGGCATCCGCGAGGGCGAGGGGCCGAACTGGTACATCCGCGATGGGATCGTCGTTATCCCAAAGAATGCGGAGATACCGGATGGCACCGTCATCTGAACAGAAGTGCGTGAGTGCGTGAGTGCGTTAGTGCGTGAGTGCGTGAGTGCGTTGGATGGCGGAAGCACTCCCCTCCCATTTGTCATCCTGAGGGAGCCTTCCCGATCGGCGCGGGCACGGTGCTCTGCGGCGACCGAAGGATCTAGCCGGCGAAACGCGAGGACCGCGATTAACCCACGGGCCTCTGGCTACGCGCAGTAGATCCTTCGCTCCGCGCCACAGATCGGAGTACGGGCGAGGCCGGTGCGGCGCGTCGCTCAGGATGACATAGGTTTTCGATGTACTCACGTAGTCACGCACTCACGCACTGACGCACTAACGCACTGTCCATGCGCATCGCCCTCCTCACCAACGAATACCCTCCCCACGTCTACGGCGGGGCGGGCGTGCACGTGGAGTACCTGTCGAGGGAACTGGCGCGGCTGGAGGAGGGCGCGCATACGGTGGACGTGCTGGCGTTCGGGGAGCAGCGGGAGAGCCACGGAAGCCTGCACGTGCGCGGCATCCCGGTGCCGGTGAAGCTGCCCGCGCAGGACCCGCGGCACGAGCGGCTGCTGGACGCGCTGGCCCGCAACCTGGCGATGGTGGGCGCGGTGCAGGCGCCGGACATCGTCCACTGCCACACGTGGTACTCGCACCTCGCCGGCTCGCTCGCCCGCCCGCTGACCGGCGCGCGGCTGGTGCTCACCACGCACTCGCTGGAGCCGCACCGCCCCTGGAAGGTGGAGCAGCTCGGCACCGCGTACGACGTCACCACCTGGATCGAGCGCACCGCCTACCAGAACGCGGACGGAGTTGTCGCCGTCTCGCAGGCGATGAAGGCGGACGTGCAGGCGCTGTACGGCGTCGCGCCGGAGCGCATCCGCGTGATCCACAACGGGATCGATCCGGACGAGTACCGCCCGCGCCCCGAGCCCGCCGTCCTCCGCCGCCTGGGCGTCGACCCCGATCTCCCCATCGTCCTCTTCGTCGGCCGCATCACGCGCCAGAAGGGGATCCTGCACCTGGTGCGCGCCATCCGGCACCTGGACGCGGGCGTGCAGGTGGTGCTCTGCGCCGGCGCCCCCGACACCCCCGAAATCGGCGAGGAGATGCGCGCGCTGGTGGAGGAGGTGAAGGGCGAGGTCTCCGTCCCGGTCGTCTGGATCGCGGAGATGCTCTCCAAGCCGGACGTGATCGCGCTCTACACGCACGCGGCCGTCTTCGTCTGCCCCTCCGTGTACGAGCCGTTCGGGATCATCAACCTGGAGGCGATGGCCTGCGAGACGCCGGTCGTCGCCTCCGCGGTGGGCGGCATCCCCGAGATCGTCGTCCCCGGCGAGACGGGCCTCCTCGTGCAGCTGGATGCGGAGGGCGAGGGGTCGGTGGAGCCGCGCGACCCGGACGCCTTCGCCCGCGCCCTGGCCGCCGCGGTCAACGAGCTGATGGCCGACCCCGCGCGCCGCGCCGCGATGGGCACGGCGGCCCGCGCGCGCGTCCTTGCCCACTTCAGCTGGCGCGCCATCGCCGCGCAGACGCTGGAGTTCTACCGCGAGCTGCTGTGAGGGGCCTCTCCCCCAGCGTCGCTCCGCGACGCATCCCCCTCCCCCGAAACCGCCCGGGGGAGGGGGAGCTCGCCTATGCCAACGGAGGTTTCGAGTTGCCGGTTGACACGGATGCGCGGCTCTTTTCGCCGCTGAGGTTGCGCGAGGTGGAGTTCAGGAACCGGATCGGCGTGTCGCCGATGTGCCAGTACTCCAGCGAGGACGGGTTCGCGAACGACTGGCATTTCGTGCACCTGGGCGCCTTCGCCACGGGCGGCGCGGGGCTGGTGATGACCGAAGCCAACGCCGTCGCCCCGAGGGCCGCATCAGCCCGCGCGACCTGGGGATCTGGAAGGACGAGCACGTCCCTGCCCTGCGGCGCATCACCGACTTCATCCATGCCTATGGCGCCATAGCGGGGACGCAGCTCGCGCACGCCGGACGCAAGAGCAGCACGCAGGTGCCGTGGGAGGGGAGCGGCGCCGTGACGCCCGAGGACGGCGGCTGGGACGAGGTGAGGGCGCCCAGCGCGGTCGCGTTCGCCGAGGGCTACCCGCAGCCGAGGGAGCTGGACGAGGAGGGCATCCGCCGCGTCGTCGATGGCTTC
The DNA here is from genome assembly GCA_036398975.1 of Longimicrobium sp. Taxonomy (GTDB): domain Bacteria; phylum Gemmatimonadota; class Gemmatimonadetes; order Longimicrobiales; family Longimicrobiaceae; genus Longimicrobium. The sequence goes on from DASWNZ010000163.1 coordinate 5,893, forward strand.
CGCGACGCGGCCCGGCGCGCGCTGGAGGCGGGCTTCCGGGTGGTGGAGGTGCACGCGGCGCACGGCTACCTCCTCAACGAGTTCATGTCCCCCCTCAGCAACCAGCGCACGGATCGCTATGGCGGCTCCTTCGAAAACCGCGTGCGGCTGACGCGCGAGGTGGTCGGCGCGGTGCGCGAGGTGTGGCCGGAGATGCTTCCGCTCTTCGTGCGCATCTCCGCGTCGGATTGGGCGGAGGGCGGGTGGGACGTGGACGACTCCGTGCGCCTCGCGTCCCTCTTGCGCGGCGACGGCGCGGACCTGATCGACTGCTCGTCCGGCGGGCTGGTGCCGAGCGCCAAAATCGAGATCGGGCCCGGCTACCAGGTAGGCTTCGCCGAGCGCGTGCGGCGCGACGGCGGCATCCCCACCGCGGCGGTGGGCCTCATCACCGACCCGGAACAGGCCGACGACATCATCCGCGCCGGCCAGGCCGACCTGGTGCTCCTGGCGCGCGAGCTCCTGCGGCAGCCGCGCTGGCCCCTGCTGGCCGCGCACCGCCTGGGCACCCGCGGCGATTGGCCGAAGCAATACGAGCGGGCACAGCCCCGCTGAACCCCTTTTTGATCACTGGAGATAGAGGGAAATGGCGGAACTGGCGAAGCGCAGGCTGGGAAGCAACGGGCCCGAGATCACGCGCGTGGGGTTCGGCGCGTGGGCGGTGGGCGGCGGCGGGTGGGCCTTCGGATGGGGGCCGCAGGACGACGAGGACTCGCTGCGGGCCATGCGCCACGCCGTGGAGCGGGGCGTCAACTGGATCGACACCGCGGCGGTGTACGGCCTGGGGCACTCGGAGAAGGTGGTCGGCCGCCTCCTGCGCGACTTCGGCGATGACGACCGGCCCCTCGTCTTCACCAAGTGCGGGCTGGTGTGGGACGAGGACGACAAGATGGCGCCGCCCCAGCGCGACCTGCGACCCGCCTCCGTCCGCCGCGAGTGCGAGGCATCGCTGCGCCGCCTGGGCGTGGAGGCGATCGACCTCTACCAGTTCCACTGGCCGGACGAGACGGGGACGCCGGTGGAGGACTCCTGGGCCGAGATGCTCCGGCTAGTCGACGAGGGGAAGGTGCGCTGGGCCGGCGTCTCCAACTTCGACGTGGAGCTCCTGGAGCGCTGCGACGCCCTTCGCCACGTGGACTCGCTGCAGCCGCCCTTCTCCCTGATCCGGCGCGACGCGGCGGGTGCGGAGATCCCGTGGTCGCTGGAGCACGAGACGGGGGTGATCGTCTACAGCCCCATGCAGTCCGGCCTCCTCACCGACCGCTGGTCGATGGAGCGCGTCAACACCCTGGCCGAGGACGACTGGCGCCGCGGCTCGGCCGACTTCCAGATGCCCAACATCGAGCGCAACCTCGCCCTCCGCGACGCGCTGGGCCCGATCGCGGAGCGCCACGACACGAGCGTCGCCTCCATCGCGGTGGCGTGGACGATCGCGTGGCCGGGCGTCACGGCCGCCATCGTCGGCGGGCGCACGCCGGAGCAGGTGGATGGCTGGGTGGACGCCGCCAACATCGACCTCACCCGCGAGGACCTGGACGAGATCGCCGGCGCCATCAACCGCACCGGCGCCGGCACCGGCCCGCGATCGCCCCGCTGAGGCGCTACGAGGCCGGTTGCTCGGGGAGGCGCTCCAGGCGGATGGCGTAGTCGCGGAAGCCCACGGAGCGCCAGAAGCCGCGGCCGGCCTCGTTGGATGCGAGCACGTCCAGGGTGACGCGCGAGGTGGGCGGGATGATCTCCTTCAGGAGCAGCTCCATGGCGCGTCGCCCGGCGCCGCGGCCGCGGTGCTCGTGCATCACGAAGAAGTGCCGGATGTACGACGTGTCCTCGTCGACGCTGATGAGCGTATACGCGACGGTGGAGCCGTTCTCCTGGAAGAGGAGCGCCTTGTAGTCGTCGTCCGCCAGCCAGCGGCGCATGCGGGCCTCCAGGCGCTCCAGCGACATCCCGCCGCCGTCCCACTCGTCCTCGATCAGCTGCCGGTTGATCTCGGCCAGAAAGGGCGCGTCCGACTCCACTGCATACCGATATTCCATAGTTTCTCCACCTGGTTGGATGTTCAAACTGCAACTGCATGGCCTCACGCGGAGACGCGGAGACGC
>DASWNZ010000164.1:0-10129 GCA_036398975.1 Longimicrobium sp.
CTGGATCCGCTTGGTCCAGCTCATGTCGGAGATGTGCACCAGGCCGTCGATGCCGGGCTCGATCTCCACGAAGGCGCCGAACGAGGTGAGGTTGCGGACCTTGCCGCTGAGGCGCGTGCCCACCGGGTACTTCACCGGCAGCGCGTGCCACGGATCTTCCTCGATCTGCTTCATGCCCAGGGAGATCTTCTCGCCCTCGACGTCCACCTTCAGGATCACGGCCTCGATCTCGTCACCCAGCGACACGATCTTCGACGGGTGGCGGACGTTGCGCGTCCAGCTCATCTCGCTGATGTGCACCAGGCCCTCGACGCCCTTCTCCAGCTCCACGAAGGCGCCGTAGTTGGTGATCGAGACCACGCGGCCGCGCACGCGGGCGCCGACCGGGTACTTCTTGTCGACGTCCTTCCAGGGGTACGCCTGGAGCTGCTTGAGGCCGAGCGAAAGGCGCTCGCGCTCCCAGTCGATGTCGAGCACCTTGACCTCGAGCTCGGCGCCGATCGACACCACCTCGGTCGGGTGGCCGACGCGGCCCCACGACATGTCGGTGATGTGCAGCAGGCCGTCCATGCCGCCCAGGTCGATGAAGGCACCGAAGTCGGTGATGTTCTTCACCACGCCCATGCGCACCTGGCCCACCTCGAGCTCCTTCTTGAGCCGGTCGCGCTTGATCTCGCGGTCGGCCTCGAGGAGCACGCGGCGCGACACCACGATGTTGCGGCGGCGCTTGTTCAGCTTGATGATCCGGAAGTCGTACGTCTCCCCGATCAGGTCCTCGATGTTCGGCACGCGGCGCAGGGCGATCTGCGAGCCCGGCAGGAACGCGTCCACGCCCATCAGGTCGACGGTGACGCCGCCCTTGATCTTGCGCGTGAGCATGCCGGCGACCGCCTCGTTGTTCTCGTAGGCGACGCGGATCTGCTCCCACACGCGGAGGAAGTCGGCCTTCTTCTTGGAAAGCACGACGACGCCGTCTTCGTCTTCCAGGTTCTCCAGGAAGACTTCGACCTCGTCGCCGATCTGGAGCGAGTCGGGGTCCTTGAACTCGTCGCGGCCCACCGCGCCCTCGCTCTTGAAGCCGAGGTCCAGGATGACGGCCTTGTCGGTCACGCGAAGGACGCGCGCCTTGACGATCTCACCCTCTTCGATGTTGGTGAGGGTGTCGCCGTACATCTCCAGCATCGCCTCGTACTCCTCGTCGGAGTACTCCTCTTCGTCGTAGAGGTCGGCGCGGATGTTGAGCGAGCGGGCACGGTCCGCCACCTGCTGGACCGTAAGGGTGCTGAAGCCTTTCACGAAGTTGCCTACGGCGGTGGCGAGGCCGCCGCTGTTCTCGTCTTCGTCCGGCTGGTACTGCTCGGGCTGGATCTGGTCGGCCATGTGTGGCTGGGTCCCTTCCGGCCGGCCCCTGGAAACGCGCGGGGCGGCGGAGTGTTGGGGGTGATGGAGGATCGGGGCGGAAAATTCCCCGGAAAACAGGAAAAGATACGGTTTTCCGCCCCTTTGGTCAACCCCCGGCCCTCTCCTTCGCCAGCTTCACGACCGCCTCCACCTGCTCCTCGAAGCTCAGCGCGGTGGTGTCGATCCTCACCGCGTCCGCCGCCTCCGCCAGCGGCGCCACCGCACGCCCCGAGTCGATCTCGTCGCGCCCCAGCAGGCGCATCGCTTCCTCGCGGACGGTTTCGTCGGTGAAGTCGGTGCTTCCCTGCTCCCGAAGACGCCGCCGAGCGCGCTCTTCGGGGTCCGCCACCAGGTACGCCTTGAGCTCGGCATCGGGGAACACCACGGTGCCGATGTCGCGCCCGTCCGCCACCAGACCGCCGCGCGCCCCCGCCTCGCGCAGCGCATCCATCAGCCACTCCCGCACCGCGGGCACGGCGGCCATGCGCGAGACGTGCGCGTTGACCTCGGGGGTGCGGATCGCCTCCGACACGTCCCATCCGCTGACGGTCAGCGTGTAGCTGCGGCCCTCCGGCGCGCCGTGCACGTCCAGCGCGTCGAGCTGCTCGGGGGTGAGCGCGGCCCACTCGTCGGCGGGGATGTTGGCGCGCAGGGCGGCCCAGGTGAGCGCGCGGTAGAAGGCGCCCGAGTCCAGGTGCCGGTAGCCCAGCCGCTCGGCCACGGCGCGCGCGGTGGAGCTCTTGCCGGAGCCGGCCGGGCCGTCCAGCGCGATGATGATCCCGTCCGGCCGGTTGAGCTTCTGGTGCGTCACTGGTGGCCTCCCGTCAGCTCCCGCAGGCGATCGAAGAAGCCGGGGAAGCTGACCGCCGCGCACTCCCGGTCGTCGATCTCCACCTCGTTCCCCGGCAATGCGCCGAGCACGCCGAACGCCATCGCGATCCTGTGGTCGCCGTACGTCTTGATGCGTCCGACGAGCGGCTTGTCGGAGCCGCGCACCACCAGCCCGTCGTCCAGTTCCTCCGCGTCGGCGCCGAGCGCGCGCAGGTTTCCGGCGATGGCGGCGATGCGGTCCGTCTCCTTCACCCGCAGCTCGCCGGCGCCCGTGATGCGTGTCTCCCCCTCCGCGCGCGCGGCGAGGACGGCCAGCATGGGCATCTCGTCCACCGCAGCCGGCACCTCGTCGCCGCCGACGGAGGTGCCGCGGAGGCTCGACGGGCGCACCACCAGGTCCGCGACGAGCTCGCCGCCCTCCGTGCGCTCGTTGGTCCGCCCGATCTGCGCACCCATTCGCTCGGCGATGGTGAGGAAGCCGGTGCGCGTGGGGTTCACGCCCACGCCGCGGATCACCAGCTCGCCCTCGTCCGCCATCAGCGCGAGCGCGGCCAGGAAGGCGGCGGAGGATGGATCGCCCGGCACGCGCAGGTCGAGCGCGCCGAGCGGCCGCCGGTGCGCGGGCACGGCGACGCGCCATCCGCCCTCCACCGGCGACGCCTGCACGTGCACGCCGAGCGCGGCGAGCATCCGCTCCGTGTGGTCGCGCGACAGGTGCGGCTCGGTGACGCTGACGGGGACGCCCGCGGTGAGGCCCGCGAGGAGGATCGCGCTCTTGACCTGCGCGCTGGCGGTCGGCGACGCGTAGTCGAGAGAGCGCAGCGGACCGCCGACGATCTCGATGGGGAGGCGGTCCGGCGCGCCGGCTTCGTTGAAGTGCGCGCCCATCCGCTGCAGCGGCGCCGTCACCCGCCGCATCGGCCGCCCGCGCAGCGACTCGTCCCCCGTCAGCGTCGCGGCAAAGGGGCGCGATGCGAGAATGCCCATCATCAGCCGCGCCGTCGTCCCGCTGTTGCCGCAGTCCAGCTCCGCCGTCGGCCGCCGCCATTCGCTCACGCCGTGCCCCGTTACCCGGATCTCCGAGCCATCCTCGGGAATGTCAGGGATGTCGCAGCCGAGCGCGCGCAGCACGGAGGCGGTGCTGCGGCAGTCCTCGCCCGGCAGCAGGCCGGAGAGGCGGCTCTCGCCGTGCGCGAGCGCCGCGAACATCAGCGCGCGGTGGGTGATCGACTTGTCGCCGGGGACGTGCGTGTCCCCGCGGATCTGCAGCTTCATCAGGCGCCTTGGTGGCGGGTTGGAGCTGCAAGGTACCCGGCCGTGCGCGGGTGCCGCAACGGCCTCAGGCGAGCCGTACCGTGCCGGAGCGGACGGTGCGCAGCACGCCCGCGTCGGAGCGCACGAGGAGGGCGCCGGCGGGGCTGATCCCGAGCGCCGTGCCGGTTACGGGTGTGGCGCCGGTGACGACCACTGCCCTGCCCTCCAGCGCGTCGCGGGCGCGCAGGGCATCCAGCAGCGCGCCGCCGAGCTGTGCGGGAGGGTTTCCGGCCAGGCGCAGGATGGCGCGCACGACCGAGCCCGCCACCTCCGCGCGCGGCGGCGCCCACCCGGCGCTGATGCGGAGCGAGGTGGCGGTATCGCGCAGCTCGGGCGGGAAATCGTCACCTGAATGGCCGCAGTTGATGCCGATCCCGGCCACCACCGCGCCGGGGCGGTCCGCCTCCCACGCGCCTTCGCAGAGGATGCCGGCGACCTTGCGGCCGGCCAGGTGCACGTCGTTGGGCCACTTCACCTGCGCGCGCGCCGGGCGCACGAACTCGTCGATCGCCTCGGCCGCGGCGAGGCCCACCAGGATGGGAAGCAGCCCCGGCGCCGGGAGGGCGACGGGGCGCAGCACGACCGTCATCCAGATCCCCAGCCCCGGCGGCGACGCCCACTCCTTGCCGCCCCGGCCTCGCCCCGCGAGCTGCTCCTCGGCGACGACCACCGTCCCCGCGGGAGCGCCGTCGTCGGCCAGGGTGCGCGCCTCATCGTTGGTGGAGCCAACCGTCTGATAGAGATGCACGGCGGGGACGCCCCAGCGCGCCGCCAGCTCCGCCGCGGTGGCGCCCTCCCACCGCTCCGCCCTCTCGTTCACCCGTCCAGCGCGCGGAGCTGGAGCGACAGGTCCAGCGCGGGCGCGGAGTGCGTCAGCGCGCCGACCGAGATGAAGTCCACGCCCGTCTCCGCCGCGGCGCGGATGGTGTCCAGGGTGATGCCGCCGGATGCCTCCGTCTCCGGGCGCGGGTCGGCCGCGCGGACCAGATCCACGGCCTGGCGCATCAAATCAGGCGGCATGTTGTCGAACATGATGCGGTCGGCGCCGGTCGCGAGCGCCTCGCGCACCTCGTCCAGGTTCGTCGTTTCGACCTCGACCACGAGGCCACGGTCGTTGCGGGCGCGCACCGCATCCACCGCCGCCGTGATCCCGCCCGCCGCGGCGATGTGGTTGTCCTTGATCATCACCATGTCGTGCAGTCCGTGGCGGTGGTTGGCGCCGCCGCCCGCGAGCACGGCCGCCTTCTCCAGCGCGCGCATCCCGGGCGTCGTCTTGCGCGTGTCGATTACGCGCGCGCCCGTCCCCGCCACCGCCTGCACGTAGCGCCGCGTTACCGTTGCTACGCCCGAAAGGCGCTGCATGAAGTTGAGCGCCGTCCGCTCCGCCGTCAGGATGGAGCGCGCGGAGCCGGTGACGCGCATCGCCAGGTCGCCCGGTTCCAGCGCGGTGCCATCGGGCGCGGCGACCTCCACCTGCAGCGACGGATCGACGCGGCGGAAGACCTCGGCCGCCACCTCTGAGCCCGCGACCACGCCGGGCGCCTTGGCGACGATGCGGGCCTCTGCGCGGCGCCCCTCCGGCACCGTCCACAGCGTGGTGAAGTCGCCCGGCCCGACGTCTTCGTCGAGGGCGGCCTGGATCAGCGAGAGCGCTTCGGGGGAAAGTGGCATCGTGATGCGGTGTGGGTATTTACGCGCTGCGCCGCGTGCCGCGGCGGAGTCGTCGGCCAGCAGGGAATTTACCCCATCAACTCATTGCGCGCCAATCTCACGCGCCTCTCGACTCGGGAGGACACGATGAGAAGCGGCACGTACCCCCCTTGTAGAAACCCAACGCCTTGGGTATGTTTGACCCATGGCTACCGCGCACCGCGAGGCCGGCTTCACCTTCCGAGTCTGGTCGAACGACCACGATCCGGCGCACGTCCATGCCTGGAAGGGTGGAGAGGTCGCGGTGGTGAACCTGTCCCCCGTCTCGGTGCGGGGTGTGAGGGGGATGAAGCCTTCGGACGTGGCGCGGGCGGTGGCGATCGTGGACGCCAATCAGGATAAAATGCTCCAGGTGTGGAGGGATACCCATGCGTGAACCGAGACTGACGAAAGCGGAGATCCTGGCACAGATTCCGGCCGCAGTCGCCCGCGCGGAAGAAGAAGACCGGACGGAGCCACGGGCAACGAGCGCGCGTTACGACCGCAAGGCGGGGCGCGTGGTGCTGGAGCTGGCGAACGGCTGTCTCTTCGCGTTCCCTACGCACCTGGCTCAGGGACTCCGCGGCGCCCCGGCCGATCAGCTTGCGGCGGTGGAGGTGGACCCCGGCGGCGCGGGGCTCCACTGGGAGGATTTGGATGTCGATCTGAGTGTTGTGGGGCTCGTATCGGGCGTGTTCGGAGGGCGGGCATGGATGCGGGAGCTGGCGCGCGAAGCGGCTCGAGTGACGGGGCGCCAGGGTGGGAGCGCCAGCGGCGGCACAAAGGCAGCGGCGGCGAGAGAGAACGGGAGGAAGGGCGGGCGCCCGAAGAAGGCGGCCGCCGGGGCCGCCGCCATGCGCGTCCGCGCGGAGTCGTGAAGAAGAGAGTGGACTACCCCGCCGCTGGCGCCGGTTCGCGCATAGCGCCACCGTCAACGCCGTCCGGCAATGACGAACGTCCAATGGATAGTATCTTCTCGTAGTACCGCTCATACTCCGGGATGATCACGTCCACTCCGAAACGCTCCACGGCGCAACGGCGCGCCTCCGCGCTCATCTTCCTCCACCGCTTCCCGTCGCCGAGGATCGACGCGCCCGCCTCCGCCATCTCTTCCACCGCGCCGACCGGGGCGACGAAGCCGGTGATCCCGTCCTCGATCAGGTCCGGCAGTCCGCCGGCGTTGGAGGCGATGACGGGGACGCCGCTGGCCATCGCTTCCAGCGCCACCAGCCCGAACGACTCGCTGCTGGAGGGGAGGAGGAGGAGGTCCGCGCACGCCAGGAGCTCGGCCACGGAGTCCTGCTTCCCCAGGAAGAGCACGCGGTCGGTGACGCCCTGCTGTGCCGCTTCGTCGGCCGCTTCGGGCCGGTCGGGGCCGTCGCCGATCAGCACCAGGCGCGAAGGGACCTCCTTGGCCATGCGGGCGAAGATCCGGACCACGTCGCGCACCCGCTTGACCGGGCGGAAGTTGGAGACGTGCACCACCATCTTCTCGCCATCGCGCAGGAACGCCTGCTTGTGGCAGGGGAGCTTGCCGCGGTCGTACAGCTTGGGATCCACGAAGTTGGGCACGACCTCGATCCGGTCCTCCGGCACCGCGAACGCGTCCACGGTCTGACGCTTCAGGTAGTCGGAAACCGCAGTGATCCCGTCGGAGCGCAGGATGGAGAAGCGGGTGATCTCGCCAAACGAGCGCTCCTGGCCGACCAGCGTGATGTCGGTGCCGTGCAGCGTGGTGACGATGCGGAGCGGATGGCTGGACCCCAGCATCTCCTTGGCGATCCACGCGGAGGTGGCGTGCGGTATCGCGTAGTGCACGTGCAGCAGGTCGAGGCCGTGGCTGAGCGTGACCTCGTGCATCATCGCCGCCAGCGACAGCGAGTAGTTGTTGTGCTCGAACAGCGGGTAGCGGCTCATCTCCACTTCGTGGAAGAAGACCCGCTCCATGAAGTGCGGGAGCCGGAAGGGCTGCGCGTACGAGATGAAGTGGATCTCGTGCCCGCGCCGCGCCAGCTCGATCCCCAGCTCCGTGGCGATGGCCCCGGACCCGCCGTAGGTCGGATAGCAGGTGATGCCGATTTTCATTGAAAGGCAGTGCCTAGTGCCGAGTGCCAAGTGCCTAGTGCCAAGTTGTGCCGGGTGGTGCCGGGTGGTGCCGGGCGAGTGAACTCGCGGCAACAACAGCACAAAGTCCGCCTGCGCGGACTCCGCGAGAGGATCTGTGGTAGGGGCGCGATTCATCGCGCCCGTGCCCGCCCCCGCACCGCCCCCGCGCGCAGACCGATGCCCGTAGGGGCAGACCTGCGTGTCTGCCCACCCCCGCCGCGCCGCGACCTCAGCCCTGCGCAAAAAACCCGTAGGGGCGGCCCCGCGTGGCCGCCCGTGCCCTCCCTCGCACCGCCGCCCGCGATTTACGCCCCGCCCGCCCGCTCGCGCCACGCTGAAACGATCGCATCCGCCAGTTCATCGCGGGACCGGGTAGCATCCAGCCAAACCGCCCCCGCAGGCAGCTGCGTGCGGTACCAGGTGAGCTGGCGGCGCGTGTAGTCGCGCGTGTTCTTGCGGGCCAGCTCGAGCGCATCCTCCAGCGACCGCTCACCGCGCAGGAACGGCATCAGCTCCGCGTAACCGTGCGCGTTCAGCCCGGGCGCCGCCTCGCCGTAGCGGGCCACCAGCGCGCGAACCTCCTCCACCAGCCCCGCCTCCGCCATCTCCGTCATGCGCCGGTTGATCCCCGCGTAGAGCAAATCGCGCGGCACCTCCAGCACCACGGGGAGCACCTCCATTGGGGGCGCTTCCGGGGGCGAGTTGCGCTGCCACCAGGTGAGCGAGCGGCCCGTGAGGAGCGCCACCTCCAACGCCCGCATCAGCCGCTGCCGCCCGCCGCCGCGGCTCAGCCTCTCCGCCGCCCCGGGGTCGTGCGGCGCCAGCCAGCGAAGGAGCTCGGCATCGTCCATCCGCTCCATCATGCGGGTTACCCGCGCGCGCGCCACCGGGTCCAGCACCGGCTCGCCGAAGATGGGGTGCGTGAGGGCGCGCAGAAAGAACCCGGTCCCCCCCACCAGCATCGGCACGCGTCCGCGCGCGCGGATCTCGGCCACCTTCTCACGCGCGTACCGTGCCCAGCGCCCGGCGCCGAACCGCTCCGACGGCTCCACCAGGTCGATCCCCCAGTGCGGGATCTCGCCGCGCTCCTCCGGCGTCGGCTTGGCGGTGCCGATGTCCATCCCCCGGAACACCGAGCGCGAGTCCATCGAGACGATCTCGCCGTCCAGCCGCCGCGCGACCTCGATGGAGAGCACCGTCTTCCCCGAGCCCGTGGGCCCGGTGATGGCCAGCGTCTCGATCACCCGCTCCTCCCGAACCTCCGGTGCAGCTCCGTCAGCGAGAGCTGGACCACCGTGGGGCGCCCGTGGATGTCATGGTACGGCAGCTCCGTTGCGAAGAGCCGGTCGAACAGCTCGCTCATCTCGCGCTGCGACAGCTTCTGGCCGGCCTTGATGGCGCCCTTGCACGCCATCGACAGCGCGATGCGCTGGTGCTGCGTGCGCGCGGAGTCCACCAGCGGCGATCCCTCGGTCAGCTCCGCCACCATCTCGCGGAGGCAGCGCTCCGCATCGAAGTACGGGTGCGGCGTGGGCACGGAGTGGACGATCACCGAGCGCCCGCCGAACGGCTCCACCTGGAAGCCGGCCCCCTCCAGCAGCCCCGTGATCTGCTCCACCAGCGCGTACTCCGCCGGCGAGAGGCGCAGGGTGAGCGGAAAGAGGAGGCGCTGGCTGGAGGCCTGCCGCGTTCCGAAGCCGCCCACGATCTCCTCGTACAGCACCCGCTCGTGCGCCGAGTGCTGGTCCACCAGCACGAGCCCCGTGCGCGTCTCCGCGATGATGTAGGTGTTGTGAACCTGCCACATCACGGGCGCGGAGCCCAGCATCTCCCCCAGCGTCTCCGGCGCCGCGGGCGTGCTGGACGGCTGCGCGGAGCCCGTGACGAAGAGCGTCATCTGCGGCTCGGCGACCGGCTCCGGCTCGCGCACGGACGCCACCCCCGCCTGCGCCACGGGCTCGTACAGTGTCTGCGGATCAGGCGCGGCGCGCACGCCGATGCTGGGCGTGCTGTCCAGCCCGGCGAGGGCGGCGCGGATCCCTTCCTCCAGGATGCGCTCGACGGCCGGGCGGTCGCGGAAGCGGACCTCGGCCTTCGCGGGGTGCACGTTGACGTCCACCTCCCCGTCCGGCACCTCGAAGAAGAGGAAGAGCGACGGGTAGACGCCGTGCGGGATCGTCGTGCGGTACGCCCGGTCCGCCGCGCGGATCAGCGCGCGGTCGCCGAAGGATCTTCCGTTGACGAAGAGGTAGGTGCGGCGGTTTGCGGGCCGCGCGTCGTCCGGCCGCTGGATCAGGCCGGTGAGCGTGATCCCGCCCCCGCGGTGCGCCACCGAGATCATCTCGTCCGCCGACTCGTTGCCCCAGATCGCCGCCACGCGCTCCGCGACGCTGGAGGCGATGGGGAGGTTGAGCGGGTCGCGCCCACCCATGTCGAGCGTGTACGCCACCGCGGGGGTGGCCAGCGCCAGCGTCGTCACCACCTCGCCGACGGCGCGGTTCTCGGCGGCGCTGGAGCGGAGGAACTTGGAGCGCGCGGGGACGTTGAAGAAGAGGCTCCGCACCGACACCGTCGTCCCCGTGCGGCGCGCGCACTCCTCCACGGCCGCGAGCTGCCCGGCCGTGACCACCACGCGCGTCCCGTCCCCATCGCGCTCCGCCGTCTCCAGCACCACCCGCGACACGGACGCGATCGACGGAAGCGCCTCCCCGCGGAAGCCGAGGGTACGGATGGCAGCCAGGTCCGCCTCCGTCCTCACCTTGCTGGTGGCGTGGCGGTCGACGGCGAG
>DASWNZ010000165.1:0-62916 GCA_036398975.1 Longimicrobium sp.
AAGAAGAAGAAGGAAACACCAACAGCTCTCCCGTTCTAACTGGCCCCGCTGGCGGGGGCAGGCCACTCCGCCCTCCTGTCATCGAGAGAGGGGGCGAAATGCACGGATGCCGTCGTAGGGGCAGACCTGCGTGTCTGCCCACCCTCGCCCGCACCCCGATCCCCACGCCGCACACCAACACCCGTAGGGGCGGCCCCGCGTGGCCGCCCGCGCCTGCCCCGGCACCACCGCCTGCCTCCTGCCCCGTCCACCCCGCGCGAATCCCCCGCACGTTCTGGCACCACGGCGCTCCGCACGCTAGCTTCCCGCACGCACACGAGACGTGACCGGAAAGCACTACATCGCCGCATCCCATGAAGCTCCGCCCCATCCTTATCTTAGCCGCCACGAGCGCGCCCCAGTCGCCCTGCGTCCCAGAACGTTGGCGGGAGGCGCGGCGCCCGTGAGGGGGCGTTACTCGGGGGGGATGGAGCACGTCCCGCGCAGGTCGGCGATCGCGCGCGACGAGTTCCACGAAGCCCTGCGCGCCTGGCACGCGGATGCCTCGGACGGCGAGGTGATCCGCGAGACCTCCACCAGCGACGAGGACCTCTACGACGGCGACGACTGGGTCTGGGTGAAGCACCTGGGCAACCGCTTCTACCTCCACGCGGACACCACCCACGCCGGCATCGAGCGCTACCTCGAGCTCCTCGACGCCGAAGGCGACGCGATCCGCTGGAGCGCCGCCCCCGGCACCGGCGACCGCCCCGTCGCCATCGGCGCCGATGGCGAGGTCATCCCGGAGTTCCGCCTGTACCGCACAACCTGAAAACTTTTCCAGTCGCGAATAATTTCGCCGCCGGAAACCCGCAACGCCCGCCCGCCGTCACCCTGACCGAGCCGCCGCACCGCAGCGAGCGAAGTAACCAGCCGGCGACGACGAGCCCCCCGCCACGCGCAGTAGATCCTTCGCTCCGCGCCAGAGATCTCAGACGGGGCAAGTTCGGAGACGCGCGTCGCTCAGGATGACAAAAAGGGGGGGGGCGTGATGCGCGCTTCCCGAGCCGGCTTCAGCCGCCTTCGCGTAGTTCCAGCCGGGGGCTTCAGCCCCCGGCGATTCGGCCCCGGCGCCCCGCTTCCCGCCGACCCGCCACCCAACCTGCGAAGGCAGGTTTCCCGCGGTTGTTGCAGCGGTTTCAACCGCCGGTCCCCCTCCAATCCGCCAGGCATTTCCCTGTCCCGCCTAACCATGTGACCGGGCACGCCCTTTGCCCGTCCACATAGATGAAGCGGTGCTCTGCGAACACGCTTGCGCGGTCGCGCACCCTTACTCATGTTGCGGTAAACGCATGTCCGGCCCGGGAAGCAGCGCGCCCGGGCGCCTACGACAAACGGCAAACCCGGCGAAAGCCGGCGACGCAAAGCTACGAGGCTACCGCCGCTCCAGGGGAGCGGCCACGCCAGTCGAGCCGCCGAACAGGTCAAGAAGATGCGCACCAGCGGTACGCGCTCCCTCTCCCCGGCCAGGCCGCCCGCGCGCGCGGCACGCACCCCCAGGCCCGGGGCAGTCCGATGAGCCCGCGGACGACGTTCGCCACCGGCGACGATCTGGCCGCACCCGGCCCGCAGACCTTTCCCCCCGCAATCCGCGACCTGCTTTCGGGCGCTGTCCGCCGTTTGGGCGCGACCGCGGCCGTCTTCGTGCCCGCGAACGCCGAAATCGGCTTCCACGGCGTGCCGGACGCACCCGGGCAGGCCGTGCTCACCCGCGCCCTGGGCGAGCTGCGGCCGCTTGCCAACGAGGTGCTCGCGACCGATGCGGCGCGCTACGTCCCGCTCCCCCGCGCCGAGGCGGGCTCCGCCGCCACCGTCGCGCTGGTACCGGTGTGCTGTGCCCGCGAAGAGCCGCTCGGCTGCCTGATCGCGCTCGGCGGCAACGGGTGGTCGGGGCCGGAGAGGATCGCGCTGGTGTGCATGGCGGAGGCGGCCGCGGCCGAAACGGCGCGCGAGGAGGAAGCCGCCGCACGCAAACGCGCCGAGCACCGCGTGCGGCTGCTGGAGGGGGCGCTGCGGACGGCGCAGGTGGGCGTCACCATCGCGGACGAGCGGGGGCGCATCGTATACGCCAACCCGGCCGAAGCGCGCATGCACGGCTACAAGGTGGAGGACCTCTACGGGCGGGAGGCGCGCTCGCTGGCGCCGCCGGAGCTGTGGAGCCTGGACGGCGGCCTCCCCGCGCGCCGCACGCACCGCTGGACGCGCGAGCGCACCAACGTGCGCAGCGACGGCACCCGGTTCCCCGTCCGCCTCTGCTCCGACCCCATCGTCGACGAGGCGGCGCGCCCCGTGGGCCTGGTCACCTGGTGCGAGGACCTGACCGCGCACACGTCGGAAGAAGCCGAGGACGCCGTCGCCGAGGGCCGGGACGCGCTCACCGGCACGCTGGACCGCGCGAGCTTCCTGCACCGGCTGCGGCTGGCCTGCGCCGCGCGCGAGCGGGGGACGGGAGACGAGTTCACCCTGCTCTTCATCGACCTGGACCGCTTCAAGGCCGTGAACGACCGCCACGGCCACGCCGCCGGCGACGCGCTCCTCTCCACCATCGGCCAGCGCCTCCTGGCGTGCGTGCGTCCCACGGACATCGTGGGCCGCGTGGGCGGCGACGAGTTCGCGGTCCTGGTGCGCGGCACCGGGCGCCAGGCGGAGGTGGTGCCCGTGGTGCACCGCATCCAGCGCACCCTTGCCGCCGCCGCGACCGCCGGCTCGGTCCAGATCCACCCCTCCGCCAGCATCGGCATCGCCCTCAGCTCCGAGTGCGAGGAGCCGGAGGACCTCCTCGCCAGCGCCGACCGGGCCATGTACCGCGCGAAGGCGCTGGGCCCCGGCCACTACGGCGCGGGCGATGCGGCCCTCCGCACGCACGACTCGGCCGTCGGCGCCATGGAGTCGGACCTGCGCCGCGCCCTGGATCACGACGAGCTCACGCTTCGATTCCAGCCCATCATCTCCCTGCGCGACGGGCGGCTCTCCGGGTTCGAGGCGCTCGTCCGCTGGGATCACCCGGTGCGGGGGCTGCTGGGCCCGCAGGCGTTCCTCCCCGTCGCCGAGCGGAGCGACCTGATCGTGGACATCGACCGGTGGGTCCTGCGCGCCGCCGCCCGCCAGCTTCGCGAGTGGACGTCGCTCTACCCGGTCGCCCTCCCCGTCTCGCTGAGCGTCAACTTCTCGGGCCGCCACGTGGTGCGCCCGGACGTGGCGGAGCACACGCGCTCGGTGCTGCGCGAGTTCGGCGTGGGCTCGGGGCGGCTCATGGTGGAGGTCACGGAGACGTCGATGGTGGAGGACGCCGAGGCCGCCGCCGCCACCCTCACCGCCCTGCGCGAGGGGGGCGTCCGGCTGGCGCTGGACGACTTCGGCACCGGCTACTCGTCGCTCTCGTACCTGCGGCAGCTTCCCTTCGACGTGCTCAAGATCGACCGCTCCTTCGTGCAGCGCGTCGGCCAGTCCGCGTCCGACCGCGCCATCGTGCGCAGCGTCGTCTCGCTGGCCCGCACGCTGGGCCTCAGCGTCACGGCCGAGGGCGTGGAGACCGCCGAACAGCAAAGCGCCCTGCGCCGGCTGGACTGCGAGCACGGGCAGGGCTACCTCTTCTCCGAGCCGGTCACCGCCGCCGAGGCGGCCGGGTGGATCGAGCGCGGCGCCCACGCCTTCCCCGGGAGGGCGCGCGCGGGGTGATCAGCGGGCGTGCTTGTACATCATGTCCACGAGCTCGTCGTACATGGAATCGGCCGCCGCGCCGTCGCTGCCCGTGATGGCGGCGGCGGCGCAGTGCTTCAGGTGGTTGCGCATCAGCTCGCGCCCCACCCCGCGCAGCGCCTCGTGCACCGACGAGATCTGCGTCATGACGTCGGCGCAGTAGCGGTCCTCCTCCACCATCTTCTGCAGCCCGCGGACCTGCCCCTCGATGCGCCGCAGCCGCTTGAGGTTACGCTCCTTGATCCCGGCATCCACCCCCACCGCCCTCCGCTCCCCCTCTTCCCCGTGCGCCACCCCGCACGCGCAGGCGGCGGGTGCGTCGTTCGTGCTGGCCGACATGGTCGATCCTCGTTGATGATGTTCGGGGCGGGCATCGGTGGCCCCCTCCCCCGCTCGTTCCTCGCGGCCCCTCCCCCAAAACAACCTGGGGGAGGGGCGTTCGGCATGGACCTGCGCGAATCTTCCTAATCTGTCGCCGCTTCGATCTCCACAACGCACGAGACCGCTTCAGCGGTCTTCCCGTCGTTCCAGCCGGGGGATTTACCCCCCGGCGGACCAGCCCCCGGGCTTGGTATTCACCCCAGCCGCACCCGCCGCAGCCGCAGGCTGTTCGCCACCACGCTCACCGAGCTGAACGCCATCGCGGCGCTCGCCAGGATCGGGGAGAGGAGGAGGCCGAACGCGGGGTACAGCACGCCCGCCGCGACCGGGATCCCCACGACGTTGTAGATGAAGGCCCAGAACAGGTTCTGCTTCATCGTGCGCATCGTGCGGCGCGAGAGGTGGATGGCGGCGGCGACGCCGTCGAGGTCGCCGCGCATCAGCACCACGTCCGCGGCCTCGGCGGCGATGTCCGTGCCGGTGCCGATGGCGATCCCCACGTCCGCGCGGGCGAGGGCGGGCGCGTCGTTGATGCCATCGCCCACCATCGCCACCACACGGCCGGCTCCCTGCAGCCGCTCGATCTCGGCCACCTTCCCCTCAGGCAGCACCTCGGCCACGACGCGGTCGATCCCCGCCTCGCGTGCGACCGCCTCGGCCGTGTGGCGGTTGTCGCCGGTCAGCATGACCACCTCCAGCCCCATCGCGCGGAGCCGCCGCACCGCAGCGCGCGAGCTCTCCTTGATGGGATCGGAGACGGCCACCAGCCCCGCCAGCCGCCCGTCGACCGCCACGAACATCGGCGTCTTCCCGTCGGCCGCCAAGCGCGCGGCGTCGGCCTGGAGCGGGTCGATGACGATGGCGTAGTCGGACATCAACAGCGCGTTCCCCACCGCGACCGCCCTCCCCTCCACCACCCCAACCGCGCCGCGCCCCGTCACCGATTCGAATGCGTCCGGCGCGGCGAGCGCGAGCCCCGCATCCTTGGCGCGCGTCACGATGGCATCCGCCAGCGGGTGCTCGGAGCGCGTCTCCAGCGATGCGACCAGGCGGAGGAGCTCGTCTTCCGATGCCACCTCGCCGCCCGTCGCCAGTGCCAGCTCGGTGACAGTGGGGCGGCCTTCGGTGACGGTGCCCGTCTTGTCCAGCACGACGGTGGTCAGGTCGCCGGCGCGCTGGAGCGCCTCGCCGCCCTTGATCAGCACGCCGTACTCGGCGCCCTTGCCCGTGCTCACCATCACCGCGGTCGGCACGGCGAGGCCCATGGCGCAGGGGCAGGCGATGATCAGCACCGCCACCGCCGCCGCGAATGCGCGTACCCCCGGCGCAACGTCGGCAACCACGAACCACGCGACAAAGGTAGCGATGGCGATGGAGAGGACGATCGGGACGAAGACGGCGCTGATGCGGTCCGCCAGGCGCTGGATGGGCGCGCGCGAGCCCTGCGCATCGCGCATCAGCTTGACGATGCGGGCCAGGACGCTGTCTGCACCCAGCGTGGTCGCGCGGTACTGGAAGGCGCCGGTGCGGTTGATGGTGCCGCCGATCACCCGGTCGCCTGCCCCCTTTTGCACCGGCATCGACTCGCCGGTGAGCATCGACTCATCAACCGCGCTCGACCCGGAAACGACCTCGCCGTCCACGGGGATGCGCTCGCCGGGGCGCACCACCACCGCGTCGCCGTGCCGCACATCCTCTACGGGGACGTCGATCTCCGCATCGCCGCGCAGGACGCGCGCGGTCTTGGGCTGGAGCTCGGCGAGGGCGCGCAGGGCGGCGGAGGTCTGGCGCTTGGCGCGGGCCTCCATCGCGTTGCCGGCCAGGATCAGGGCGATGATGAAGACCACCGCCTCGTAGTACACATCCGGCTGCACGCCCCGGCTCAGGAAGAAGCCGGGTGCGACCGTCGCCGCCACCGAGTACACGAACGCCGCGCCCGTGCCCACCGCGACCAGCGTGTTCATGTCCGCGGAGTGGTGGCGGAAGGCGGCCCAGGCGCGCGTGTAGAAGTGCCGCCCCGCCCACGCCATCACGCCCAGCGTCGCCACGAGCAGCCCCCACGCCAGCGCCGCGCGCGGGATGGCGTACAGCCACGGAAGCGCCGAACGAAGCGCCGGGCTCAGCCACTCCATCGCCCAGCGCATGAAGGGATCGACGGTGGCGCCGTGCCCGTGCTCCCCTACCGCCATCAGCGGCATGGATACGATCATCGCGACCACCGCGACGGCGAAGCCGACGCCGGCCTTCACCCGCAGCTCGCGGAACTCCTCGTCGTGCGCGCGATCCTGCGCCTCCTGCTCGTCGAACGCGGAGCGATCCGGATGCGCCAGCTCGGCACCGTACCCGGTCGCGCGGATGGCATCAACCAGCGCGTCCGCCGAAGTCGAAGCGGGGTCGAAGTCGACCGTCGCGTTGCGGAGCATCAGGTTGACGGCGGCCTGCTCGACGCCCGGGTGCTTCTCCAGCGCCCGCTGCACGCGTCCGGAGCACGCGGCGCACGTCATCCCGCTCACGGGGATGGTCACCTTCTCGCGCGCCGTCTCCGGCGATACCTGGGTCTGCATCTCACCCCTCCTGTTCGTCCACCGTGATCCGCCCGCGGAGCATCCCCATCCCGCAGGTGAACTCATAGCTCCCGGCGCGCTCGGGCGTGAACTCGACCGGCGTCTGATGGTTGGCGGGAAGGAAGCGCCTGATCCCGAAATCGGGGATCACCACCTCTTCCGAGCACCCCGACGTCTCCTGACGGTCGAAGAGCAGCCGCACGGGCGCCCCTGCCTTCACCCGCACGTGCGCAGGCGAGTAGCCGCCCTGCACCACGACCGTCACCTCCTGCCGCCCCCCGGCCACCGCCCCGACCGCAGCGTGCGCGGGCGAGCGGCCCGCCACGAAGAAGTACCAGTTCACCCACGCGATGACGGCCGCACCGCCAAAGATCACCGCCCACTCGCTGGCATCCATGATCACCTCCCGGCCACGCGGGCCTGGTATCCTTCTTCCTCGATGGCCTTCCCGATCCGCTCCGGACTCGCCACCGCGGGATCGTACTCCACGGTCGCGCCCCCGATCTTCACCTCCTCCACCTTCACCCCTTCAACGCCGCCGAGCGCCTGCTCCACCGCCCTCACGCAGTGCCCGCAGCTCATCCCGCCGATCTCGATCGTCATCCGTTCCATCGTTCCCTCCCGTTCGTTTTCGTATACCCCCTGCCCGTATCTATAATAGGTACCCCTACCCCCTATGTCAACACCAACAGCAATGCAGTAGAGGAAAGAGGAAAACACCCGGCCTGTCGGGACCGCGATTCCTTACCACTTCCTTACAAACCAACAACCTGCGCCCCCGCCACGGCGGTTACCCTTTAGTCACGGGCCGTGCCGGCTCGTTTCGGAACACCCTCCCACTCGCGGGAACCATGAGCCTCTTCAGACGTGCGGCCCCCATCCTCATCGTACTCGCCGCGGCCTCGCCGCTGATCGCGCAGACGCCCCCGGACCCGCTTGCCGCGGCGAAGCACGTGACCGCGCGCTACGAGCTCTACGCCCCCACGCAGCAGGACATCGACCGCGCGCGGCCCCATGTGGAGCGCGCCATCGAAGACTTTGGCCGCGCATTCGGAGAGCCGGCGCCCAAGGTGGCCGTGGTTCTGTTCCCCTCCAACGCGGCGCTCGTCGGCGGCTTCGACGAGGCCCCCCTCGCACGGCGCGGACTCGCGACGCGCAGAATGCTGACGGAGGAGGCGCACCGCGAGGCGACGACCCAGCGCACCGCGGGCCTGGTCGGGGCGTTGGGGGTGGTACTGGGCTCGGCGCCGGGGGGCGCGGGGGTCCGGGTAGCCGGCGCCCTGCAGGGCCCCACCGCGGCGGTGGGGGTGGGGCTGCAGCCGGGGGACGTCATCCTGAGCCTGAACGGCACCGCGGTCGCCACGCTCGGGGAGTTCGCGGGGCTGTTCGATGCACTCGCCGTGGGCGCGCCGGTGAAGCTGGAGGTAACCCGGGGCGGGAGCATGGTGCCGGTGGCGTTCGCGAAGCCCGCGGGCGCCGGCCTGGGGCGCCCGCTCGCGGCCCCCGGCCAGCAGCAGGAGCAACGCGGGCCGGGAGGGCCGCCGTCGAGGTGGGGAGCGGTTCTCGTGCACGAGACCGCGCACACCCTGCTGGATTCGTATGTACAGGCCAAGCTGGGCCCACACCCGCCGGGCAAGGCGGGGCGCGTCCCCTCGTGGCTGCACGAGGCGGTGGCGCAGCTCGTGGAGTTTCCCACGGCCGAGGCCCGTGCGCCACGCCGGGCGGCGGCGCGGCAGCTCCTCGGCTCGCACACGCCGCTCGCGGAGCTGTTCACGATGGACCACCCCATGAACGCGCTGGTGCGGGGGGGACAGGGCTCGGCGCCGGAGGGCGGGGGTGCGACCCGCCCAACCGGGATCACCTCCATCGCGCTCCCCGTGGGCTCGGCCGGCCGGCTGGCGACTTACTATCCCCAGGCCTTCTCGGTGCTGGAGTTCCTGATCGCCAGGGCCGGGCACGAGATCGTTCCCCGGCTCGCCGTGGGGCTGGCGAGCGGAAAGACGGTCGGGCAGGTGCTCGCCGAAGCCAAGGCGCCGCTACCCGCCGAGCCGGCGGCTCTGGAGCGGGAGTGGACCGCGTGGGTGGCGGCCCAGGCCCCGGCGGCGCAGTAAACGGCGCGTCCGCGGTGCCGAAAGGCCGCCATCCGTCCCTCGCGGCCCAACGCCGCTCCGCGAATCCTTACCACTTCCTTACAATCCAACAACCTGCGGGCGGGGCACGCCGGCTACCCTTCTACTCACGGGCCGCGCTGGCCCGCTTCCGAACCCCAGCCACTCGCGGAACCATGAGCATCAGAAGTCTGGCACCCATCCTCACCCTTGTCGCCGCGGCCTCGCCCCTGATCGCGCAGACGCCCGATCCGCTTTCCGGGGCGAAGCACGTGACCGAGCGCTACGAGCTGTACGCGCCCACGCAGCAGGACGTCGACCGCGCGCGTCCCTACGTGGAGCGCGCCCTGGAAGGGTTCGGCCGCGCATTCGGCGAGCCGGCGCCCAAAGTGGCGGTGGTCCTGTTCGATTCCAACCCGGCACTCGCCGCCTTCGACAAGGCCCCGCTCACACGCCGCGGGCTCGCGACGCGTACATGGCTCACCGAGCAGGCGTCGGCCCAGCGCTCCACGGACCTGGTGGCGGCGACGCCGCTGGGGGTGGTGGTAGGCTCCGCGCCGGGGGGCGCCGGGGTCCGGGTGGTCGTCCCCATCCCGGGAGACGCGGCGGGGGTGGGGCTGCATCCGGGCGACGTCATCAAGAGCCTGAACGGCACGGCGGTCGCCACGCTCGGCGAGTTCGCGGGCCTGTTCGATGCACTGGCCGTAGGCGCCCAGGCGAAGCTGGAGGTAGACCGGGGCGGCACCGTCGCGCAGGTGGCGTTCGCAAAGAATGCGAGCAGCAGCCTGGGGCGCCTGGCCGGTCCGCAACAGAGCGGAATGACGCGCTCAGGGTACGGAGACGTTCTCACGCACGAGACCGCGCACACCCTGCTGGACGCGTATGTGCAGTCCAGGCTGGGTCCGCCCCGCGGCGGGGAGCCGGTATGGCCCGTCCCCTCCTGGCTGCACGAGGCGGTGGCGCAGTTCGTGGAGTTCCCCACGGCCGAGGCCCGTGCGCCCCGCCGCGATGCGGCGCGGCAGCTCCTGGGCTCACACAAGCCGCTCGCGGAGCTGTTCACGATGCCGCACCCCGTGTCTTCGCTGCTGGCGGGACCGGGCGGGAGCGTTCGCCCGGCACCGGGGGGCAACTCCGTCATGGTCCGCCCGGGATCGCCGCCGCCGGGCGCCAGCGGGTCTCAGCCGACCGGGGGCAGCTCCGTCATGGTCCCCGCGGGATCGCCGCCGCCGGGCGCCCGCGGGGGCGGGGTCTTCACCATCGCGGCGCCAGTCGGGGCAAACGCGGGGTTCTATCCCCAGGCGCTCTCCGTGCTGGAGTTCCTGGTCGCCCGCGCCGGGCCCGAGATCCTTCCGCGGCTCGCCGTGGGACTGGCGAGCGGAAAGACGGTCGGGCAGGTGCTCGCCGAGGCGAAGGCGCCGCTTCCCGCCGAGCCGGCGGCTCTGGAGCGGGAGTGGACCGCGTGGGTAGCGGCGCAGTGACCCGCGCGCAGGGGAGGCCACACGGCGGCCTCCCCTGCGCGAGCACCATCACAACCCAGGCACCACGGCCATGATCCGGGAGCAGGTGGCACGCGCGCTGGGCGCGCATCGTTGGAGCGGGCGGGGGCGGGCGTGGATCACGCTCGCCCTTCCCGCCGTGGCGCTCCTGCTGACCTCCGTCCTCCTCTACCAGACCGCGCACACGGCGGCGTCCAATCGCCGCATCGCCCGGGAATCGCTCCGAAACCACGCCTCCGTGGCCGCGTGGGAGCTGTCGCGGCACGCCGACCACCAGCTGCTGATCCCGGTGATGGGCGCCTTCCTGGGCGCCCAGCTCTCCTCGCCCGCGGGGCTGGCGGGGCTCACCCCGCGGGAGCTTGGCCGCACCTTCCACTACCCGGCATGCCGCTGCCTGGGCGGCGTGCGCTCCACCTTCCGCGTGGACCTGCGCGACGGCGCCACCACCTTTAACCACCTGGCGCCGGCCGCCGACTCCGCGCTGGCCTGGGTGGCGGACAGCGTGCGGGCGCGCGCCCGCACGGCGGCGCGGGCGCCCCTGGTGAAGGGCCCGTCCGGCGGCTTCGTCGTCCGCTCGCCGAGCGGAGTGGTGCCCCCCGGCGCCGGACGCACCTCCTTCATGCTGCACGAGCGGACGGCGGGGACGCTGTCGTCGATCCGCACCTTCGGCTCGGAGGGGTACGGGATGGTGGCCGGCTCGCAGAGCGGCAAGCCGTCGCTGGTGCTGTTCGCGCTGGTGAACGACAGCGCCGGCCTACCCGTCGCCGCGCTGGGCGTGGAGACCGAGCCGGCCGCCTTCCTGGGCCCCGTCTTCACGGAGCTGCTGCGCGAGGTCCGCCTCCTTCCGCCCACGGTGGCGAAGGGGGTGCCGAACGACTCCATCCTCGCCTTCGGCGTGATGGCGGCGGACGGGCGGCCGCTGTACGCCTCCGCGCGCCTCCCCGAGATCGTGGGCGCCCGCTCGGCCGTGGCGCCGCGGCTCGGACAGCTGGCGATCGTGGCGGGGGTGCGCCCGTCGCACGCGGGGCGCCTGGTGGCCGGAACCGTTCCCGCATCGCGCGTGTCGCTGCAGATAGGGATGGCGGTGCTGGCGGCGGCGCTCTTCGCGGCGGGGCTGGTGCTCCTGCGGCGGGAGCGGGAGCTTTACGAGATGCGGGCCGGCTTCGTGACGGGCGTCTCGCACGAGCTGCGCACCCCGCTCGCCCAGATCCGCCTCTTCGCCGAGATCCTCGCCTCCGGCGACGAGGCGGACGCGATGGAGCGGCGGCACTTCGCCGGGATCGTGGCGGAGGAGGCGCAGCGCCTCACCCACTTCGTGGAAACGCTGCTCGCCTTCGCCCGCCCCGCCGGCGGGCGCGGAGCCCAGGCGGTGCCGGTGGAGCTGGGCGTGGAGGTGGAGCGCGCCATCGACGTCATCCGCCCGCTGTGCGAGCGCGCGGGAACGGAGCCCCGCTTCCGGCGCGAGGAGGAGGTGTGGGCCCTGGCCGATCCCCTGGCGCTGAGGCACATCCTGCTGAACCTGATCGACAACGCCGCCAAGTACGGGCCGCGCGGGCAGACCGTCACGCTGCACACCTACCGCTGCGGCGAGCGCGCGTGCATCGCCGTGGACGACGAGGGGAGCGGCGTGCCCGACGCGGAGCGCGAGCGCATCTTCAAGCCCTTCCACCGCATGCCGCACCACGCGGAGGGGCAGACCGGCGGCAGCGGAATCGGGCTGGCGGTGGCGCGCGAGATGGCGCACCAGCAGCGCGGCTCGGTGCGCGCGGAGAGCGCGCCCGGCGGTGGCGCCCGCTTCGTGGTGGAGCTCCCGCTCGATCCCGCCCCCCGCGCGCCGGCCCGGGCGGCGCCCCGGCGTGAGCGCGCCGCACGATGAGCCGCATCCTGGTGGTGGAGGACAGCGCGAACATGCGCCTGGGGCTCCGCCGCATCCTGGAGCTGGAGGGGCACGAGGTGGTGGAAGCCGCCGACGGGCCTTCGGGGCTGGAGCTGGGGCGCAGCTGCGGCGCCGACCTGATCGTGCTCGACCTCATGCTCCCCGGATTCGGGGGGCACCGCATCCTCCGCACCCTTCGCGAGGAGGGGTCGGCGGTCCCGGTGCTGATCCTGACGGCGCAGGGCGAGGAGATGGAAAAGGTGCAGGGGCTGCAGCTGGGCGCGGACGACTACGTCACCAAGCCCTTTGGGCGCCACGAGCTGGCCGCGCGCGTTGCGGCGCTCCTGCGCCGCGCCCAGCGCGATGCGCGCCCCGTGGAGCCGGCCGGGCGCGCGCCGCCCGAGCGCTTCGGACGCGTGGAGCTGCGCCGTGATGCCCGCGCCGTCACGCGCGACGGGGTCCCGGTCGATCTGGCCCCCAGGGAGTACGACCTCCTCATCGCCCTGATGGACCGCGGGGGGGCCGTCGCCACCCGGCTGGAGCTCCTGCGCGAGGTGTGGGGGCACTCCGCGGCCGTGCTCACGCGCACGGTGGACTACCACGTGGCGGAGCTGCGCCGCAAGCTGGAGGAGGATCCGGCCCGGCCCCGCCACATCGTCACGGTGCGCAAGGCCGGTTATCGCTTCGAAGGATAGGGCCCGAACAGCGTCTCATACAGAAGAGGCCGGCCACCCAGGCGGGCGGCCGGCCTCGATCCGTCAGACGAGCTGCGTTACGGAAGCTTGACGAACGGCGCCAGGAACGCGCGCGCTTCCGGCGTGTCCAGACGCCAGTCCCAGGTGGTCGCGCGGCAGTTGTAGTCGCCGGTGGTGACGGTGGCGACGATCGTCGTGGCGTCGCCGTCCAGGAACTTGGGGCCGCCGGAGTCGCCGTAGCAGTCGCCGCCCTCGCCGGTGGCGCTGGTGTTCATCAGCAGGCCCAGCCAGGTCGGCTGCAGGCCCATGAACTCGGACTTCGAATAGTTGCGCTTGCCGTCCCACGTGAAGCCCGGCACGCCCGTGCGCGTGGCGGACACGCCGTACCCCACGTTCACGAACATCTGCTTGCTCAGGCTTCCCTTCGCCGCCAGCTGGTCCAGCAGGCCGGCGGTCGGGAGCTTGAGCGGCGTCATCCCGCGCGTGGCGCTGGCGGGGAGGAAGACCACCGCCAGGTCGTGCAGGTTGGCCTGGTCGTGCCCGTACTGCGGGTCGGCCTTGTAGCCGGTCGCGGCGATGGCGCGGAAGCCCTTGCCGAACAGGTCCGGCGAGAACGACACGTAGAACTGCGACCCCGGCGGCGTATCGGACGTGATGACGCAGTGCGCCGCCGTCACGAACACCGTCGGCGACACCAGGCTGCCGGTGCACCACTGGTCGCCGCCGTCCACGCCGTTGCCGTTGTAGTCGAAGAGGAGCGCGCCCACCGACGCATAGGCGTTCCCCGTGGGCGCGCCGTTGACGATGCGGGTGGAACCGGCGGAAGGCGCGAGCGGCGAGTCACCCGCGGAGCAGGCGGCCAGCGAGAGCGCGGCTAGGGTGGACAGGACTGCGAGGTGGCGCATGAAGGTTCTCCGGGGACGGTGGAACGGGGGGAGGGCGCGCCGGCCCGGACGAGCCGGCGCGTTGCACGTTCGATTCACCGCCCCGCCACGGACTCCGCAGGGGTCCTGAACCGACACGATTCGGAAAGATGGCGGCGCGGCGCCTGTACTACAAGGGTTTCCTCTATCGCCCCGGAACCGGGTACACGGCGATGCTCTCGTGCCCTTCGCGGTCCACCGCCACCACGCCGAAAAAGTAGTTGTCGATGATGACGTTCTGCAGCGTCGCCTCGGTGACGTTGCCCACCCAGCGGGAGCGCGTCCAAGTGGCCTCCGTGGGCTCGCGCCAGTACACGCGATAGCCCGCCAGGTCCTGCGCGTCCACCGCCTTCCAGCGCAGCACCGTGTTGGGCGACACGCCGCCCGCGATCGTCACCGAGTCCGGCGCGGCGGGGGCCCACGCCAGCGACGCCAGGGAGGCGGCGTTCAGCGACGTCATCTTCGCGACGTAGGGATAGTCCACCATGTCCGGCGTGTCGCCGTAGCGGATGCCGTTCTCCACGCGGACGTTCTGGTGCTGGCGCGTGTAGTCCTCGAACGTCTCGGTGATGCGCACCGCGGGGTAGCCGGCCAGGAAGAAGGGCGTCTGGTCGCCGCCGCGGCCGAAGCGGTCGAGGCGGTAGATCATCTGCACATCCAGGTCGTTGACGTACTGGTCCGCCACGCGGTCCACGTAGCGCGCGAGCTGCCGCGTGGGCGTGTCCAGCTCGCCGCCGCTGTACAGGTAGCGCCGCAGCTCGGCCGCGGGCGCGTCCGGCGCGATGCCGGGGGCGAAGACGCGCGCCGTCGTGTTGCCGGTCGCCCCCGTCTGCCCGCGGGTGTTGCCGATGATGTCGTTGTTGAGCACCCCCGCGATCCGCCACCCGTTGGCCTTGGCGAAGCGCGCCAGGATCTCGCCGCCCAGCAGCCCCTGCTCCTCGCCGGCCAGCGCGCCGTACACGATCGTACCGTCGAAGCGGTGTTTCGAAAGGACGCGCGCCGCCTCCAGCGCCGCCGCGACTCCCGATGCGTCGTCGTTGGCGCCGGGGGCATCGCTGGTGGCGTCCATCACGTCGTTGACGCGCGAGTCGTAGTGCCCGGTGATCAGGACGTGGCGGTTGGGATCGGTCTGCCCGCGCTGGATGGCGACCACGTTGACTACGTTGGTCGGCACGCGGATGCGCCCCTGCGGGTTGGCGGGGATGACCTCGCCCACGTAGCGCACTTCCAGGCATCCGCCGCACTCCCGCGAGATGCGCTGGAACTCCGCGTACAGCCACCTGCGCGACGCCCCGATCCCGCGCGTCTGCGATACGGTGTCGCTCATGGTGTGCCGCGTTCCGAACGCCGCCATGCGCCGGATGTCCGCCTCGATCCTCGCCGCCGACACCCCCGCCACGATCTGCCGGATGCGCGCGTCCTCCCCCGCCACCCCGTTGTCCGGCGCGCTCACCGTCTGCCCCGGCCGCGCCGCCGGGTCGCGCGTGGCGGGCCTGTTCGGAACCTGCACCTGCGCCTGCGCCTGCGCCGCGACCAGGAGCGCGAGCGAAAGGGATCTGCGGATCACGGATGTCTCCAGGGAAGTGCGTTAGTGCGTTAGTGCGGAAAGTCCTAAGTGCCTAGTGCCTAGTGCCTAGTGCGCCGGGGGCCAAGCGTCCCCCCTTTTTTGTCATCCTGAGGGAGCCGCCGGCTCCAACGCCCGCGACGCGCACCGTACTCACTGCGGCGACCGAAGGATCTAGCCGGCGAGGCAAGAGGACAGCGCGCCACAACAGGTCCCCTCGATACGCGCAGTAGATCCTTCGCTCCGCGCCACAGTTCGGTGGCAGTGCAAGTTCTGCGTAGCGCGTCGCTCAGGATGACAGAAAAGGGGGGCGGACTGATCAGGGGCGTGACGCCCTGCCCGCTCTCCCTACCTCGTCCAATCCAACGCACTCACGCACCTCCGTTCACCACCCTCTCCAGCACCTCCGCCAGCTCCACGCCTGCCAGCGACTCCAGCCTCAGCGAGTGGTCGCCAAAGGCGAGAGCGGCGGTCACGGGATTGGGAACGACGACACAATACATCCCCGCGCGGCGCGCGGCCAACGCACCGTTCGGCGAGTCCTCGATGGCGACGGCGCGCGAGGCGTCCACGCCCAAGCACTCCAGTGCGCTCAGGTACAGGTCGGGCTCCGGCTTGACGCGCTGCACGTCGTCGGCGGTGCGGACGCAGTCGAAGAAGCGGCGCAGTCCCAGGCGCTCCAGCTGCCCCTCCACCCACTCGCGCGAGCCGCTGGATGCGATCCCCAGCCGCAGACCCTGCGCGTGCGCCGCGGCCAGCGCATCCTCCACGCCGGGGAGCGCGCCCACCTCGCGGATGCGCTCGAAGAAGCGCTCGCGGCGAAGGAGATTGAGGGCCTCGCGGTCGTGCTTCCGCCCGGTGCACTCCTCCAGGTAGCCGATCGGGTCGAAGTACCCCGACTCGCGCCCCACGCAATCCGCCCACACCTCCAGCGGCAGCTCGGCGCCGTGCTCGGCGAAGAGGTCGCGCGCAACGCCGTACACGTGGCTCTCGCTGTCGAGAATGGTACCGTCGAAGTCGAACACCACCGCCTGGATCACCGCCCCGCTCCGCGCCTTGGGAAAACATCTGTGCCGCCGCCGGGCCCACCGCTTGCACGCATCGGGCCCTCCTTTTTCGACACCCGCATGCAAGGGTTGGGATGGCCGACGAACAGAAGTACGACGTGATCGTGGTGGGAGGCGGCCCCGCGGGGCTGATGGCGGGGCAGTGGCTGGCGCGCTACCAGCGCCGCGTGCGCATCATAGACGCCGGCGACGGGCGCAACGCCGTCACCTATGGCGTGCACGGCTACTTCGGGATCTCGGACCCCACGCCGGAGGAGCTGCGCCGCATCGGGCAGGAGCAGGCGCGCGGCGCCGGCGCAGAGTTCGGGCACGGCTGCGTGGAGAGCATCGAGGGCGAAAAGGATGACTTCACCGTCACCCTCTCCGGCGGCGCCACCCTCACGGCGCGCCGCATCCTGCTGGCCACGGGCCTCAAGGACATCGTCCCCGAGACGCCGGGGCTTCAGGAGTTCTACGGCCAGAGCATCTGGCACTGCCCCGACTGCGACGGCCCCGAAGTGGTCGGCAAGCGCATCGCCGTGATGGGGTGGGGCGAGGGGATCGCCAAGTTCTGCATGTACATCATGACCTGGACGCGCGACATCGTCCTCCTGACCGACAGCCACGCCGCCGACATGAGCAGCGAGGCGCTCGAAGCGCTGGCGGAGCACGACATCCCCATCCGACGCGAGGCCGTCATCCGTCTCGAGGGCGAGGGGAAGCAGGTCCAGCGGGCCATCTTCCACGAGGGCCCGCCGGAGGAGATCGAGGCGCTCTTCTTCCACATCGCCAGCGGCGCCGCATCTCCCCTCGCCGCCGACCTGGGCTGCAAGCTGGACGAGGACGGCGCGCTGGAGGGGATCCTCGACGTCGACAAGGAGTTCCAGACCAGCGTGCCCGGCGTCTACGCGGCGGGCGACATCGTCCCCGGCTCCCGCCTCGTCATCCGCGCCGCCTCCGAGGGCGCCCGCGCCGCCCTCGGCATCCACAAGTCGCTCATTGGCGAGGCGCGGAAGATCAGGACGTAGGCCCTCACCCCCAGCGTCGCTCCGCGACGCATCCCCCTCCCCCAAAACTGCCTGGGAGAGGGGGAGAACTGCATCCCGTGCAGCACACGCACCAATCCCGTAGGGGCAGCCCCGCGTGGCTGCCCGTGCCCTCCCCCGCCCCGAACCACGCGACGCGCACGGATGCACGCGTGCGCCCCTCCCCCAGGTTGTTTTGGGGGAGGGGCCGCGAGGAACGAGCGGGGGAGGGGGCCCCTACCGCGACTGCGTATCCGCCCGCCGCTCGATGGGCGCTTCCTCCGGCCACAGGCGGTTGCGACCCTTGAGCATCGGGGCGAGAGCCGCTAGCATACCGGAGATGGTCTGGAAGCGGGCGCGGGGGTCGGAGTCCAGCGCGCGCAGGATCATTCCCTCCAGCTCGGCCGGGATCTGCGGATTGTGCTGCCGCGGAGAAACCGGCGCCTGGCAGATCTGCGGGTAGCGCGTCTCTAGCTCGCGCGTGGTTAGGGCGCGCGGCGTGTCGTCCGGGTTGGGGGCGGCCTTGTTCGCGGCCGGCTCCTCCCAGTCTTCGTCCTCGTCCCAGAAGTCCTCGTCGTCCTCCTCCGGCTCCTCGTTAGGCCACCGACCCGTCAGCAGCTCGTAGAGAAGCGCCCCCAGCCCGTACACGTCGGTGGCGGGGGAGAGCGGCTCCTGCCTCACCTGCTCCGGGGCCATGTACGGCGCGGTTCCCAGCCGGTCCGTGGGGCGGCTGGTGAGCTTGATGGGGCGCACCACGTCGAAGTCCAGCAGCACCGGCACCCCTTCGCGCAGGTGGATGTTGGCCGGCTTCAGGTCGCGGTACAGGTAGCCGCAGCGGTGGAGGTAGTGCACGGCGGCACCCACGTTCATCACGGCGCGGATGGCGTCGGGCACGTGGAGGCGGCGCTTGGGCATCGCCTCCAGCACGTCGAAGAGGGAGGGGCCCGCCAGGTACTCCATCAGCAGGTACGACCTCCCCTCCGCCACCCCGCTCCCAAAGAGCTGCACGATGTTGGGATGGCGCAGCCGGTGGAGGACGCGCGCCTCGTTGCGAACGGAGGCCGGCGCCCTGGCCCCCGCGAACTCGGGGTGCACCACCTTGCCGGTGAGCGCGCACCAGTGGCGGTTGCTCCACACCTGGTACAGCTCCGTCATCCGGCCGCGCGCCAGGTGGCCGATCACGGTGAGCTCCCCGATGCGGTCACCGACCGCGAGGGAAAAGTCCGCCGTGGGGCGGGCGGGGTCGTGGGTCCAGCGGCGCGCCGCCACCAGCCCCTGGTAGCGGGCCCGCGCGATCCCGGGATCGGCCATCTGATTGGTCCTTCGTGAGATCCGCCTTGAACGTCCGGAGCGGCCGTCCGCGAGCGTTCTCCTCCACGCAACGGCCGTACCCCGTGCGGAACCCTGGCGATGGCGCCGGGTAGCCTGTATCGTGAACCTTCACCCAGGAGAGATCCCCATGAAGCGCAACCACGTCATCGCGGCCCTGGCCGCCGGAGCCGTGCTGCTCGCCTTCGCCGCCCGCCCCGCGCGGGCGCAGGAGTGGCGTCCGCCCAGCACTTCCATGCCCCCCATGCCCGCATCGGGCGACGTGAACGACGGGTGGGCCGGCGGGCAGGGGAGCTGGTTCATCGCCGGCCGCGGCGGGGTGAAGGCGAGGGCGGAGGGGGGTGGCCGCCAGGCGCGCTTCGTCCGCTTCAGCGCGGACGACATGCGCACGCTGGCCGCCTGGAGCGACCGCAACGGCGACGGCCGCTGCGACATGGTGGAGGTGTACCGCGACGGCGCCCTCGCCGCGCAGGTCATCGACCCGGACTACGACGGCACGGCCAACGTGATGCGCGTGTACGGCGCGGACGGGAAGCTGGTCCGCGAAGAGCGGCTGTAGCTCCCGCGCTTCCGCCCGTGAGCGGCCCGGACGAGGCGCTGCGGGCGGCGTACCTGGCGACCACCTGGTCGGTCCGCGCCCCCGGGGGCACGCTCCACCTGGCCCCCGGCCATCCCGCTCCGCGCCCGCTCCGTCCCGCCGCCATCGTCACCGCCAACAACCCGGCCTCCGTCCACTCTTCGGCGGCCACGAACCGCGCCGCCGCGCGCCGCCTGCTCGCCCAGGTGGTGGCGCTGGGCGTTCCGTGCCTCCCCGCCCGCGCCCACGCCCCCGACCCGCGTTGGAACGAGCCCGGCATAGCCCTCCTCGGCCCCGCCGCCCTGGATGCCGCCGTGCGTCTGGGCGTTGCCTGGGGCCAGAACGCCATCCTCGCCGTCGACGACGCTGGCCTGGTCTCGCTGGTCGCCACGCGGCCCGGCTTCTGCGGGCGCTCCCCCGGCGAGGTGATCGGCTGAGAGTGCGTGAGTGCGTGTGGAGCGCGGCCTGCCGGTCCGCGCTTCGAGGTCTCCGCGCTCAGGGGCGGGGGTCGATGGGGAGCCACACGTAAAGAGCGGCCCGGCATTGGGTTCGCTTCGCACCGAACACAAAGGTAACGATGAGTTCGCTGACTGTGGCTGTGCTGGTGGTAATCTTTATCGTCTTCTTCCTCCCGAGGATCCGACGAGGCGGAGGTCCCCGCGGCCGCGGCCGATAGCCCGCATCAACTGAGCGGCCCCGGCATCATCTGCCGGCGCTGGGAGCCGGCGGCGGGCAGACACGCAGGTCTGCCCCTACGAGATCGGTGCGCATCGCAGAGGTCGAAGTAGGGGAGAGGGTGGGCGTGATGCATCACGCCCTACGAGGATCGCGCCAGAACGCACGAACGCACGAACGCACTCACGCACTAACGCACTTTGCTGGTAAAGAATCGCATGACCCGCGACCCCGTCGCGGTGCCGGCCGACGCGACGCTGGGCGAGGCGCTTCGCCTGATGCGCGACCACCGCGTGCGCCACCTTCCCGTCGTCGAGGGCGGCGAGGTGGTGGGGATGATCAGCGACCGCGACCTGCGCCTCGCCATGCCCTCGCCGCTGGGGATGGAGAGCGCCGAGGACGTCGCCGCCGCCGAGGGGACGCCCGTTGCCGACGTCATGGCGCGCGGCGCGATCACCGTGGGGCCGTTCGACACGGTCGAGGACGCCGCGGTCCGCATGCGGCGCCATCGCGTCGGTTCGCTGCCCGTGGTGGATGCCGGCGGCGCGCTCCTGGGGATCCTCACCGAGACGGACATCCTGCAGGCGTTCGTGGAGATCCTGACCGCCTCCGGGCCGTCATCGAGGCTGGAGATCTCCCTTCCCGACCGCCCAGGCGAGCTCTCGCGCGCCATGCGGGTGATCGGCGAGGAGCTGAAGATCAACGTCAACAGCGTGATGGTGACGGGGGTGGACGCGGAGGGGCGCAAGACGGCCGTGGTGCACCTGGCCACCATCGACCCGCGCGAGGCGATCGCGGCGCTGGAGTGGGCGGGAGCGCGGGTGGGCTGGCCGTCGCTGGAGAACGACCTGCGGCGGATGGAGGGCGCTTGAGGGCGGTGAAGACGGCGCTGGTGTGGGACCCGGCGGTCACCGCCTACCGATTCCGCCCCGACCACCCCTTCAACCCCAAGCGGCTGGAGCTCTCCGTCTCGCTGATGGAGGCGATGGGGCTGCTGGAGGCGGAGCACGTCGGCATCGTCGCTCCCCGCCAGGCCACCGACGAGGAGCTCCTGCGCGTGCACACGCCGCAGTACGTGGAGGCGGTGCGGCGCTTCAGCGAGCCCGGCGCGCGCGCCGCCGATGGCTGGAAGTGGGGCCTGGGGACGGACGACACCCCGCTCTTCCCCGGGATGCACGACGTCACGTCGCTGGTGACCGGCGCCACCCTGCGCGCCGCCGAGCTGGTGATGAGCGGCGAGTACACGCGCGCCTTCAACATCGCGGGCGGGCTGCACCACGCGCACCGGGACCGCGGCTCGGGCTTCTGCGTGTACAGCGACCTGGCGGCGGCCATCGCATGGATCCGCGAGGCGCACGGGGCGCGGGTGATGTACATCGACTACGATGCCCACCACGGTGACGGCGTGCAGGGGATCTTCTACGATGATCCCGAGGTACTCACGCTCTCCATCCACGAGTCGGGGCGCTACCTCTTCCCCGGCACCGGCTTCGTGGACGAGCTGGGCGAGGGCGAGGGATACGGCTACTCCCTAAACGTCCCGCTGGAGCCGTTCACGGAGGACGACTCGTGGATCGGCCTCTACGAGCGCCTCCTTCCCGACATCGCGGACGCCTTTCGCCCCGACGTAATCGTGCTGCAGAACGGGTGCGACGGGCACACGTACGACCCGCTCACCCACCTGCGCGCCACCACGCGGCTGTACGAGGAGACGGTGCGGATCACCTGCGAGGTGGCCGACCGGCACTGCGGCGGCCGCGTGATCGCCACCGGCGGAGGAGGGTACGCGGTGTGGACGGCGGTGCCGCGCGCCTGGACGCTGGTGTGGGCCGCGCTCTCCGGTCAGACGGCGCCGGACGTCATCCCCCACGCCTGGAACGACCGCTGGCAGGGGGAATCGCCCGACCTCCTCCCCGAGCGGCTGCGCGACCCGGAGGGGTTCTTTCCCCCGGTGCCGCGGCGCGCCGAGATCGAGGCGACCAACCGCCGCACCGTCGAATCACTTCGCCGCCAGGCCCTGCCGCTCCTCCGCGGCTGGGGGCTCGGCTTCTGAGACAGGTGCCCACCGAACCCGCCGCGCCCGCCACCCTGCAGGAGCTGCTTCCCGCCGCAGTGTACGACAAGGAGAACCGATTGTCCGCCGTACGTCCGTACCGTCCCGACGACCGCGAGTCGCTGGAGCGGTTCTACGCCGACTTCTCGCCCAAGCGCGAGGCGCAGGGGCTCCCGCCGGAGGGTGCGCCCCGCGTGGCGCGCTGGCTGGACTCCATCCTCAACGCCGGCACGCACCTCCTGGTGGAGCACGAGGGGCGGCTGGTGGGGCACGCCATGATCATACCGACCGACCGGCCCGGCGTGTCCGAGTACGCCATCTTCCTGGAAGAGGCGGTGCGCGGGCAGGGGCTGGGCACCGAAGTCAACATCCTGACGGCGCAGGTGGCGCGCACGATGCGCATCGACCGGCTCTGGCTCTCGGTGGAGCCGCGCAACCGGCCCGCCGTGCGGTCGTACGAGAAGGCCGGCTTCCGCTTCAAGCCCGAGACGGTGTTCACGCCGGAGCTGGAGATGGAGCTGGTGCTGTAACAGCGGCCTCACACAGAGCCACAGAGGGGTACGGAAAGGAAAAGAGGGCGGCGCGGAGATGCGCCGCCCTCTTTGCGATAGGAACATTGGGAGCATGGGCGGGATAGGATTCGGGCGCTGGCCCGCGTTTTGATCCGCCTGGGCTGGCTTGCACCCCGCCCGTCCCCTTACGCGGAGATCGGTCTTGAACAACTTCGTCAGCCACGCGGCTGTCCTTGCCACGCTCGCCATCGCCGGGGCCTGCGCGCCGGTAGCCGAGCCCATCGTACGGCCGCTTCCCACCGGACCTGCGCTGGACACGGCGGGCCGCACCTTCGTGCAGCGCGTGATCCCCCCGCCGGAGTTCCAGGCGGCGGTGCAGCGCGGCACCCGCACCGAGACGGGCGCGCCCGGCCGGCGCTACTGGCAGAATCGGGTGCGCTACACCATCCGCGCCGAGGTGGACCCCCGCACGCCGCGCGTGACCGGGTCGGAGCGCATCGTGTACATCAACAACTCGCCCGACTCGCTCCCCGTCCTCAGCATGAACTTCTACCAGAACCTGTTCCGGCAGGTGACGGGGGGGCTCACGATCACCCGCTTCCAGGTGGCGGGGCAGACGCTGGGCGAGGTGTCGCAGCCGGACTACGAGGCCAACCTGCGCGAGGGGCGCCGCACCGCCGGCTACCTGGTGAACGGCACGCTGGCCCGCGTTCTCCTGCCGCGCGCCGTGGCGCCGGGCGACAGCATCGCCTTCGACATCGACTGGAACTTCAAGGTGCCGCCCGCCCAGGCGCCGCGCACCGGATTCGAGGACGCGCTCGGCGGGCGCGTGCTGCAGGTGGCGCAGTGGTATCCGCAGATCGCCGTGTACGACGACGTGGTGGGGCAGGACGTGACGCCGTACCAGGAGCAGGGCGAGTTCTACCTGGACTACGGCGACTGGGACGTGCAGCTCACCGTTCCCGCGCAGTACCTGATCACGGCCACGGGCACGCTGCAGAACCCCGAGCAGGTCTTGACGGCCGAGACGCGCGCGCGCCTCGCCCGCGCCATGCAGACGGACTCGGTGACGCGCGTGGTGACGCGCGCGGACATGGAGCGGGCCACCCTTCCCGGCACGGGCGGCAAGGTGACGTGGCGCTTCCGCGCGGAGAACGTGCGCGACTTCGCCTTCGCCACCTCCAACCGCTACCTGTGGGACGTGATGCGCGGCACCATCCCCACCGGCAGCGGCGGGACGCGCCACATTCCCGTGCACGCGATGTACCGGTCGGGCGCCCCCTTCTGGGACCGCGCGGTGCGACACGCGGATCAGTCGGTCGAGTTCCTGAGCCGGCAGATGGTGCCGTACATCTACCCGCAGATCAGCGTCAGCGAGGGGCCGATCTACGGGATGGAGTACCCGATGCTCGTCTTCATCGGGAAGCCGACCGGGCAGGAGGAGCGGCTGTACGAGGTGATCGCGCACGAGGTGGGGCACGAGTGGCTTCCCATGATGGTGGGCCAGGACGAGGCCGCGTTCCCCTGGATGGACGAGGGGATCAACACCTACATGGAGGCGCTGGCCTTCCACGACTACTTCCCGCGCTCCAACCACTGGGCGGACCCGCGCGCGGCCACGCTGGGGGCCAGCGGACCCGCCGCCCGCCTGCAGCCGCTGATGACGCACGGCGACCAGCAGAACGCGGTGCTCTACGGCGTCACGGCCTACTACAAGCCGGGGCTGCTGATGCGCTCGCTGCAGGCGACGCTGGGCGACGACGTGTTCTTTCGCGGGATGCGCACCTACATGAACGAGTGGATGCTGAAGCACCCGTACCCGTGGGACTTCTTCAACACCATGGAGCGGGTGTCGGGGCGCGACCTGGACTGGTTCTGGTACCCGTTCTTCTTCCGCAACGCGACCTTCGACCAGGGGATCGCGGCGGTGTCCACGGGCGCGGACTCGGTGCGCGTGTCGGTGCGCGACTACGGCCAGGCGCCCGGCCCCACGTTCGTGACGGTGACGATGCGCGACGGCACCACCGCCCGCGCCACCATCCCGGTGGAGCGCTGGCTGCAGCCCTCCACCCGCCTGCAGACGGTCACGGTGCGGGTGAACGGCCCCGTGGCGCGCGTGGAGCTGGACCCGGACCAGTACTTCCTGGACGTGAACCGGCGGAACAACGTCTGGGCGGGGAAGTAGGGGGGTAGGCCCGGCGGTTGAAACCGCAGCAACAACCGCGGGAAACCTGCCTTCGCAGGTTTGGGGGCGGGCGCCGGTGCCACATCGCCGGTGCCGCATCGCCGGTGCCGCGACGCCGGGGGGATGAATGAATCGCCCGGCCGCGGCGCGGGAACCGGGGGCTGAAAGCCCCCGGCTGGAACTACGGGAAGGCGGCTGAAGCCGGCTCGGGGAGCGGCCGGTGGTGTTCTGAGCGCAATTGCCGCGGCCCCTTTTCGTCGCCCCGCCCTCCGGCGCGGAGCGAAGGGAGGGGGCCTTCCGTGTGGTGGCAGGGGCCGTCGGGACGCGCCGGGATCTCCTCCGCGAGTCCGCGCAGGCGGACTTTGTGCTGTTGTTGCCGCGAGTTCACTCGCCCGGGCCTTCCCCCGGGCCTTCCCCGGGCCTTCCCCCAGCCAGCCATCTGTAGCAACCATCCCTTTCGCGTCGTGGCGCCTGCCCCTATCCTTCGGGGACACCTCTCGTACCCCACCGGCATGCCCCACCGCGACACCCTGCTGCGCATCTACGAGTGCGGAGAGCCCGATGCGGCGCTCCGCGAGCTTGCGCGCGCCCTGGCGGGGCCGGAGGCGCGCCGGCGGGCGTGGTGGCTGGGGGCAAAGGGCGAGCTCAAGGGCGCGGAGCCCGCGGCTTGCCCCCCGCCTCCGGACGTGCTCCAGGCGGTGGCGCGCGGCGCGGAGAGCGTGGTGCTGGCGGACGGGCGCGAGGTGCGCATCCTGGGCCTGCGCGAGGGGGGCGCGCTGGCGCTGGCCGCCACCGCGTGGGAGGGCGAGGGGTGGCGAGAGGTGGCCGACGCGTTCGGCCGGGTGGCCGCGCGCGCCGACGAGCTGAGCCGCGCGGAGGAGGAACGCGACGAGCTCCGCCAGCGCGCCGAGGAGAGCGAGGCGCTGCACGTGCTGGGTCTGGCCGCCAACCGCACCCTCGATCCCGACGAGGTGCTGGCGCTGGTGGCCCGCTTCGCCCGCGCGCTGCTGGGTGCCCACTACGTCACCGTCAACACCGCCACGCTCGATGGGGCGCTGCGCACCACCGCGTCGGTGGGGCTGCGCGCGCACGACGGCGAGTCGGACGATCCCTTTGCGCTCCGCGTGGCCGAGGCGGGGAAGCCCGTGGTGCTGGAGGGCGAGGAGGCCGACGCCGAGCCCTTTCACGCCGCGGAGGGGATGCAGGCGGGGGTGGGCGTGCCACTCTCTCTGTTCGGCGAGACGTTCGGCGCGCTGGTCATCGGCTACCGGCGTGCGTACCAGCCCGCCCCTCGCGACGTGCGCCTGGCGTTGACGCTGGCCGGGCACGCGGCGGTCGCCATCGGCAACGCGCGCCTGCACCGCACGCTGGCCGAGCGGGGCGGCGAGCTGGAGCGGGCCAACGAGGAGCTGCGCTGGAGCACCGAGGCCAAGGAGCGCTTCTTCGCCTCCATGAGCCACGAGCTGCGCACGCCGCTCAACGCCATTCTGGGCTACCAGGACCTCCTGCTGGACGGCGTCGTCGGCCCCATTCCCGAAGGGGCGCGGACGTTCCTGGAGCGGGCGCAGCGGGCCACGCGCTCGCTCCTCCTGCTGGTGAACGACGTGCTGGACCTCTCCAAGCTCGCCGCCGGGAAGATGGACCTCGTCTGCCACCCGGCACGCGTGCGCGCGATCGTGGACGAGGCGCTCGCCACCGTCGAGCCGCTCGCGGTAGCGCAGGGGATCACGGTGGAAGTGGTCTCGGCGGATGCCGTTCCGCTGATCTCCACCGATGCGGACCGCGTGCGGCAGATCCTCCTCAACCTCCTCTCCAACGCCGTCAAGTTCACCGATCGCGGCGGGATCACCGTCACCATCGAGCCGGTGGCGGACGGCGTGGAGGTGCACGTGGCGGATACGGGGCGCGGGATCGCGCCGGAGCACCAGGAGCGCATCTTCCACGAGTTCGAGCAGGTCCCGGGCTCCAGGGTGAGCGGCGGCACGGGGCTGGGGCTCCCCATCTCCCGCAAGCTGGCGCGGCTGCTGGGGGGCGAGCTGCGGGTGAAGAGCACGCCGGGCGAGGGCTCCGTCTTCACCCTGCGCCTTCCGCACGCGGTGCCGGCGGATGACTGAGGCGCTCTCCCCCGTCCGGCTCACGCAGCTCGCGTCGGACCAGGAGCGGGTGGGGCACTGGGACGAGGCGGCCGGGCTGTACGCGCGCGCCTTCCGCGAGTCGCTCCATTCCGGCGCGGTGGAGCACGCCTCCGATGCCCTGCGCGGCCAGGCGCGGGTTCGCAATCGCGAGCGGCGCTGGGACGAGGCGGAGGAGCTGGCCGAGCTGAGCCGCGAGATCGCCGAGCGGGCCGGGCTCGCGCGCGCCGCCGCCCGCGCCGTCAACGTCGTCGGCCTCATCCGCCATGCTCGAGGCGACTGGAAGGGGGCGCACGCCCTGTTCGCCCGCGCCCACGAGCTGGCGCTGGACCTGGGCGACGACGAGCTGGCCGGCTTCGCGCTCCAGAACACCGGGGTGATCGCCAACCTGATGGGCGACCTGCGCGAGGCGCGCACGCTGTACCTGGAGTGCATCGGCTCGTTCGTGCGCTCGGGGAGCAGCGCGAGCGCCGCGCTGGCGTACAACAACCTGGGGATGGTGTGCGGCGACCTGCACGAATGGATGGAGGCGGAGATCTTTTACGCGCGCGGCATCGAGATCGCGGAGCGGATCGGCGACTCCCCTGCCCTCGCCTTTCTCCTGTCCAACCGCTCGCAGCCGCTGATCGAGGTGGGAGACACGGAAAGGGCTCTCGCGTCGCTCGCCCGCGCCGAAGAGATCGCCGCGAAGATCGGGGAGCGGGGGGTGCTCTCCGACGTGGCGCGGTACCGGGGCGTGCTTGCGCTGCGCACCGGCGACGAGGCCGCCGCCGAGGAGTCGCTGAACCAGGCCCTGGAGCTGGCCACGGGGCCCGGCCTGGAGGTGGAGCGCGCCGCGGCGCTTCGCGAGCTGGGGGAGCTGCGCCGCACGCGGGGGCACACGGCCGAAGCACGAAACGCATTCACGCAAGCGCGCACTTTTTTCGCCGCGCTGGGCGCCGCGCGGGACGTCGCGGAGATCGACGTCCGCCTCGCGGGGCTCGGCGAATCAGGGCCAACCCTCCAGACCGTAGAGACTTAGCGTCGCGGCTACCCCACCGTCCGTTTCCCGCCGTAGCACTTGGGCACACCTCCTGCTATACTGATTTTCAAACGCAGGGAACGATGTACCAAGGAGGGCTCAATGGTCCGTGGGACGCGCATTGCGATGGTGCTGGGGGCGGTGGTTCTTCTCGCCTCGGCCTGTGGTACGGACGGGGAAACGCCGTTCTCGCCGGAAGCGAAGCCGGCGTTCGACGGACTTCCGGTGGGCGGGAACGTGACGGGCGGGGGGAGTACCGGAACGCAGTCCACCACGTCGTCGAGCACCACGTCCGGGACGACTGCGCCGGCCGACACCACCATCACGACCGGTCGAGGGCTCCCGACGGGCGGGAACTAGACGGCACGGATTCGGAATCGGCAAGAGGCCCGCGCACCAGGTGCGCGGGCCTCTTTTGCGTATGCAGGGCCCCCTCCCCGCTCGTCACCTCGCTGCGCTACGGCTCCTCCTCCAGCTCCTCCTCGTCCCACTCCACCGCCGCGTCCAGGTCGTCGAACACGAACGTCGTCTCGCCGCCGCGGGCGCGGGCGGCGGCGATCTCCAGCGTGTCCAGGAGCGCGTCCTGCGCGGGGGAGCGCTCCAGGCGGTACTCGCGCTTCTCGTACTCCCCGGCCAGAAAGCGGGCCATGAACTCGTACATCGCCAGCCGGTCCGTCTCAAAGATCCCCGACGCACCCTCCGTCTCGCTGGAGTCCAGGACGAAGTGGTGGAGCTCGCCCTCGCCGTCCAGCGCGTCGCGGAACTCGAAGTGCCCCAGCGCGAACAGGTGCCGCGTCCCCGCCTCGCACGCCTGCTCGTACTCCTCTTCGCTGCTCTGTCGGAACATGGCTGCCCCCCGTGTGGATGCGCGCTTCGCCGGATCGCTCCCCGGCAGAAATCGCTCCGCGGCGGAGTTAGCGCCCGTCGAGCGGAAGGCGGTACGCCATCACCAGCTCGGCGCCTTCGGGGCGGAAGTCGTACTCGGGGGCGCGCTCGAAGCCCATCCGCTCGTACATGCGCACGGCGGCGCGAAGGCTCTCGGAGGTGTGGAGCCCCAGCTCGCGGGCGCCGGACTCGCGGGCGCGGCGCACGCACTCGTCCACCAGCGCCTGTCCCACGCCGGCTCCGCGCGCGGTGGGCGCCACCGCCAGCAATCGCAGCTCGGGCCAGCTCGCCCGCTCCGCCAGGCCGCCGTACGCATCCGCGGCAGGCGCGAAGAGCATCACGCTCCCCACGATCTCGCCATCCCGCTCCGCCACGATGCGCTCCACCCCCTCGCCTTCGACTTCGAGCGCGGTGCGGACGGCTCCGTCTAGCCCCGCCCACGCGTCCGGCGCCATCACGCTCGCGAGCTCCGAGTACGCGGTCAGCGTGAGCGCGTGGATCGTCTCACGGTCGCCGGGCCGTGCGTCACGGATCGTCACGCCGCTCACGCGCCCAGCCCCTCGCGGCCGTGCGGCGCCGTCCAGTCGACGAGCGGCCCGGCCGGCACGATGCGCGACGGGTTGAGCTGCTCGTGCGTCATGTAGTAGTGCCGCTTGATGTGGTCGAAGTTCACCGTCTCGCCGAACTCGGGGCGCTGGTACAGGTCGCGGGCGTACCCCCACAGGTTGGGATAGTCCACCAGGCGGCGCAGGTTGCATTTGAAGTGGCCCACGTACACGGCGTCGAAGCGGGCGAGCGTCGTGAACAGCCGCACGTCCGCCTCGGTGAGCTGCCCGCCCACCAGGTAACGCTGCCCGGCCAGCCGCTCCTCCAGCCAGTCCAGCCGCGCGAAGAGCGTGTGCACGGCCGCATCGTACGCCTCCTGCGACGCGGCAAACCCCGCGCGGTACACCCCGTTGTTCACGTCCTGGTACACCACCTCGTTCACCTCGTCGATCTCCTCGCGCAGCGCGGCCGGATACAGGTCGGGCGCGTCCGACTTCTGGAACGCGCCGAACTGCGTCTCGAAGTCGATGGTGATGTCCGGGTAGTTGTTGGTGACGAGGCGCTTCGTCACGCGGTCCCAGATGCAGGGCACGGTGTAGCGCCCGGTGTACTCCGGATCGGTGAGCAGGTACGCCTCGGACAGGAACTGGAAGCCGCACACCCCGTCCGCCGTGTGGCCCGGCCCCTCGCGAAAGGCCCACCCCCGCTCGTCGCGAACGGGATCGACCACCGTCATGGAGACGGCGTCCTCCAGCCCCAGCAGCCGCCGCACGATGATGGCCCGGTGCGCCCACGGGCACGCCAGCGACACGTACAGGTGGTACCTCCCCGCCTCCGCGGGGAAGCCGGACGACCCATCGGCCGTGATCCGATCGCGGATCGAGTACTTCTGCCGTACGAACTCTCCGGTGGCGCTCGTCTCGGCGGGGAACTGCCCGGTCACGCTCATCTCGTTGATCCACGTCGGAGGCAAGGCCGCCCAGCCGACCGGTCCGCGGCGCGGCGGGCCAGCTCGTTGGCGTTGGCACTGGGCGCGATGCGGTCCGTCACGCAGCTCCCCCGCGCCGACACCCTGGCGACGGCGAGGTACGAGGTGGTCCGCTCCGGGTTCGACGAGTCCTCGTACGCGTTCACCCGCACGATCAGCGCGATGGGCCGCTGGCCGCGCATCCGCCACTCCGCGCGCGGGCCCAGGGTGGAGAAGTTGCCGGTGATGACGCCCCAGTAGTTCAGCTCGTGAACCCGCCCCGCCGGCGTGACGACGTTCACGGACATGCGATTGTCGTCGTCCGCCACCTGGAGCGCGTACCCCGCCACGCCCCGGCAGCGGTGGACGGTCGCCCCCGTCTCCTCGTGCTGGCTGAGCAGGCGGCAGCGCGAGGTGTCGAGCGAGGTGTAAACGCTGCGGACGGCCTGCCCCCAAGCCGCGAGCGGAAGCCCAACGAGCGCGGCGACTGCCGCGAGACGGAACGATGCGCGCATGATGCCTACCCGGTGGAGGTGGTCAGGGCCCGCACTTGGTGCATCGGTCGATCAGCCCGGCGTGCTCCGGCACCTCGCGCCCGTGCCAGCTGCGCAGCGCCGACTTGGTCTCCGCGCAGATCTGGCGGGCGCCCTTGGCCTTGAGCCGCTTGGGATGCCGGTCGCGGTCCACCTCGGAGCACCCGGCGCGATGGAGAATCGGCGCATGGCGCGCGCGCACGGCCAGCACGAACCCATCCGGGTGCGTGTCGCGCCACCACGAATACGTGGCATCGTCCTCCGTCTCCAGCGTGTCCGCGAACGAGTTCGAAGTCTCCATCGTGCGTACCGGCACCCGGTTATATTGTAAAAAATCGTACAGGGGCGTAGCTTAGGTAGTAGATTATCCGCATTCAGCCCCGACAGGTACGCAATGGTGGCAAAAACTCCGCCTCGCGGTTTGCCGGAAGTGCTGGTGAGCACGTCGGAAACGAGCGGCGCCGTCCGGCGGATGGTGAAGCGGGGCGAGCTTCGGAAGATCGGCCCGCGCCTGTACACACCGAACCAGGTGGATTCGCCGGAGATCATCGTCGGCAGGAACCTATGGCAGGTGATCGCCCTCCTCTTCCCCGGCGCGGTCGTCTCCCATCGCACCGCGCTTACTCAGAAGCCGACGCCCAGGGGGACGGTGTTCCTGACCGGCCCGTACGAGAGGATCGTGCGGCTTCCCGGCGCCACGGTGCGCATCCTCAGAGGCCCGGGACCGCTCGAGGGCGACAACGGATACTTCGGGGCCCTGTACATGGCGTCTGAGTCGCGCGCGCTCCTGGAGTGCCTCAGATTTTCGCGGGTGCGGAGCAGCGAAGCGTCCGTCGTTTCCGCCACCGAGCTCGAGACGATCCTCGAGCGCAGGCTCTCCTTCAAGGGGGAGAGTTGGATCAACAGCATACGCGACCGGGCGCGGGCGATCGCACCGGAGCTCGCGCTGGCGGAAGCGTACACGAAGCTCGACAGAATCGTTGGGGCGCTTCTCGGCACTCGCAAGGCCAGGATGCATGCTCCTACCGCGATCGCGCGTGTTGCCGGCGCGCCCTACGATGCCGTGCGCCTGGAGCGGTTCATGCGCCTCGCGGACGCGCTCCGGCTCTGGCCTTCGGCGGATCGCCCGGATCCGGTGATCCGAGGGCCTGCGTTCCAGAACCTCGCCTTCTTCGACGCCTACTTCTCCAACTTCATCGAGGGCACCGAATTCGAGATCGAAGAGGCTCTGGAGATTGTCTTCGAGAACCGCATTCCGGCCGCGCGTCCCGCTGACGCACACGACGTTTTGGGGACGTTCCGCCTGGTGGCCAGCAGCCACGAGATGGGCCAGAGCGCCGCAGACCTGGCCCGCGACTTCCCCGCGTTCCGGGCGATGCTCGAATCCAGGCACGAGACGATCCTGCACGGCCGACCGGAGACGCAGCCCGGCCGCTTCAAGGAGGTCGTCAATCGCGCCGGTGACACGATCTTCGTGCATCCCGAGCTGCTGGTGGGCACGATGTCGAGGGGTCTGGAGATCATGCCGTCGCTCCCCGACCCGTTCCACCGGGCGGTCTACGTGATGTTCCTGGTATCGGAAACCCACCCGTTCAACGATGGGAACGGCCGCCTCGCGCGGGCGATGATGAACGCGGAGCTGATCTCCGGTGGCCAGCGGCGGCTCCTCATCCCCACTGCATTTCGGGGCGACTACATCGGCGGCCTGCGTCGTCTTTCGAAGCAGGACGATCCCAAGACGCTGATCCAGGTGCTCGACTTCGCCCAGCGATTCACCACCGCGATCGACTTTGGCGATC
This sequence comes from Longimicrobium sp., assembly GCA_036398975.1. Lineage (GTDB taxonomy): Bacteria > Gemmatimonadota > Gemmatimonadetes > Longimicrobiales > Longimicrobiaceae > Longimicrobium. The sequence goes on from DASWNZ010000165.1 coordinate 32,631, forward strand.
TGATCGCCGCGCAGCGGGTCCTCACGCAGTGCGGCGCCTTCCAGTCCGGCGACGAGGCGCGCCTCCGCATGCCGCGCCCCGCGACCGGCTCGTAGTCATCTCACGCCGCCTGACCTCAACCGCCGCTCCGTGAGGCTACGCACACGGACCGGTCCCAAGGTGCGCCCAATACCATTCCTCCGCCTCGTTCACCAACTGCCGAAGCGACGGCACGTCGGCCACGCCAAGCGGGTCGATGGTCTTCTCCCCCCCACCGAGCACGTCGACGCGGTGAACGTGATGGAACTGGTTGTGGTCCTCGTGCGGGCTGTTGTACCGGAAAATGGTTCCGCGGTTGAGTAGCACCGCGTTGTTCTCGTAGGACACGAGTTCGACAAGCGGGTTGTTCTTCCTGCGCAGCCACGTCGATTCGCGCAGAACTCGCAGCCGCTCCGTGACTTCGATCCGAATCCCTCCCTCGCAGTAAATCGTGCCGGTGAGCACAATGGCGTCCGGCTCCGTGCAGTAGCGGAGATCGTGCGAGATGTAGAACCTGCTCCGTGCGGCCTGCTCGAGCGCCTCATCGACTTCGCGGAGATACCGGCGGAGCCGGCGCGGCGAGAACCTATCTGGGAACACGCCTCGGCGAAAAGAACCCACGGATCGCGTGGAGGACGTGCATGATCCGGGACTCCTCCTCCCGATGCGCCGTCGCCGCCTTCGCCATCTCACCGATCACGCGGTTCCGCTCGCGCCGGCTCATCCCGGCCAGATCTTTCTGCTGGACCTCCATCGCACCCTCCCGTTTTACAGCAGTGTGGAGACGACAACTCCGGCTGCATAGAGTGTACTCGCCCTCACACGGATATGTCAACGAAAAACAGACAAGGTCCCCGTTCGGTAAATACTTGCAGGAACACCACTTACAGTTACGAATAAAACTCGTCCGCGCGTAGGCCTGTAGGTGCCGCTCGGCTCGCGACCGTCCACCTCACGCAGGTGCGGCACGGTGGCTCAATCGGGGCCTCACACAGAGACACAGAGGGAAACAACAAGAGTAGGAGGGATTCACGGAATACCTTCTGTGCCCTCTCCTTTTTCCTCTGCGTCTCTGTGTCAAACCGCTGTTCGCTAGGCGCGCAGGCGGACGCCGGTGCTTCCCTCGCCGATGGTGCCTTCGGCGAGGAGGGCGTCGAGGGCGGCGCCGACGGCTTCCTCCAGGCGCGGGCCAGTGCGGCTGAAGCCGAGGAGGCCGCACACCTCGCTCGTCAACTCACGGCGCGGCAGGCCGTCGCCGGTGCGCAGGACGGCAAGGACTGCCTCGCGATACTCCTCGGGCGCGATCCGCTCGGCGGGGATGCGGGTGCCGGCGCGCGAGCGGACCGTCACCGCGCCGTCCGCGCGCCACACGAAGTCTCCGCGCAGCTGCACGCGGCCCACGCGTTCCGCGGCGGAGAGCGCATCCATCACCCGCGCCACCATCCGGCTCCCGGCGCGCGGCACGTCCCACATTGCCGCGACGCGGGACACGAGGTCGTCCACGTGCAGCGGCGCTTCGGCCTCGACGATGTCGGCGATGGCCTGGAGCAGCTCGGCGTCTCGGGCGGCTGCGAGCTCGGTGCCGGCGTGGCGCGGGGTGGTGTCGGCCATCCGGTACGGTGTGGCGGCGAGGCTCGCGGGGGCGTCGCCTGCATCATCGGGCGAATCGTCATCGGGTGCGATTGCCTGCGTGGGCTCCTCGGGGGACTCGGGATCGGAGACGATGCGGTCGACCTGCACCTGCGCGCGGGCGGTGCGGGCACGGGTGCGCGACTCCTCCACCTTGCGCAGGATGCGCTCGATCTGCCCTTCGCGGTCCTTGAACCAGTCGGTGGACCAGATTCGGTGGATCTCCCAGCCGCGCCGCTCCAGCACCTGCTGGCGGAGGCGGTCGCGGTCGCGCGCGGTCTCGGAGGAGTGGTACGCGACGCCATCGCACTCGATGCCGCAGACGTAGCGGCCGGGCGCCTCGTCGTCCATCACCCCGAAGTCGATGCGGTAACCGGCGACGCCCACCTGCGGCTGAAGGCGGAGTCCGCGCTGCGTCAGCTCGGCGAGCACCTCGCGCTCAAAGGGCGAATCGTTGTCCGCGGCGGCGCTCGCGGTGGCGCTGTCCAGGCGGCCATGTTCGGCGTACAGGAGGAACTCGCGCAGGAGGGCGGCGCCGCGCGAAGTGGTAGCGGCGGGGTTGATGTCGTCGCCGCGCATGGAGGCGAAGACCACCATCCGCTGCCGCGCGCGGGTGGTGAGGACGTTGAGGCGCCGCCAGCCGTTCTCGCCGTTAATGGGGCCGAAATTGTGGCGCAGCTTGCCGTCGCGCCCGCGGGCGTAGGTCACGCTCAGCAGGATGACGTCGCGCTCGTCACCCTGGATGTTCTCCAGGTTTTTGACGAAGAAGGGCTCGGTGTTGCTGCGCGCGAAGAAGGCCTCCAGCGACGGGTCTTCGCGCCGGCGCAGTTCCAGCTCGTCCTGGATGGCGAGCTGCTGGCGAAGGTTGAAGGTGCCGACGCCCAGCGACAGATCGGGCGTCTCGCGGGCGTGGCGCACCACTTCGTCCGCCACGCGGCGCGCCTCCACCAGGTTGAGCCCCTTCCCCTCGTAGACGCCGTCCGGCACCAGCTCGAAGACCAGCCCGGCGGAGTGCGTCGCCGTTTCGACGCTGGGGAAGGTGTGCAGCTCCGCGTCGTAGAAGGAGACGTTGGAGAAGGTGATCAGCGACTCGTGCGTGCTGCGGTAGTGCCAGCGCAGGCGCGTGCGGGGGACGCCCGCGCCCATGAACTCCTCCAGCACGCTCTCGGTGTCTTCCAGGACGGGGGTGCCGTCGTCGGCCGCGGGGGCTTCGGCCTGGCCGGACATCACGGCGAAGAAGTTGGTGGGCGGGAGCTGCTTGGGATCGCCCACCACCACCAGCTGCGCGCCGCGTACGATGGCGCCCACCGCGTCCTCGGAGGGGAGCTGGCTTGCCTCGTCGAAGATCACCAGGTCGAAAGAGGGGCGGTCGCCGTCCAGGAGCTGCGCCACGGTGAGCGGGCTCATCATGAAGCACGGCTTGATGGCGCGGATGGCGGCGCCGGCCGAGCGCAGCGTCTTGCGCAGCGGGGCGTGGCGGCGCTCCTTGGCCATCTCGCGCTGCAGGAAGGGCATCCCCTCGCGCGCGTCGGGCTCGCGGAGGCGCGCCTGCACGGCCTCGCGCATGCGGCCGATGAGCGCGTCGCGGTTCTCGCGCAGCACCGCCTCGTCCAGCGCGCGGAACTCGGCGGCGCGCTGCTCGTGGGTCAGAGTGGCGAACTGGCGCAGCGGCTCGCGCTCCGCGACCGCCGCGGCCGTCCACCTGGCGTGGAAGGCGCGGCGGAATGCGCGCGAGAGATCCATCCACGCCACCTCGCCCGCCAGCGCCGGGGCGATCAGCTCCCCCGCCACGCCGGCCGCCACGCGCTGCCTCACCATCTCGAACGCGGCCCAGCGCGGCGCGAGGCTCCACCCCTCGTCCAGCGCCGCGGCGCGCGCGATCAGCTCATCCAGCGGCGCGCCGGCCAGGTAGTCGAGCGGCCACTCCGCGCGGACGCGCAGCCCGGCCAGTGCCTGGCGCGCGCCCTCCGCCGCCCTCGCCAGCGCCTGCGAGAGCGAGACGTCGGGGGCTACGCGCGTGGCCAGCTCGGCAGCCTTTTCATCGAGCCCGTGCGCCACGCACACCCCGCGGAACTCCACCACCCAGCGCACGTACCCCTCCAGCGCGTCCCAATCCGAATCCTCGCCGTTCCACAGCGCGCCGAAGAGCTGCCGGCCGGTTGCGTCGGTTGCCGCAAGGGCGGCACGGTCGCGCCGAAGCTGGTTGGCCTTCTTCATCTCGTCCGCCTGCTCCAGCAGCGTCGGCGTGTAGCCGGGGAGGCGCAACGCGAGCCAGCGCCGCTTCAGCACGCGGTGGCGCGCGCTGAGGAAGTTGAGGAAGCGGAAGGGGGAGCTCTCCTTCGCCTCCATAAACGCGACGTCCTCCGCATGATCCGCGGACAGCACATCGGGCGCGAGGCGCGAAAGGATCCGCTCGCGCATCTCCTTCACCTGCCGGCCACTCGCCACCATGTCCAGCGCCTCGCGCGGCGGGGCGTTCCAGGCGTCGCTGCGCAGCACCGCCAGCGGCGCGCCCGGCGAACGCCCCACGACGGCGGCCACGCGCACCGCCGTGTCCACGTCCGACAGCGTCTTCACGGGCGGGAGGCCGAAGCCCGCCGCCACCTCGCCCGCCAGCCGCGCCGCCTCGGCGAGGTGGGCGCGCAGCTCGCGGATGAGGGCGCGCGCGGATTCCAGGTCATCCTCCGGCCAGAAGGTGCGCGCGGAGTCGCGCCAGGGGTGGCGCGCGGGGTCGCCCGTCTCGGCGGCGGCGCGGGCCAGCTCATCCAGATCGCGCACGGCGGCATCCAACTCTTCGCGCGTGACGGTGTCGATCGGCCGCTCCAGGCGCACGCGCGGCGCATCCTTGAGCGCCAGCAGCTCGCCAAAGCCGCGGAACGGGGTAAAGCCGGCCGCGCCGAAGGGGGTGTGCACCGCCTCCGCGTACGCCGTCAGCGCGCCGCGCACGGCGGGGAGGCGTGCGGCGGCGCCCTCGGGCGGGCGCGGGCGAAGGAGGGATGCGTCGACGGCGCGCGCGATCTCCTTCACCACGGCGCGCTTGTTGGCCTTGCCGGAGTGCAGCTCCAGGCAGAACTCGCCCAGCCCGGCGCGCACCAGCCGCTCGTGCACCACGGATAGCGCGGCCATCTTCTCGGCCACGAAGAGCACCGACCGCCCGTCCGCCAGCGCCTGGGCGATCAGGTTGGTGATGGTCTGCGACTTCCCCGTTCCCGGCGGCCCCTCCAGCACCAGGTCGTGCCCGCGCGCCACTGCCGCGATCGCGCGAAGCTGGCTCCCGTCCGCGTCCACCACCTGGGCCGTGCGCTCGGGCGGGAAGTCCGCGTCCAGCTGCATGGTGCGCACGTCGTCCGGGAGCTGCGACAGGTCGCCGCCTTTGCGCGTGACGAGCTGCCGCACGAGCCGGTGCGTGCCGAACGCGGTGCCGTTCGCCTCCAGGTCCTTGTACATCACGAACTTCTGGAAGGCGAAGAGCCCCAGGTACACCTCCGTCGTCACCTGCCATCCCGCCTGCCCCTTCACCGCCTCCGTCACCGCCTGGAAGAACACCTGCAGGTCGTAGTCGTCCGCGATGGTGGCGGGGTCCGGAAGCTCGGGGAGCACCACGCCGAAGTCGCGGCGCAGGTGCTCGGCGAGGGCGGGGTTGACGATGGGATCGTCATCGGTGGCCGTTACCGTGTACCCGGCGGCCGCAGAAGACCGCTTCAAAGCGACCGGCAGCAGGACGAGCGGCGCGCGAAGCGTCTGGTCCGAATCGGCGGACTCGCGGTAGTGCAGCATGCCGAGCGCCATGAAGAGCGTGTTGACCCCCTGCTCCTCCTGCGTCTCGATGGCCTGCGCGTCGATGCGGCGCAGCGAGTGGTCCAGCTTGTCCGCGGGCGAGCTGGTCTGGAGGGTGTCGTCGCGGTGCTTCTCGTGGAGCGCGGCGGCCTCGTACGGCGCGTACCCCGCCGCCTGGGGCATCGCCTCGTCGTCCGTCTCCACCCCCGCCTCCGCCACCGCGGGTTCGGGCGCGGCGGCGGCGGTCTCCGGCTCCGGCGCGGCGGCGCGGAAGCGCATCGGCTTCTCGGCCAGGTACAGGCGGTGGAAGACCTCGGCCGGCCGCTCGTCCACCACGGCGACGGTGGAGACGCGGGTCATCTTGAAGTTGAGCGCGCGGTTGCGCTTGCTCAGGTCCAGCAGCTTGCGCTTCCAGTGGTCGAGCGAAGCGGCGACGCGCGCGTCGTCGGCGGCGGTGTCGGGGAGCATGGCGGTGCGGCTTGGGAAGAGGACCGGCGGGCTGATGATGATGCTGATGTGTAGCGCGGCGGGCGGCGCGGGACAAGAGGGGGAGGCCCCCTCCCCCCGACCCCCTCCCCCGCCTGCGGGGGCGCAGGGCGCGTGAGGGGGAGAACTGCCCCGAAAGTCGCACACCTCCGGTAGGGGCGCGATTCATCGCGCCCGTGCCCGACCGTGTTCCGATCTCCGCTCCTCCACACCACCCTCGTCGGGGCAGACCTCCGTGTCTGCCCTCCCCCGCCCCGGCCTCCACTCCTGCGTTCGGCACCCATCAACCGTAGGGGCCGCCCCACGTGGCTGCCCGTGCCCGCCCCTGCGCCACCCACTGACGCGGGCCTGTCCCTCCGCACGACACGGTGTATCGCTGCGATACACACCGATGCCGCCGCGGTCCAGTCCGCCCGCCACGCGCCGCACGCCCAACCATCGTCCGCACAACGGCTTGCGGCGCGGGTCGCGCGCGCGATGGAGCCGGTCCCTGTGTTGCCTTTGCAGGAGGCACGAAACAAACGACTCCCGGCCGACGGGAGATCCTCGCAGCGGAAGGGACCCCCCGATGTACAAGCCCTTGATCACCACGCTGGCCCTCGTCGCGCTGGCCGCGTGCGGCGGCGGCGGAGCGGCCACGACGCCGTCGGAGAACGGGTCCGGCAACGGAGGCGAGATCAGCGCCCCCGCCGGACTCACGCTGAGCCACACCACCGCCAGCGTCGCCGCGGGCGGCACCCTGCAGCTGTCCGCCACGCCCGTGAACGCATCCGGGACCGCCATGAGCGGGCTCCCGGCGCCGACCTGGACCACCAGCGACGCCGCCGTGGCCACGGTCAGCGGGAGCGGCGTGGTGTCGGGCGTGGGAGCGGGAACGGCCACCATCACGGCCAGCCTCACCGCCGCCGGGGCCACGCGCACCGCCGGCGTGCAGGTGACGGTGACGCGGCCCGCGGGTGCCACATTCGCCTCACTCGCCCTGTCGCCCGCATCGGGCGCGGTGGCGGCGGGGTCGGCGCTGCCCCTCACCGCCACCCCGCGCGACGCGAGCGGCCAGGCGATGGCGGGGCTGCCGGCCGCCACCTTCACTACCAGCAACGCATCGGTGGCCAGCGTGAGCCCCGCCGGCATCGTCACCGGCGTGGCGGCGGGGACGGCGACGATCACGGCATCGCTCACCTCGGGCGGCGTCACGCACACGGCGGCTGCCACCATCACCGTGACGGCGAGCGCGCCACCTCCGGGCGGCGGCGGAAGCAGCAGCGCGACGGTGCGCGGGCTGGAGCACGCGTTCTCGCCCGCCAGCGTCACCATCACTCCGGGCGGCACGGTGACGTGGACGATGGTCGACGACGAGCACGACGTCACCTGGACGGGCGCGGCGCCTCCGGGGGGCAACATCCCCAAGATGGACGAGGGCGAGTCCGTCAGGCGCACCTTCCCCACGGCGGGCACCTACACGTACCGCTGCGCGCGCCACGAGAACCACAACGAGACGGGCACCGTCATCGTGCAGGGCGGAACCTCGTCCGCGGTGTTCACATCGGTGTCGGTGGTGCCGGGCGCGCCGAGCGTCGCCGTGGGAGCGACCGCGCAGCTCCTGGCGAACCCGCTCGACCAGAACGGCCAGCCGATGTCCGGCCTGCCCGCGGCCACCTGGACCACCAGCGACGCCACGCGCGCCAGCGTCAGCGGGACCGGCGTCGTCACGGGCGTGGCGGCGGGGAGCGCGACGATCACCGCCTCCATCACCTCCGGGGGCGTCACGCGCACGGGATCGGCGACGGTCACCGTGACCGCGGGCGGTGGAACGACTCCGCCTCCTCCGCCGCCACCGGGCAACTCGTCCGCGACGGTCACCACGCCGGGCGAGACCTTCTCGCCGCAGACGGTCACCATCACGGCGGGCGGGACGGTGACGTGGCAGATCAGCGGCGCCACGCACAACGTCACCTTCAACGGCGCGGCGCCCACGGGCGGCAACATCCCGGACACCCGCAGCGGCAACATCGCGCGCCAGTTCACCACCGCGGGAAGCTACGACTACCAGTGCACCCGGCACTCGGGCATGACCGGGCGCGTCGTCGTCCAGTGACGCGCCCAACCACCCTCATCGAACGGAGCCACACCATGCGCAAGACGACCATCCTCGCGGCGCTCGCCCTCGCCATCGCCCCCTTCGCCGTCCGCGCGTCGGCGGACACGCCTCCCACCACGCACGAGGTGAAGATGGTGATGGTGGGGAGCGCCGCCCGCTTCGAGCCGGCGAGCCTCACCATCAAGGCCGGCGACCGCGTGCGCTTCGTCAACGCCAGCGGCGGGCCGCACAACGTCTCCTTCGATCCGGCCAAGGTGCCGGACGACGCCGAACGCGCCCTCTCGGCCGGGATGCCGGCGCAGATCCAGGCGCTCTGGGGCCCGCTGGTGACCGAGGCGAACGGCGTCTACACCATCAGCTTCGCCGGGGTGAAGCCGGGCCGCTACGAGTTCTTTTGCATGCCGCACATGGCGATGGGGATGAAGGGAGTCCTCACCGTCCAGTAGACGCGAACGGGCGGCGTGCATCCGCGCGCCGCCCGCCGCCCACCCCACCGGAGCCGATCGTGCCGAAGCCCATCCCAGCCGCCGCCCTCATCCTCCTCGCGCTGAGCGCCCACGCGGCGCATGCCCAGTCGCTGCTGGACCGTTCGCCCAACGTGACGGGCGGGTGGGTGGGGAACAGCGGACAGCTGTACTTCAACTTCATGCACCGCTTCACCGCCAGCTCGGCGCCGGAGCGCAAGGTGATCAACGTCCCCACCTTCACGGTGGCGGCGGGGCTCCCAAAGCGCACTCTGGTGGGGGCCCATTACGCCACCAACTCGCAGCTCGCGCCGCGCTATCCCAATGAATGGGAGCTGTGGGCGCGCCACGCCTTCTTCGCGCAGGATGGCGGCGCCCCCGCCGACGTGGCCGCGCAGGTCGCCTACAACCTCGCCGCCGCCGGCGTGGACGGCGAGGTGACGCTGGCCCGGCGCCAGGGCCCCGTGCGCCTGATGACGGCCGCTCGCGTCCTCTCCGATCCGCTCGTGGCGGGGCAGACGCGCTTCGCCGTGGCGGGCGGGGCAACGCTGCGCATCTCGCGCTATCTCGCCCTCGCCGGCGACGTGGCGACGCTGATGGACCGCACGCCGGAGGAGCGGATGGCGTGGAGCGCGGGGCTGCACGTCGCCCTCCCCCACACGCCGCACTCGCTCTCGCTGCAGGCCGCCAACACCAACGCCTACACGCTGCAGGGCTCGTCGCGCGGGGAGAAGGAGATCCGCTACGGCTTCGAGTTCACCATCCCGGTGACGCTGGCGCGCTGGTTCGGCGGCGGCGGCGCGCAGCCGGCCGCCCCCGAGCACCCGGCGCCCGCCGCACCCGCCGCCGCCCCAGCCGCCACCTCCTCCGCGCCGGCTACGGGCCCGGTAGTGAAAGCCGGGATACGCAACCTGGCCTTCATCCCCGCGCGCATCGAGATCGCGGCGGGAACGACGGTGGAATGGACGAACAGCGACGCGCTGGCGCACACGGTGACTGCCGTCGACCGCTCCTTCGACTCGGGGCTGATCGAGCCGGGGCGGGTGTGGCGGCACACCTTCACCGCGCCGGGCACCTACAACTTCCAGTGCACCCCGCACCCCTTCATGAAGGGAGTGGTGATCGTCAAATGACCATCAAATCGATCTACAGCTTCGGCTGCGCGGCCTTTGCCACGACGGTCGTGGCGGCATCGCTGGGCGGGTGCTTCTCCGAGCGTGTGGCGGGGAGCACGGGCGGGAGCGCGGCCGAGCTGTGCAGCGGCACGCAGCCCAACGTGGTGCGCATCCGCGACTTCGCCTTTGGCCCCGGCGAGTTGCGAGTGCGCCCCGGCACGCGCGTCATTTTCGCCAACTGCGACGGCGTCCAGCACTCCTCCACCTCAGATTCCGAAGGCGCCGGGAGCTGGGACTCGGGCCTGATCACGCCCAACACCACCTTTGAGCACACCTTCACCGATGCCGGCCGCTTCCCCTACCACTGCGAGCCGCACCCGTCGATGAAGGGGACGATCGTGGTGGAGTGAGGCTGGCCCCAGCCCTGGCGAGTGAACTCGCGGCAACAAAAGCACAAAGTCCGCCTGCGCGGACTCCGGGTCTGATGCCGCGCCCCTCCAGCCCACTTCAGTGGGCTTCGCGTGGTTCCAGCCGGGGGCTTCAGCCCCCGGCGACGCGGCCCCCGGACGCGTTTCCGCCACCCGCGCAGGCCCCCTCCCCAGCAAACCTGCGAAGGCAGGTTTCCCGCGTTTGTTGCAGCGGTTTCAACCGCCGGGCACCAGCCTCCTACAACCCGTACTCCTTGAGCTTCTGCCAGAGCGTCGTGCGCCCCATCCCCAGCGCGGCGGCGGCCTTGGTGCGGTTGCCGTTCGCCTCCTCGAGGGCGGAGCGGATCGCCTCGCGCTCCGCGTCGGAGTCGGGGGCCTGGTAGCGCCGGCCGCCGCTCTCGGGGCGTGAATCCACGGCGCCCGCCTTGCGGCCGTCGCCGGTGGCGAAAGTGCCGGCGCCCTCGCGAATCTCCTCCGGAAGGTGGCAGGGGAGGATGCGGCCGCCCTCGCACACGATGCACGAGTACTCCGCCGCCGCCATCAGCTCGCGCACGTTGCCCGGCCAGTCGTAGGCCGTCAGGAGCTCCACCGCCTCGTCGGAGATGCCGGCGACGCGGCGGGACGCTTCGCTGCGCTCGTTCCAGCGGGCGAGCGCGGCGGCGACCAGTGCGGGGATGTCGTCCGGATGGTCGCGCAGCGGCGGAACGCGGATCTGGAAGACCTTGAGGCGGAAGTAGAGATCCTTTCGGAAGCGCCCCTCCTCCACCATCGACTCCAGGTCCTGGTGCGTGGCCGCGACGACGCGCACGTCCACCGACACCGGCCGCGACGTCCCCACCCGAACCACCTCTCGCTCCTGCAGCACGCGCAGCAGCTTGGCCTGCATCGCCGGCGACACGTCGCCGATCTCGTCGAGGAAGAGCGTGCCGGCGTTGGCCTCCTCGAAGAGCCCCTTGCGGTCCGTGACGGCGCCGGTGAAGGCGCCGCGCGCATGGCCAAAGAGCTCGCTCTCCAGCAGCCCCTCCGCCAGCGACGAGCAGTTGACCGCCACGAACGCCCGCGCCCGCCGCGGGCTTTCCTCGTGCAGGGCGCGGGCGATGACCTCCTTCCCGGAGCCCGTCTCGCCGCGCAGCAGCACGGTGCTCTCGGTGGGGGCGACGCGGGAGATGGCGCGGAGCACCTCGCGCATCTTGGTGGTGGTCGCCACCAGCCGCCGCGCCCCCGCGCCCAGCACCGGCTCGCGCCGCGCGAGTACGGTGCGGATCTTCTGGCGGAGCACCTGGTTGTCGCAGGGCTTGGTCAGGTAGTCGTCCGCGCCCAGCTTGAGCGCCTGAACCGCGCTGTCCACCGTGGCGTAGCCGGTCAGCATAAGCACGGGCACGTCGTTGCCGGAGACGCGCAGCTCCTGGAGCACGGAGAGGCCCGTGCGCCCCTCCATCTTCAGGTCCAGCAGCACCATGTCGTAGTGGTCGCTGCGCAGCCTCTCCAGCCCCTCGTCGCCGCCGGGCGCCGCGTCAACGGCGTACCCTTCGTCAGCCAGGAGCGCGCCGGTCCCCACGCGGAAAGCGCGGTCGTCGTCGATGATGAGGATGCGGGGTGTTTCGGTCGTCAACGGAGTCCCGGGAAAGTGCGTTAGTGCGTTAGTGCGCTTCAGGCCGCGGCGCCGGCGGTGGCGGGCTCGGCGGGAGCTTCGGCGAGGGTTTCGTCCAGCGTTTCGCGGGGAAGGCGGACGGTAAAGCGGCTGCCGCGGCCCACGGTGCTCTCGACGGAAAGGCGGCCGCGGTGGCCGCGCACGATTCCCTCGGAGACGAAGAGCCCAAGGCCGATCCCCGCGATTCCGGGCTTGGTGGTGTAGAACGCCTCGAAGATGTGCGGCAGGTCGTGCTCGGCGATCCCGGTGCCGGTGTCCTCCACGATCACCTCCACGGCGTCGTCGGCCACGCGGCTCACCACGCGCAGGGTGCCGCCACCGGGCATGGCGTCGCCGGCGTTGTAGACGAGGTTCGCGAGCACCTGCTGGATCGCCTCCGGGTGCACCGTCACGCGCGGCAGGGTGGGGTCCAGCGCCGTCTCCACCTCCACGCCGCGCGTCTCCATCTCCGCGCCCGCCAGCGTCAGGACGCGCCGCACCACCGCGTTCAGATCGGTGGGCGCCACGGCGTCGGAGAGGGGGCGGCTCTGGTCCAGGAGGCGGCGCGTGAGGCCGGCCATGCGCAGCAGCTCCTCCTGCGCCAGCGTGAGGAACTCGCGGTTCGGATCGCGCGGGTCGCCGCGCCGCTCCAGCGCTTCCAGGCAGTTCTGGATGTTGTAGATGGGATTGTTGATCTCGTGCGAGAGCTGCGCGACGAGGCGCCCCATCGCCGCCAGCTTCTCGCGGTGGATCATCTCCGCCTGCGCGGACCGGAGCCGCTGCTCGCGCGCAAAGATCGCCTCGCGCATGTCGCCGAACGCCCGCGCAAGCTGCCCGATCTCGTCGTCCGATGGGCGTGGAAGGGGGGCCGCGTAGTCGCCGCGCGCCAGCCGCACCGAGGCCTCGGCCAGCACCTGCGTGGGGCGCGCCACGATGCGTGACACCACAGCGGCCAGCAGCAGCGCCAACAGGAGCGCCGCCACCCCGATCGCCCACAGCGACTGCGTGATGGCGCGCGCGATCCCCAGCTCGTCCGTCACCGGGCGGAAGAGGATCACCGTCGCCGCCAGCCCGCGCGTGGGGAGGCTGGACACCGTCGTGAGGTACGGCTGTCCGCCCAGCAGCACCCGCTTCGGGCCGGAGCGTAGCTCGGCGAGGTTCAGCGCGCGCACCTCCGGCACCAGCCCGGTGTCCGGCAGCGTCACCCCCAGCAGCGAATCGCCCACGATCAGCGCCACGTCGGTGCCGGTGGATTGGAGGTCCTTGCTCAGCCCCGTGGCGGTGAGCTGCGACCCCACGGCCACCGTCCCCAGCCGCACCGTGTCCGCCTCCATCAGCGAATCGGACCAGGTGACCCGCTCCATCGGCGACGACGCCAGCCGCAGAGGCACGCCCCCGCGCGGCCCCGGCGCCAGCACGATCCGCGTCCCCCGCCGTGCCGTGTCCGCCGCCAGCACGCGGAGCGTCTCCTCGTCCAGGTTGCGGCCGGCCAGCCTGCGCCCGGCGGTGTCTACCGCGATCACCTCCAGCTTCTGGACGTTCTCCCGGATGCGCCGCTGGAGCACACCCGTGTTTTCCGCGCTCCAGGCGTCGGCCACGCGGGGATCCACGGTGAGCGTGGCGGCGCTCTGCGCCAGGTTCTCGTCGCGTCCCGTCCAGTCCTGGCCCAGCTCCCTGGATGCGTCGCTCAACTGCCCTGTTGCCCGCGCGTACACCTCGCGCTCCACCGCGTCCGCGATCAGCAGGAGCGCGGGCACCAGCATCAGCAGCGCGGCGCCCGCGAAAAGGACGAAGACCTTGGCGCGCAGCGACAGGCGCCGCACCGTCGCGGCGGGGCGGGCATGGAACAGCGTTCGTTCACTGAACGGCCGGCCGGTGTTCACTGAACACCTCCGGCGGTAGCAAACAGGGGCACCGGACACGCTCCTGGAAGGGACATCACGGGGTGAAAGCTAAGCAGCGGCGCGGCTTTTGGCTACACGACGGCGCCTGGGCCGCATGGGGCACACCCGTTGCCTATAACGTGCCCAACTGGAGCGCGGATCGCCGGACCCCGGAACGAGCAGGAGCACCGCCCGATGAAGCTTCGTACCCTCTCCGCCTTCGCACTGGTCCTTGCGGCCGCGTGCGCCAACGAGGCGGCCAAGGGCGACAGGAACACCGGCACCGCGCTGGAAGGCGGCACGCCCGCGGAGGTCACCTCCGCGCCGGCGCCGGCGGTCACCATCGACACGGCGGCGGCGACGGGCCCGGCATCGACGACCACAGACTCGGCGATCGCGCGCACCACCGCGGCGCCGGACGCGGTGGACAGCGCGGCGGCAGAGCAGGGCCAGATGCGGCACGACAGCGCGGCGCCCGCGGCACATCCGTAGCGGCGCCACACCACGGGCACGGCCGATCCAAGGACCGGCCCGAACACCCTCAGATCCGAGGAACAGACCATGAAGGCACGTATCTTCTCCGCGTTCGCGATGGCTGCCCTGGTTGCCACCGCCGCCTGCGGCGGCGGCGAGGGCGAGGAAGGCGGGACCGCCGAGAACGCCACCACCACGTCCGACACGGCGGTGGTTTCGGGGCAGGACACGGTGAGCACCCCGACGGTCGTTCCGACGCAGGACACGGCGGTGACCACCACCACCACGACCACGCAGACGGACACCACGCAGGGCCAGGCGCAGGCGGGTGGCACCACGGCTACGACCGACACCGCCGCGAAGCAGCACTGAGCAGGTGGCACACCGGGCCCGCGCAACTCTGCGCGGGCCTGGCTTTTTCGCAACTCGGGACCGAGGGTATACCAATGAAGGCACGTTTCCTTGCAGTGGCGGCCATGGCCGTGATCGCTTCCGCGGCTTGCGGCGGCGAGGGCGGCGAGGGTGGTGAGGGCGCGGCGACGGACAGCACCGCGACCACCACCACGACCACCACCGACACCGCCGGCATGGGCGCGGCGACCACCGCCCCGATGCCGACCGACTCGGCCGCGATGGGCGGCACCACGGGCATGCCGGCCGACACGACGGCCGCCGGCGCCGCGGGGACCACCACCACGGGCACGACCACCACGACCACCGACTCGGCCGCTCCGAAGCAGTAATCGGACGCTCGGCGGTACCCTGGCCCGCGCTTCCCCACCGGGGAGCGCGGGCCTTTCTTCGCAACACAAGGAGGCACGCATGAAAGCACGTACCCTCACCCTGGCGGCGCTCTGCGCCCTGGCCGCGGCCTGCGGCGGCGGCGGCGAGCAGGAGCCCAAGGCCGGCGACAGCCTGGATCCGGGCCCCACGGGCACCATCGACAACACCGGCCCGCAGACCGGCACCGGCATGCCCGGCGACACGGCGACGGCCACCGACGCCAGCACCGCGGGCGGCGCCACGGCGACCCCGAGCACCTCGACCAACGCCCCGCCGGCCATGACCTCCGGCGCCACCGAGGGCGACACGACGAAGAGCCACTGAACTGCATGGCTCACACAGAGACACAGAGTCACAGAGAGAACTGCTCTGAGGTTTTCTCTCTGTGCCTCTGTGCCTCTGTGCCTCTGTGCCTCTGTGTCTCTGTGTCTCTGTGTGAGATCGCTGTTTGGATGCCGAAACGGGTCCGGAGCCTGGCTCCGGACCCGTATTCATTCAGGCCTGACCGGATCTCAGCGCCGCGCGCCGCTCATCCGCTCGGCCATCTGGAACGCGGCGTACACGTTCACGATCCCGCCCGTGGTGGACAGGTCGGCGAAGCGCACGCGCTCGTTCTCGGTGCCGGGGCGCACCACCATCTGGGTCGGGAACCTGGTGGAGGAGTCCAGGATGATCTGCTTGACCTGCATCGCCGTCAGGTTCGGGAAGTACGACATCAGCAGCGCCGCCACGCCGCTCACCACCGGCGCGGCCATGCTCGTCCCCGAGTTGCGCTCGTAGCCGCCGCCGGGGATGGTGGAGAGGATCTGCGCGCCCGGCGCGAAGACGTCCACCTGCCCCTTCCCCCAGTTGGAGAAGGGCGCCGCGAGACGCTCCGGCCCCTCCCACGACGACGCGCCCACCTCGATCCAGCTGCGCGCCTCTCCGCCGCCCTCGAAGCGGGGCGTGGGGAAGTTCTTCTTCTCGTTCAGGTTCTCGCCGTCGTTGCCGGCGGCGTGCACCAGGAGCACGCCCTTGGACTCGGCGTAGCGCACCGCGTCGTCCACAGCGCGCTTCTGCGGCGAGTACCCCTTGCCGAAGCTCATGTTGATGACGGTGGCGCCGTTGTCCGCCGCGTAGCGGATGGCGTTCGCCACGTCCTTGTCGCGCTCGTCGCCGTTGGGGACGGTGCGCAGGATCATCAGGCGCGTCCCCGTGGGCGCCACGCCGTCGATCCCCACGCCGTTCCCACGCTCCGCCGCCACGATCCCGGCCACGTGCGTCCCGTGGTCGCCAAAGGGGCCCTTGACGTCGCGGTTCCCGTACACCCGCTCAGAGACGTTGGCGTAGTTGTCGCCGACGATGGTGGTGCGCGGGTCGAAGTCGGGGTTCAGCGCGTACAGCACCCGCTCCTCCAGGTCCTTGCGCTGCTCGATCACCTGCCGGGGCGAGAACCCCTGCTGCGCGAGCCCCAGGAAGAGCTGCTTCGCCGCCGCCACGTCCTGCCGGATCGACTGGATGCGCGTGACGTTCTCCACCGTCAGCGAGTCGGCGCCGACCTGCGTGCGCAGGATGCCGAGCGCGCGGTTCAGCACCTTTTCGTACTCGCGGATCTGGGCGAGCGACTGCTGCGCGCCGCTCCGCTGCCGCTCCACCTGCGGCTTGACCTCGCGGAAGAGGTCGTACTCGCGCCGGGCCTCGCCGCGCAGCGTGTCCGGGTTGGCGCCCTCGTAGCGGCGGAGCTGGCCGTAGATGCGGATCACCTCGTAGGTGTCCACGCTCACGTTCCGCCCGTCGCGCCCGCCGATGAAGTTCCAGCCGTGTACGTCGTCCGCGTAGCCGTTGCCGTCGTCGTCGCGCCCGTTCCCCGCCACCTCGCGCGGGTTGGTCCACAGGCTCCCGTCCAGGTCCGGGTGCGCCACGTCGGTGCCGGAGTCGATGATGGCGACCACCACGGAGCGCGCCGGCCGACGATTCGCCAGCACCTCCCGGTAGAGCCGCTCCGTGCCGATCCCTGGAAAGCGCCCCTCCTGGTGCCACCAGTTGGCGGGCGAAGTATCCTGCTGCGCCAGCGCGCCCTGGGCCTGCGCCGGGATGCAGACGCCGAGCGAAAGCGCCACGGCGCCGAGCAGACGGAAGTGATTCATAGCGTTCCTCGAACTGGGTGAACCCGCGCAAAGCACGGCTGTGGCGGCGTTAGACCCCGCCGCCGCCCCGGCGTTCCGCCGCGGCTATTCCGCCTCGGACGGAAACGCGGCGATGCGGCGGGTGAGCTCCTCGTGGGCGCCCCACACGATCCCCTCGCGGCGCCGCAGCTCGTCCAGCCGGTGCGCGGCCGGCGGCGCGGGGGCCAGCAGCGCCACGACCTGCCGGACGTAGGCGCGGGCGTCCTCCTCCGGGATCGGCTCGCGCGTGGCGAACGCCTCGTCCATCTGCACGATCAGCTCGGAAAAGGGCCGCAGCCACGCGAACGCCTCGTCCTGGATCAGCATCTGGAGAAAGTGCCCGCTGGACATGGGCCCGCTGCGCCGCTCGATCTCCCCGCGCTCGGCGTCGATCAGCGCCTTGTGGAGCCGCAGCAGCCCGAGCCTCACGTCCTTGAGGCGGTCGCGGATCGGATCGGGCGAAAGCTCGGGACGGGGGGTGCGTGACGCCATCGGTTTGCCTCGCGTTCGGGGTACGTTCGCGAGGCCCAGACGAAAGAAGCGCGCCGCACACCCTAACAGCGGCCTCACGCGGAGACGCGGAGACGCGAAGAGAACAACAGCGAAAGCATCACACAGAGGTCGCAGAGGGAAACGCAAGCCACGAAGAAAACCTCTTTTGCCTTTCTTCTCTGCTCCTCCGCGTCTCCGCGTGAGCCAATTACGATGCCGGCTCCGCCGCCGCATCCCGCAGCGCACGCCCCAACCCCTCCGCTTGACCGTAAGACCATCCGCGCGACAGGTGGCGGACGGCCATCACGCGCATGCTCCCCCACGGCGTCGGAACGGGATCGAAGTGCTCGGGGGAAAGCTGCTCAGCGCCGAGGAGGCGGCGCAGGTGGTCTGACGCTTCCTTGCCGTGGGCGAGCAGGGCGGCGGGGCGCACCGCGTCGAGCACGAAGTCGAACACGTCGGTGCGGCGCAGGCCGGGCGCGAGGTCGCGCTCGGCGGGCGTGGGGGTGGAGAAGACGTTGGTGTCCAGGCAGCGCATCGGCGCGGCTTCCTTCATGATCCGCCCCAGCATCCGCCGCGTGGGCGTGATCTCCGCCTTCCCCGCAGCCCGCCGCTGCGCGCGCGAAGCTTCCGCCCAGATCGTTCGGTGGAAGCCGTACCCGCGCTCCCAAAAGCTCCAGTAGTCCAGCTCCAGCGCCGTCGCCGGGTTGGACCCGACGATGAACGCGCGGCACTCCAGCGGCGACCCCTCGCACACGAAGGGGCGCACGAACGCGGGGGAGCCGATGCGCGCCCGCAGCCCGCGCTCGAACTCGTCCAGCGCCGTCACGTCCACCGCGCTACCGGGCCGCCTGGCGCGACTCCACATAGAAGTTCTCGTCCACCCGCAGCCGCAGGGCGTCGCGCGTCCTCAACGGCATTGACTGCCACCGCTCGGTGGGCCGAAGCCTCTGCATGGGCCTTCCCTGCACCGACACGCGCACCGGCATCGCGAAGCCGGGCACGACGTTGGCCCAGCGGTAGCCGAGCTGTCCGTTGCGCACCCGGTACTCCAGCACCGGGATCTTGGTGGTCGTCAGGTACTGCTGGAAGACCCGCGAGAGGTCGATGCCGGCCTGCTGGCTCATGTAGCGCTGCACCTGCGCGCCGGTGACGGTCTGGTGGCGAAAGGTGGAGTTCAGGCCGCGCAGGATGCCGCGCCACTTCTCATCGTCGCCGATCACGTGGCGGATGGAGTGGAGCATGTTGTGCCCCTTGTAGTACATGTCGCCCGACCCTTCCTCGTTGATGCCGTAGCGGCCCACGATCGGACGGTCGTTCTCGATGTTCTTGCGCAGCCCTACCGTGTAGCGGGCGCCCGCCTCCTTGCCGCGCAGGCACTCCACGTAGAGCGATTCCGAATAGCTCGTGAACCCCTCGTGCACCCACATGTCCGCGATGTCACGGGTGGTGATGTTGTTGCCGAACCACTCGTGCCCGCTCTCGTGCACGATGATGAAGTCCCAGTCCAGCCCCTCCCCCGTCTGCGACAGGTCGCGGCCGCGGTAGCCGTTCTGGTAGTGGTTGCCGTAGGCGATCGCGCTCTGGTGCTCCATCCCCAGGTGCGGCGTCTCCACCAGCTTGAATCCGTCCTCGTACCAGGGGAACGGCCCGAACCATCGCTCGAAGCAGGCGAGCATCGGCTTCACCTGCGCGAACTGCCTCCGCGCGGCCGCCTCGTGGTACGTCAGCGGCCAGAAGTCCAGCGTCAGCGGCCCCTTCTCCCCCTGGTACGTGTCGCTGAAGTGCGTGTAGTTCCCCGCGTTGACGGCCACGTCGTAGTTGTTGATCGGCCTGGTGACGAACCACTCGTACGTCGTGGTGCCGTCGCCGTTCTTGCGGGTGTTGCGCAGGCGGCCGTTGGAGACGTTCACCATCGGGTCCGGCACGGTGATGGCGACGCGCTGGCTGTCCGGCTCGTCGGCCTGCGTGTCCTTGTTGGGCCACCACGCGCTGGCGCCCAGCCCCTGCACCGCCGTCGCCACCCATGGCGCGCCCGTGCTGTCCTGCCCCCACACGAACCCTCCGTCCCACGGCGCGTTGCGGGCGGCGCGCGGCTTCCCGCGGTAGTGCACGGCGATCGTCTTCCGCTCCCCCACCCGCTGCGGCGACTGGAGCGTCACGAAGAAGGCGTTCCCCTCGCGGCGGTACGACAGCCTGCGCCCGTCCTGCAGCATGCTGTCCACCTCCAGCGGCGTCTGCAGGTCGATCTGCATCTCCCGCGCGGGCTGCAGCACGCGGTACGTGGTCGCCGTGCGCCCGCTTATGCTCTGCGCCGCCGGGTCTATCCGCACGTCCAGGTCGTAGAACGAGACGTCCCACCACGCCCGCTGCGGAGTAATGGAGCCGCGCAGCGTGTCGGCGCGGGTGGGGCGCGCGGTCTCCTGCGCCTGCGCGGCGCCCGGGAGCGCGAGGAGACCAACCAGCAGTGCGGCTGCGATGCGCATGGCGGAGCGGGGTCGAAGACGGGTCACGGCACGGAAAAGCCCGGCCTCCCCAAGCTCGGGGGCGCCGGGCGCACTGCGCAAGGGGCTGCCGCTCGATCGTGTTCGTGCTGCCCTGTTTGGAGCGGCAGCGCTCAGGTGATAACCACTACCGGAGCAGCTCTTCGAGCTCTCGGAATACCTACTCGCCAGGAATCGACGGAACCGCGCCGGAACGGAGTTCTTCCACGCGGCGGCGCACCTCCATCCTCCACGCGCCCTCGGTCGTTCCGACGCTCTGCTCGAGTGGCGAGTTGCCAGGAAAGGGCAGGTGCTCGGGCCCGGCATCAGCACTCCGACGTTGATCTTTCATCTGAACCTCCGTTACGCGGGACCTATGCGGCAGCCCGATCTCAAGAGGGCAGCCGTTTAACGTGAGGATAGCGCAGGATCTGCGCGTCGGACGTGACCAGGGGACAATCGAGGACCCGCGCGGTCGCGACGATGATCTGGTCCGCGGGGTCGCGATGAAACTCGCCCGGGAGCAGGGTGGACTCCACCGCGATGCGAGGCGTCAATTCCTCTACTCGGAGTCCAGGGTAGCCGAGCGCCAGATCCATCCACTCCGCGATAGGGCGTGGAAACCGAACTCTCCCGGCCTGTGCCAGTTTCGCCGCTTCCCAGCACGAGATCGCGCTCACCCCGATGCCGGTGCTCTCGTGATCGGAGAGCACCTTACGCTGCGCGCTGGTCAGCTGCGGATCGCCGTTCACCCACCACAGCCAGATGTGCGTGTCTATCATGATCACCGGAGTGCATCCCAGTCATCCTGCGCTACCGGCTCAAAAGGATCGACGTAGGACAGCGGGGTGCCACGAAGAGGGTAGCGCGCCGCATCTCGCGAGCTGCGGGCCTCCGCCAGCACGATCACCTCCACCTCTTCACCTGCCTGGAACGGCAAATCGGGTAGCGTGACGGAGCCGTCCTGGTTCACGTGTACTCGCGTTCGATAAGCTTCCATGAGCTCCTCCGGGTTGCAGAACACTACACCCTACGGGTGAGCGTGTTTCCGGTGAGCGGCAAGTTCCGTGACCGAAAACCCGCTTTTGAGCCATCCGGCGCGAATTACGCGCTGGCGAAGAACGCCGCCATGCGCGCCATCCCCTCGGCGAGCGTCGCTTCCTCGGGGACCCAGGAGATGCGCAGCCAGCCCTCGGCGCTGGGGCCGAAGGCGGTGCCGGGGACGGCGACGACGCGATGCTCGTCCAGGAGGCGCTCCGCGGCGGCCATCGAGTCGGCGGCGAGGTGCGGGGGGAGTCGGATGAAGGCGTAGAACGCGCCCTCCGGCGGCACCAGCTCGATCCCGTGCCGCTCCGCCAGGGCCAGCAGCGCGCGGCGGCGCTCGGCGTAGAGCGGGCGGTGCGCGGAGAGGGAGCCCGGCCGCGCGAACGCCTCCATCGCCACCCACTGGCTGAAGGTGCTGGAGGCGGTGTTCACCAGCCCGTGCACCTTGATGGCGTTCGCAATCACGGGAGCGTCCGCGATCAGCCACCCCGAGCGCATCCCGGTCAGCGCGTTGCTCTTGGAGAGCGACCCTACGGTGAGCGCGTGCGGATACAGCGTCGCCATGGAGGCGGGCGGTTCCGGCCCGTAGTAGAGCTCGCGGTACACTTCGTCCACCAGCACGTATACCGGCGGGCCGGGCCGCGCCGCGAGCCCCTCGGCCAGCGCGCGCAGCTCCGCCCGCGGCCACACGCGCGCCGTGGGGTTGCACGGCGAGTTGAGGATGACCATGCGCGTGTCCGGCCCCAGCGCCTCCAGCACCGGCGCGGCCCGCGGCGCGAAGCCGTCCTCCGGCGAGAGCGCGACGGTGCGGTAGCGGATCCCCTCCAGGATGCACAGCTTGGGGTACGCAAGGTAGCACGGCTCCACGATCAGCACCTCGTCGCGCGCCGGGTCCAGCGTCGTCTTGATCGCGAGGAAGAGGGCCTCCTCCGATCCGACGGTAGTGCACACGTTGGCCGCCGAGGTGCGCTCCGGAAAGCCGTGGTGGAGCGCGATTGCCTCGCGCAGCTCGGTGAAGCCGCCGTTGGGCGAGTAGGGCGTGCCGTGGAGGCGGACGCGCTCCAGGGCGGCTTCGAAGAGCCGCATGTCGGGGCGCAGCACGGGCTCGCCCAGCCCCAGGTCGATGTCGCCGGGGCGCTTGCGGGCGTGGAGGGCGCGGATCAGCGAGGGCGTGATCCGCTCCATGATGGGGTTCACGGGCGGAAGTACCGGTACAGGGCCGCGAAGCAGTGCTCCAGCGAGTCGATGGAGCACCATTCGTTCGCCTGGTGCGCCTGCGCCGTCTCGCCGGGGCCGAAGTTGACGGCGGGGATGCCGTGCGCCGTGAAGCGTGCCACGTCGGTCCACGCCTGCTTGGGCTGGATGTCGAGCGCCAGCTTCTCCCGCCACTCGCGGATCAGCGGATGGTCGGCGTGCACCTCGCCGGAGGGCGCCGAGTCGATGAGCTCCACGGTCGCCGCGTCGCCGACGATCTCGCGGAGCTCGCGCTCGGCGTTCTCAGCGGTGTTGCCGGGGGCGAAGCGGAAGTTGACGTTGAGGACGAGCGCGTCCGGCACCACGTTCTTGGAGTTGGCGGTCGTCGCCTGCGTCACCACGATCACCTCGTAGAAGTCCAGCGCGCCGAAGGTGATGCAGCGGCGCTCCAGCCCCGCGAACTTCTCCAGCAGCGGGATGGCGCGGTAGATGGCGTTCTCGCCCTGCCAGGGGCGCGCGCTGTGGGCCCGCACGCCCGGCACGGTCACGCTGGCGTGGAGGACGCCCATGCACCCGGGCTGCAGCGCCTGGTCGGTGGGCTCCAGGATGAAGGCGAAGTCGATGGCGGGGAGCTCCGGCCAGTTGAGCACGGCCTCCAGCCCGTTCCCCTCGCTGGGCCCCTCCTCTCCATCGTAGAAGATCCAGACGGGGCGCGATCCCTCCAACTCCTTCCACCGCTCCAGCAGCGCGAGCATCACCGCGACGCCGGCCTTCATGTCGGTGGCGCCGCAGCCGTAGACGCGGCCGTCGCGAATCTCGTACGCCTGGTCCTCGGCGCACTTCACCGTGTCCAGGTGCCCCACCAGCGCGATCACCGGCAGCCCCGGCGCACCGTCGGCTCCCAGCGGATCGCAGACCAGCGAGTTGCCGATCCTCTTCACCGACGCCGGCCCCGCGAAGGCGGAGCACTGCCCCTCCACCCACTCGGCGATCAGCGCCTCCTGCCCCGTCTCGCTCGGGATCTTGCACAGCGCCAGCGTCCGCTCGGAGAGCTCGTGGCGGATGGACTCCGGATGGGTCTGTGCTTGGCTCACGTTTGGTTCTGCTTCGGGTTACGGGTAACTGCGGGCCTCACACCGAGCCACAGAGAGGAAACGGAAAGAGGGGAACGAAACCCCCCCTTTTCTGTTCTTGCCGTCATCCTCTGTGTCTCTGTGTGAGCCCTTCGAATGGACAGCTTACACCTGGACGTCGAACGTCCTCAGCACGTCGTTCAGCGAGGTCTTCTTGTCCGTCGATGCCTTGCGCTCGCCGATGCGGAGGGCGCAGGGGACGTGAAAGGTGCCGGCCGGGAACTCCTTGGGGAGCGTGCCGGGGATCAGGACGGAGCGGGCGGGAACGCGGCCCTTTGTAATGACCGGCTCGCTCCCGGTCACGTCGACGATGGGGGTGGAGGCGGTCAGCACCACGTTCGCGCCGAGCACCGCTTCCTCCTCCACCACCACGCCCTCCACCACGATGGAGCGCGAGCCGATGAACGCGCCGTCCTCGATGATGACCGGCGACGCGCCCGGCGGCTCCAGAACCCCGCCGATCCCCACGCCCCCGGAGAGGTGCACCCCCGCGCCGATCTGCGCGCACGAGCCCACCGTGGCCCAGGTGTCCACCATCGTCCCGGCGCCTACGTAGGCGCCGATGTTGACGTAGCCCGGCATGACGACGCACCCGGGCTCCAGGAACGATCCGTAGCGGGCCACACCCGGCGGCACCACGCGGATCCCCTGCGCCTGCAGGTCCGTCTTCGTGCGGATCTTGTCGAAGAAGCGCAGGTCGCCGGCCTCCAGCGGCTCCAGCGGACGCAGGGCGAAGTAGAGGAGGATCGCCTCCTTGACCCACGCGTTGACGCGCCACACGCCGTCCACCTTCTCCGCCACCCGCACGCGCCCCGTGTCCAGCAGGGCGATGGTCTCCTCGACGGCCTCGCGCGTGGCGGGCTCCTTCAGGCGCTCGCGCTCCGCGAACGCGGCGGACACGGTCCGTTCCAGCTCCCCAAGCTCCATCCTCCCCTCCTTGATCGCCCCGGACGCACCCGCGCAAACGGCGCGCAACGTAGCCCGCGCCCAGCGAGCGCGCCACCCCCGCGCGAATGGCACAAGCGCATGCCGCGGTGTAGATTACCGGCGCGGCGGCGGCAAGGGCCGGGCCGCCGCGAACCACACCAGGGAGCACCATCGATGTCGAACCGAACGCGCCGCCCCATCGTGTGGGCGATCGCGCTGGCATGCGCCGCGGCACTCGCTGCGGGGTTGGGGGGAGCGGCCGGATGGACGGGCGCCGCCTCCTTCCACGGCACCACTTACGAGGACACCGGCCCCGCCCCCGCCTTCGCCCTGGTGGATCACGACGGGCGTCCCGCGACGCTGGACAGCTACCGCGGGCACCCGGTGCTCCTCTTCTTCGGCTACACGCACTGCCCGGACGTCTGCCCGCTCACGCTGGCGCGTCTGCAGCGCTCCGTGCGCGCAGCGGGGCGACGGGGCAAGGACGTCCGCATCCTCCTGGTGACCAACGATCCCAAGCGCGACACGCCGGCGGTGCTCAAGAGCTACGTGTCGAAGTTCGGCCCGCAGGTCGTCGGGCTCACCGGTGACTCCGCGTCGATGGCGCGCGCGATGGCGGGTTACGGCGCCTACACCATGCCCGCCGCGCCCGCGGCCGCGCACGAGCACGGCGCCCACCCGGCGAAACCCGCGATGATCTCCCACTCGGCCGTCGTGTACGGAATCGACCGCGAGGGGCGGCTCCGCGTCGTGATCACGGAGGGCGCCAAGCAGGAGTGGATGGACGACGACGTGAGGACGCTGGCGCGCCTTTGAGCAACATTGCCGTCCTTACCGTCGTACGCTATCGCCCTGCGCGGGCGCTGCTCGGGGCCTGGCACATGGCCGCGCAGCGCCCGCTCCTGGTGCGCGTGCCCGGGCTTCGGTTCGCGCGGCTACTGGGGACGGGGCGCGGGATCGGCTTCAGCGCCGTCCCCGACTTCGGCACCTGGGCGCTCTTCAGCGTCTGGGACGACGCGGCCGCTTGGGAGCGCTTCGATGCTGAGTCGAGCGTGATGCGCCAGTACCGCGCGCGAGGCGAGGAAGTGTATTCCATCGTGATGGCCCCGATCTCCGCGCACGGTCGGTGGGGCGGTGTGGAGCCGTTGCTCGTCCCCGATCCGCCGGTGCGCCCCGATCCCGCCGCGCCCGTCGTCGTCCTCACCCGCGCCACCATCCGCCCCAGCCGCGCCCTCCGCTTCTGGAGCCGCGTCGCCCCGGTGGACGCCACCCTGCGCGGCCACCCCGACCTCCTCCTCAGCTTCGGTGTGGGCGAGGTACCGTATTTCAAGCAGGCTACGCTGAGCGTGTGGCGCAGCGCGGCGGCCATGACCGCCTGGGCCTACGGCAGCGCCGCCCACGCCGAGACCGTCCGCCGCACCCGCGAGGAGAACTGGTACTCCGAGGAGCTCTTTGCCCGCCTTCGGCTGCTGGGGACGCGCGGGAGCTGGCTTGGGCGGGATCCGCTGGCGGCGGTGCTGGACGGAAGTGCGTGAGTGCGTTCGTATGTCATCCTGAGTGAGCCGCCCACCCGGAGCCCGCACGCACGCCAGCCTTCCTGCGGCGAACGAAGGATCTAGCCGGCGAGGCAAGAGGACGGCGGTTACCCACAAGCCCCTCGTCACGCGCAGTAGACTTCGCTGCGCGCCAGAGTTCGCGGTACGGTAGAGGACGGAGAGGCGCTTCGCTCAGGATGACAGAGGCTCCTGGATGCAGGCTACGGCGATGCGGCGGACACGGGCAGCCACGTGGGGCGGCCCCTACGCGATCTGTGCCGCGGGCGTGGGACGGCGTGGCGGCGAGGGCGGCCAGACACGCAGGTCTGCCCCTATCCGTGACGGTGCGAATCGCGGTCGTGCGCGGGCATCCGACGGCAACGTCGGTCTGCCGTGCCGATCGCGGGTGACGGAGCAGCCTCAGGCACGGTCAACCGGTTCGGTGTTCTCCCCCTCCCCGCCCTGCGCCCCCGCAGGCGGGGGAGGGGGTCGGGGGGAGGGGGCCCTCACTTCTTTCCCGGCACCCTCACCCGCCCGTCCCGCGTGGGCGCGGCGAAGACGACGTCGGGGAACATCTCCTCGTTGAACGGATTGTACGCCTCGCGGGGGGTGAAGCGTTGATCGACTACCTGCGCGCTCTCGAAGAGTGACACCTCCGGGTTCTTCCACCCGCGCAGCACCCCGCCGGAGCTGTAGCCGCCGATCTGGAAGAGGTGGAAGAGGCGCTTTCCCGTGGTGGAGACGAAAACCATGTACGGCTCCACGATCCGGTAGCGCCCGGACGGCTCCGTGAGCCACACCAGGCTGAGCGACTTCCCCGCCGCGATGAAGGTCCGCTCCACATCGTTCATACGCTCCCCCAGCGCTCCAGGACACCGGCGAATCCGGCGGCAACCGGGGGGCAATCGCAAAACGACTGCCTGCGCACGGCGCGGCCCGAGCCGTGCATTACCGGATCGGCCCGAGAGACAAGTGAACAGAGGGAGCAAGCGGATGGCACCGAAGCGGCGCGCGGCGGACAAGCGGTGGGTACAGGTGATGGGGTGGATCGGGTGCCTGACGCTGGCGGGCTCGCTCACCTACACGTTCATCAAGGCGCTCACGGAGGGCGCGCGGGACATCGACCCCCTCTTCTTCGGCCTGCAGACGGTGGCGAGCTTCTTCTTCCTGCTGTACTCGCTGCGCCTCAAGAACAGGATCTTCGTGGCCGCCAACTGCGTCGCCCTCCTCAACGCGGTGGGGACGATGGTGGTGGCACTGCGCGAATGAGCGCGGCTCAGTGGCGGGGCGCCGTTAAAGACCAGGAGGCGCGCGCGGAATCGCCTTGACCGGGGCCGTGGCGGGGTGTATCGTGAGGCCACCTAGCCCGGGCACACCCATCCCGTCCAGCACCCCCGCCGCGCCTCGACGCGCGCGCACGGGGACCATCCAAGAGCGACACCCACAGGAGACCCGTATGAAACGAAGTCTGGCCATGGCCAGTGCCGCGGCCGTCGCGTGCATCGCGGCCGGCACTCCCGCCCTGCACGCCCAGGGCTCCGGCGTAGACCAGCAGAGCGCATGCATGACCGGTCGCGTGGGCGCCGGCGTGGCCATGCCGTGCGAAGACGGGTCCGCGGTGTACTTCAGCCCGGCAGGGCTGGCGATGCAGGGGAGCGCGCTGAGCCTGGGCGTGACGCTGGTCAGTTCCAGCAACACCTTCCGCTACGACCCCGGGTACAACCTGGCCGATCCCACCATCCGCCGCGCCAGGGAGACCGTTCCCGTGCCGCAGGCGTTCGTGAACTACCGCGCGAGCGACCGGCTGGCGGTAGGGCTGGGCGTGTTCGCGCCGTACGGCCTGGGGCTCAAGTGGGACGTGTGCAGCATCCAGGAGACGAACACCGCCGCCTGCACCCCCGAGAACAACTTCGAGGGGCGCTTCACCGGCTACGACAACGCCTTCCGCGGCATCTACGTCCAGCCGACCGTCGCCTACCAGATCGTCCCCAACCGCGTTTCGGTGGGCGTGGGGCTGGACTACGTGCGCGGCAACATCGAGGTGCACCAGCGCGCCGACGTGGCCGCCTCGGGGCTGCGCGGGCTGGACGTGGCGGACGCCACGCTCAAGGGCGAGGGCACCGGCCTCACCTACCACCTGAGCGGCATCGCGCGGCTGAGCCAGCGCGCCTCGCTGGGCGTGCGCTACCTGCACTCGGTCGAGGTGGACATGGAGGGCGACGCCACCTTCCTGCCCGTGCCTACCGGCAACGCGGGGATCGACGCGCTGATCGCGGCGCAGATCGCCAGCGGCGCGCTGGGCGACCAGGGGATCGGCACCACCATCGAGTTCCCGTCGCAGCTGGTGGTGGGCGTCAACTTCGCCGCCACGCCGCGGCTGAACGTGATGGCGGACTACCAGCTCACCGGGTGGGAGAGCTTCGACCAGTTCGACATCGACTTCGAGAACGAGAACGCGACCGACCGGGTGCTGAACCTGGGCTACCAGAACACCAACACCTTCCGCTTCGCCGCCGACTTCGCGGCGACGGACGCGCTGGCGCTGCGCGCCGGCTTCCGGTACAACAACGAGGCCTCGCCGCGCGCCACGCCGCTCCTTCCGGAGTACGAGCGCAACTACTTCACGGCGGGGCTGGGCTACCGCTTCACCCGCAGCCTGGGGCTGGACCTGGCGTACCAGCTCGTGCGCCAGCCGGACCGCCGCGGCTCGGTGCGCCCGGGCGAGCCGAGCGTGGGCGTGTACACCGCGGACGCGAACATCTTCGGGGTGACGCTGTCGTACCTGTTCGGCCGGCACCACGGCGCCGCGCAGTGACCGGCGCGCACCCGCGCTCGTCTCTATGCGCCGGAACCTGCAAACGATCCCCTTCGGAGAACTTCGGATGAAATCTGGAACGAGCCGGCTCCGGCTCCTCGCCATGGCCGCCGCGGCGCTGTCGCTGGGCGCCTGTGTGGACGACGACCAGGGGCTGATCAACACCCCCTTCCCGGCCAACGGCGCCATCTTCGCGCGCTACGTGGCGATGGGGAACTCGATTACCGCCGGCTACCAGTCCGGCGGCATCGTGGACACGCTGCAGCAGCGCTCGTACGCGGTGCTGCTGGCGGAGCGGGCGGGGGTCACCAACTTCGGCATCCCGCTCATCGCCCAGCCCGGGTGCGGCCCGCTGGTGCCGTTCACCGCGCCGCTCACCCCGTCGGCGCCGGCGGCCACCTGCGCCCGCTCGGCGGCGGGCGCGGCGGTGAACCGGGTGCAGAACGTGGCGGTGCCCGGCGCCCGCCTGCTGGACCTCCTGCGCTTCCCCAGCGGCCAGCTGGGCCAGGTGAACACCGTGCTGGTGGGTCCGCGCACGCAGGTGCGCGCCATGAAGGAAGCCCAGCCGACCTTCGTGTCGGTGTGGGTGGGGAACAACGACGCGCTGGAGGCGACGGTGGGCGGGCTCCTGGGGCCGACGCCCACGCGGGCCGACTCGTCGCTCACCCCGCTCGCCACCTTCCAGAACCAGCTCGCCCAGCTGGTGGACTCCATCAAGGCGGCGGCGCCGCAGGGCGTGATGCTGGTGGGCGTGGTCAACGCCATGAACGGAGCGCCGATCATCCAGCCGGGCGCCTACTTCTTCCTGTCGCGCGACGCGGCGGGGAGGTTCCAGAACAAGCCGGTGAACAACAACTGCTCGCCGGTCACTCCGCTGGGGCAGCCGAACCCCCTGGCGCGGAACTTCGTCTCGTTCCAGATCGTCAGCTCCGCGGTTCCGGAGATCGACTGCAGTGGCACGCTTGCGGGCGGCGCGTTCGTGCTGGACGCGGCGGAGCAGGCGGTCGTCCTGCAGCGGGTGAACGCCTTCAACAGCGCCATCCAGAGCGCGGCCGTGGCCAACAACTGGGTGTACGTCAACCCGAACACGATCCTGGAGTCGTTCCTGACGCAGCGTGACGCGCAGGGCCGGGCGCAGCGGCTTCGCAAGTGCCAGGCGCTGGCCACCGCCACCACGCCGACCCAGTTCCAGACGGCGCTGCTCACCACCTGCCCCGTGCCCCCCACGGGCTCGACGGCGGCGTTTGCCGCGCCCAACTTCTTCGGGTCGCTGATGTCGTTCGACGGGGTGCACCCCTCCACGGAGGCGCACCGGATCCTGGCGGGCCGCTTCGCCGCCGCGATCAACGCGAGGTACGGCACCACGCTCCCCACCGCCGAGACCTGATCCCGGCGCTTGGCTGGTGAAGCGGGGCGGTCCGGAGTGATCCGGACCGCCCCGCTCTCGTTTGCGGAACGGCATGTCTCACGCGGAGGCGCGGAGACGCTGAGAGAACCGCAACCGCAGGGCTCACACAGTAGGGGTTCGACAGTGCCTGCTGACACGCGCGCGTAAGCGCTTGCGCTACATGGGGATGCAACAAGGCCGCCCCAGGCGCGTGTACAACACGCCTGGAGCGGCCTCGGGCGGGTTAAGTCGTTACCCTGTTGTCGCTTGCAGGATTTTCGCAGGTGGCGGAGCCTTGCAACAATTCAAAAGATCGCGCTCCGCGCTGGTCAGCGCCTTGGTCTGGA
>DASWNZ010000166.1:0-10619 GCA_036398975.1 Longimicrobium sp.
CCTCCGCCTCCCGCAGCATCCCCAGGATCTGCTCCACCGTAAAGTGCTTCTGCCGCATCGTGAAGTCCTCCTCGGCCTCCCGGCCTCGTGGACTCCCATTCTAACTGGCCCCATTCCGGGGGGGCACCCCACTGCGCCCTCTGTTATCGAGAGAGGGGGCTGAAACTGCGTACGTCGCGCAAATGCCTCGTAGGGGCGCGATTCATCGCGCCCGTGCCCTGCGCCGCACCGCACCACCGCGTAGGGGCAGACCTGCGTGTCTGCCCACCGCCCGCCACACCTCCACCCCTGCCCCACCGCACCGATCCCGTAGGGGCCGCCCCACGTGGCTGCCCGTGCCCGCCAGCGTGACGTACTCTGCTACGCGCGCAGACCACCGCGCTTTCCTCACATTTTCGAGAGAGGACGCGAGAAACACCCGGCGACAGGCGCCCTCAGTTCGGGAAGCTGAACAGCGACGCGCTCAGCGCACGACGGCTGCTGCGGCGGATCTGCGAATGGTCGTCGGCGGCGCTGCGGCCGACTGCCTGGCCGATGCCAAGCGACACCTGGATGCCGCCGGCGTCGAAGCGAGGCGCCACCGGAGCCGCGATGTCCAGGCGGTAGGTGCGCCGCGAACCGGGAGGAAAGGCCACGCGCAGGCCCAGCCCCGCGCTCGCCTGCACCGGCGACTCGCGGCCGTACAGGTCGCCGCCCTGCCAGATCTTCCCCACGTCCACGAACGCCGCCGAGCCCACATCGAAGAGGCGCGGATAGGGCCATCCCAGGTACGCGCGGTGCTCCAGCGTGGCCACGGCGCGGCGCTCGCCCATGAAGACGTGCGGCCGGTACCCGCGCATCCCCGATCGGCTCCCCAGGGTGAGCTGAAAGGGGACGGTGGTCCGCCATCCGCCATCCAGCGCCGCGGCGGCCACCCAGGTGAAGCGGCTTTCGGGGCTGGGCCGCCAGTACGCCCACCCGTCCGCCTGGCCGAAGATGTTCCGCCACTCAAAGCTGCCGACGGGGGCCGCGTAGTCGCGCCGCCCCTCGCCCACCAGCCGCACGCCGGCGAGCACCCCGCCCGGAAGCTGGCCCGCGGCAAAGAACCCGAGGTCGACGGCCAGGTCGTCGTCGGTGGAGAGCGCGGAAAGGCTCCGCCCGATGCCGACCTCCGCCTCCACGCCCAGGCGCACGTCCTCCGAGCCGCGGACGGCGTCGAGGGCGCGGCGGCGTTCGAACCAGACGTTGCGCTGGCCGGCCAGGAAGACGAATCGCAACGACGACACCGAGTCCAGCCCGATCACCTTGCCGCCGCCCGGAAGCGGGATGGTGACCTCGCCGCCGCCGGAGGTGCGCAGCGAATCGCCCGGGTACACCGTCCAGTCGCCCGCCAGCGCCACGCCGAAGAGCGTCAGATTTCCGCGCTGCCCCAGCCGGAACACCGTCCCCACGTCGAAGGTGCGCCGCTGCTCGGGGAAGAGAAAGCGGCGCGGGCGCCCAGCCTCCGCGTCGGGAATCCAGAACTCGAAGTTGTTCTCCTCGTGCTCGAACTGCTCGCGCAGCGCGAACCGGCCCGCCTCGCCGCGAAAGGGCCACGCCAGCCGCTGCTGCACGGCGTAGCCCACCGGCGTGCGCGCCAGCGAGATCTCCGCGTCCGTGTGGGTGCCCAGGAGGTGGCGCGTGGCGAAGGAGGCGCCGAACACCCGCTCCCCCTGCCGCTCCTTGATGAACGCCGACACGCGCTGGCCGCGGCCCAGCAGGTTGTCTTCGCGCAGCTCCAGCCCGCGCACCCCCACCTCACCGCTCTCCATCTGCGGCTCCAGGCGGGTGGACCACTCGTCGCGCGTCTCCACCACCACGTGCATGGTGCTGTCCGGCTGCCGCACGGCGAAGACGTCCGCGTCGGCGATGTACGAGGTGCTGCGGAGAATGCGCTCCGAGTCCAGCAGGAGCGCGGGGTCGTAGCAGTCGCCTTCCTTGAAGAGGATCTCGCGCCGGATCACCTGGTCGCGCGTGCGGATGTGGGCGCGGTTCGCCAGCCGGAACGCCCACCCGAAGCGCGTGCCCTGCTTTCCCGCCTCCGAGTCGAAGACGGAGCGGTTGTCGATGAACACCTGCGAGATCCGCCCCGCCGCGCACTCGTCCACGGGTGCGTCCTGCGCCGCCGCCGCGCGCGCAAAGAGCGCCCCCGCCACCAGGGCGAGCGCGCAGAAGAAGCGGTCAGGGCGGCGCAGGTTCGGCAACTTCGCGGCCTCGCGGCGCGGTACGGGCGCTCCGCCGGGCAGCAAGGCCGTACGGGGCGCGATGCGGATCGTGGAAACGCAAGGAGCAATGTTCGCGCCCGTCCAGACGCGAAACGAGGCGGAAGCCATGCACCTGGCTCCGCCTCGTACCCCGCCGCCATCCGGGAGTGTCAGTCGCGCCTAGCCGCCAGCGAAGTGTCGGGTGCCGCCAGCCGCGCCAGCGCCTCCAGCGCGCGCTTGTGGTCCCGCACCGCGCCAAGGTCACAGAAGATGTCGCGGGCGCTCTCCAGGTACGCCTGCGCCTCCTCCACACCGCCCGTCTTCAGCCGCAGGTCCGCGTACTGCGCGAGCGTCTCGGCTTCCAGGTAGGGGTACCCCTTGTCGCGGGCGATCTCCAGCGCCTTCTCGAAGAAGGTGAAGCCGTCCACGTCGCCGCGCACGCGGGCCAGGTTGCCGCGCGCGTAATACATCCGCCCCAGCGCGTACGGCGATCCGGAAGCGATCGCGTGCTCCTCGGCCGCGCGCGCGCGGTCCTCGGCGAGGGTGAGGTGTCCATCCTCGCTCAGGAGCTCCGCGATGTCCGAAGAGATCAGCGCGCGCAGAGTGGAGGGAACCGGCAGCGCGAGCGCTCGCTCGTAGGTCGCCAGCGCTTCCTCGCGGCGGCCCTGCTGCACGCGCAGGTGGCCCTGGTTGTGGAGGCAGACGGAAAGGTCCAGCGGCGACTGAACGACACCCCAGATGGCGAACGCGCGCTCGAACCAGTGCTCGGCTTCTTCGATTCTCTGGAGGCGCGTCGTCACGCTCCCCAGGTTGTTGAAGATCTGCCCTTTCTCCAGCTCCAGCCCACCCGCCTCCTCGGCGATACGCAGCGCTTCCAGGTAGCAGCGCTCCGCCTCCGACCAGCGGTCCTGCCACAGCGAGACGTTTCCGGCACCGGTCTGCGCCACCACCTCGGCGTGCCGGTCTCCGGAATGGCGCGCCAGCTCGGCGCTTCGCTCGTAGTGCGCCGCCGCGTCGCGGAACTCGCCGAGCGCCAGCGACACTCGCGCGATGCGCCGGAGCGCGAGCACCTGCGCACCCTTGTCGGGAAGAGGAAACGAGAGGCGGAGCGCCGCGCGATAGCATTCCCGGGCACTGCGCACGCGGCCGTCCCCCTCGTGCCGCTCGCCGAGCGCCACCAGGTGCCGTGCCGCGCTGTCGGCGTCGCCCGAGAAGAAGCTGCGAAAGAGCGGCCGAAGTCCATTGTGGAGCGACTCGACGTACTCGCGCAGCGCCGCTTCCGCTTCGTCCACCGAACGCTCGACGTCCGCCTGCGTCAGGATGCGCTTGTCTACGGTGGCGTACGCGCTGGAGCTGTCCCACGCCCTGGTGGAATCAGGACTGGCTACGCCGATGAGCCGCAGGCGCAGCACCTCCAGCTCGTCGAGGGCTGGAAGCATCCCCAGCAGCTCCTCGACGGTGGCTTGAGTACGAGTCACGGGCGCGCGCTGCGAACGTCGCTCAGCCGCCGGAGGAAGACGTGCTGCCGCCGAATGCCGACGTGTCTTGCGTGCCGTACGTCGAGAAGTGCCACACCTGCGTCTGCACGCGCTGCCCGTCAGCCGTCAGCGTACCGCCCACGCTGGTCCACAGCTTGGTCGACTCGTCGTACCAGAGCGTACCGGCACCGTAGCCCTCGGAGGTGGTGCCCGAGTACGGAAGCTCGATGGTGATGGGCTGCGCGAACTTCACGTTGTGCGGCCCGAACTCGGCAAGCGCCCGCTCCGTCCCCTCCTTGGGGAGGCTCAGCGTGAACATCGTCACCTTGTCTACCGCGCCGGCCGGAACCACGATGCGGAAGCCGTAGTAGCTCAGCGTACCGCCCGCGGGCCCGATCCACGCCTTCGCCCACAGGTTGGCGGGCTTGGCCCGGGTGACCTTGTACGCCGCCACCCGCTCCACGTTCTGCAGCTGAAGCGCGGTCTCCCCGGCGAGCCGGGGCTGCACGGGCGCCGCCTGTCCCTGACCGCCGAACGGTCCACCCGCTTCCCCACAGCCAGCCACGAGCGCAAGGACCGGCACCACACCAAACAGGAAACGGCGAAGACGCATGCGTACCTCCGGAAGGGATGGAAGGGACACGGGGGAGGGGCAGGAAAGGCCAGGAAGCCACGTTCCCGTGCGTAGACATTCATTTGGGGACTTTGTAAAACTAACCAAAGTGTACGGTTCCTGCAACGGCCCGTGACACACGCTCAGGTGGGAACCCCCAGCCTGTATTCGGCGATCTTGCGGCGCAGCGTGTTGCGGTGGATCCCGAGCCGCTCGGCCGCCATGGTCAGGTTGTTCGCCGTCTCCGCCAGCGCGCGGCGGATCATCCTGCGCTCCATCTCCTCCAGCGTCACCAGCGGCATCTCGGCCGGGTCCGCGGCGGTGGGGCGCGCCGTGGGCGGGTGGAGGATGTCGGCCGGAAGGTGCTGCGGGAGGAGGATCTCGCCCTCGGACATCACCACCGCGCGCTCCATGGCGTTGCGAAGCTGGCGCACGTTGCCGGGCCAGGGGTGCGCGCGCAGGGCTCCGAACACCTCCTCCGCCACGGCGCGCACGGGCCGCGCGTGCTCGCGGCCGTAGTGGGCCACGTAGTGCAGCGCGAGCTGGTCCAGGTCCGCCCCGCGGTCGCGCAGCGGCGGCAGGTTCAGCGCGACCACGGCGAGGCGGTAGTACAGGTCCTCGCGGAAGCGGCCCTCGCGCACCGACTCCGCCAGGTCGCGGTTGGTGGCGGCCACGATGCGCACGTCGATGGACACCGGCGACCCGCCGCCCACCCGCTCCACCTCGCGCTCCTGGATGGCGCGCAGGATCTTGCTCTGCAGCGCCAGGCTCATGTCGCCGATCTCGTCCAGGAAGAGCGTGCCGGCGTTGGCGCGCTCGAACCGGCCGATGCGGCGCCCGATGGCCCCGGTGAAGGCGCCCTTCTCGTGCCCGAAGAGCTCCGACTCCAGCAGGTTCTCAGGGATGGCGGCGCAGTTGATGGCCACGAACGGCCCCTTTGCCCGCCGCGAGCGCGAGTGGAGGACGCGCGCCACCATCTCTTTCCCGGTTCCGCTCTCCCCCAGCACCAGCACGGTGGCGTCGCTGTCCGCCGCGCGGGCGATGGACTTGAACACCTGCATCATCCCGGAGCTGGACCCCACGATGGCGTCGCCGCCACGAACCTCGTCCGGAATGGGGCGCAGGCGGCGCACTTCCTCGATGCCGGCC
This sequence comes from Longimicrobium sp., assembly GCA_036398975.1. Classification (GTDB taxonomy): domain Bacteria; phylum Gemmatimonadota; class Gemmatimonadetes; order Longimicrobiales; family Longimicrobiaceae; genus Longimicrobium. The sequence goes on from DASWNZ010000166.1 coordinate 5,463, forward strand.
AGGATCTCGCGCACCCGCCCGCGCGGGAGCGGCTTGGGGAGCACGTCGTGCGCCCCCTGGCGGATCGCCTCCAGCGCCAGCTCCATCGACGGGCGCTGCGAGAGGAGCACGACGGGCGCCGAGCCGTCGCCGCGCAGCCTTCCCAGGATCTCCATCCCCGCGTCGGAGAAGTCCGCGTCCAGCAGGATCAGGTCCCACGTTCCGGTCGCAATGAGGCGTAGCCCGTCCGTGAGCCCGTGCGCGGTGTGCAGCTCCGCCGCGTCCAGCTCGGGTTCGAGCGTTCGACCGACGCCGCGGTCTGCGTCCAGAAGGAGGACCTTCAATGGCAATGGGGTGCGCTGGTAGCCGGAATTGAGGTTTGGTCGAGTATAGCGCCCGCACGGAAGCGGCGCAAACGCGCGACGGGGTATGTATACGGGATTATTACGGTGTCGGCCCGGCAAAGTCCAGCACGACGGGAGCGGGGGACGCGCGGCGCTGCCGCGGGTCCCCCGCACACCGGCACGGGCGCGCCGGAACATCTGCTTCTCCGGCGCGCCGCGGCGCGATTACAGCGACGCCTTGTACAGCAGGCGGTTCGGCGTCCCGCTCACGTTGCCCGTGATGACGCTGGCGGTGGAGTTGTTGATGATCCAGCTGCGGATCGTGGAGTACGACGCGTCGCCGTAGGTGCCCTTGTAGAGCGCGCCCACGCCGGCCACGTGCGGCGAAGCCATCGAGGTGCCGCTGATGGTGTTCGTCTGCGTGTCGCTGCCGTACCACGCGGAGGTGATGCTGCTGCCCGGCGCGTACAGCTCCACGCAGCTCCCCCAGTTGCTGAACGACGACTTGGCGTCCGAGCTGGTGGAGGAGGCCACAGTGGTCACCGTGGAGGCGCGGGCCGGCGAGCGGGTGCAGGCGTCGGTGTTCTCGTTGCCCGCCGCCACCGCCACGTACACGCCCGCGTTGGAGAGCCGGTTCACCGCGTCGTCGGTGGCCTGGCTCGCCCCGCCGCCCAGCGACAGGTTGGCGACCGCCGGCTTGACGTGGTTGCTGGTGGTCCAGTCGATACCGGCGATGATGATGGAGTTGGCGCTGCTGCCGGAGCAGGTGAACACCTTGACGGCGCGGATCATCACGGCCTTCGCGACGCCGTACGTCTTGCCGCCCACGGTGCCGGCCACGTGCGTGCCGTGCCCGTTGCAGTCGCTGGAGTTGCCGTCGCCGGTGGCGTTGTAGCTGTTGGACGCGCGGCTGGTGCCGTCCGTCCTGCGGAACTCGCTGTGCGTGGCGCGCACGCCCGTGTCGATGATGTACGCGCGGACGTTGGAGGCGGTGTTGGTGTAGTTGTACGTGCCGCTCAGCGGGCGCGAGCGCTGGTCGATGCGGTCGATCCCCCAGGTGGCGCCGCTCTGCGTGGTGGCGGCGTCTACGATCTGGTCTTCCTCGATGTACGCCACGGCTGGATTGTTCTGCAGCGCGTTGAGCTGCCCGCGGTTGAGCTCGGCGGCGAATCCGTTGAGCGCGGCGCTGTAGACGAAGCGCGGGCTCACCTGCGCCACGGCCGCCACGGAGCGCGGATCGGCACCCTCGTTGAGCACGACGATGTACTGCCCCTCGATGCCGCGGCCCGGCGCAGCCTGGTGGAGGCGCGCGCCCTCGGAGGGTGCCTTCATGGCGGTGGGGGTCTGGTCCGAGCAGGCTGCCAGCGTGACGGCCGCTCCCAGCAGCAGCGAAGTACGGTTGAAGCGCATGGTGTTCGAGTCCTCTCTCCGGATGGTGAAGGATCATCGGCCGGCTGGCTGCCGGACCGGCACTACGCCCTCGGAACCATGATCGTGTGCGTCTGGACGCCCCGCTCAAAGGCACGCGGCGCGCCATTCCGATGCATGCGGGCAACGCCGCGTGGCGCAACGACATACCGTTTGCGGGCGCTGAAAAGGGGCGGCGCACTTTGGTGCACCGCCCACCAATTTGCAGCGCCCGACCCGCGCCGAGCCCAGTAAACACCTGATATTGTCTCACGCAGAGACGCAGAGACGCAGGGAGGGAACAACGGAGAAAAGCCTCACACAGAGTACACAGAGGGAACTGCAAGCCACAGAGGAAACCTCAGGCTGTTCTCTCTGTGCCTCTGTGTCTCTGTGTGAGGCCTGTCGTTCTTTCCTGTCCTGCGTCTCTGCGCCTCTGCGTGAGACCCCACACACGCGCGCGCCTGACTGGCGAAATCGCGCGCGGGCGCGTAGTTTTTGGGCTTCTGCCCACGCCCCTTCCCGGGGGCACCCCGCGCGCGCGGCGGGGTATCATCGGCGGGTCCCGTATCTGTGGGAACGACCGACGCTTACGACCTTCCAGGCACGCTGTAAATGGCCGACGACATCACCCCGCCCGAACCAAACGAGTTCGCGGACCAGCCCACCGGCGGATCCAAGGTCCTTTCGCGGCTGATCGAGGACGAGATGCGCGAGTCGTTCATCGACTATTCGATGAGCGTCATCGTGCAGCGCGCCCTTCCCGACGTGCGCGACGGGCTGAAGCCGGTGCACCGCCGCATCCTCTTCGCCATGCACGAGGCGGGGCTCGCCCCCAACCGCCCGTACCGCAAGAGCGCCACGGTCGTCGGCGACGTGCTGGGCAAGTACCACCCGCACGGCGACAGCGCCGTGTACGACTCGCTCGTTCGCATGGTGCAGGACTTCTCCCTGCGCTACCCGCTGGTGGACGGGCAGGGGAACTTCGGCTCCATCGATGGGGACAGCGCGGCCGCCTACCGCTACACGGAAGCCCGCCTCGCCCCGCTGGCCACCGAGCTCCTGGCCGACATCGACAAGGAGACGGTCGACTTCGCGCCCAACTTCGACGACCGGCAGGTGGAGCCGCGCGTCCTTCCGGCACGCGTCCCCAACCTCCTGGTCAACGGCTCCAGCGGGATCGCGGTGGGGATGGCCACCAACATCCCCCCGCACAACCTGCGGGAGGTGGTGGCGGCGTGCATCCACCTGATCGACAACCCGGAGGCCACCAGCACGGACCTGCAGGCCTTCGTGCGCGGGCCTGACTTCCCCACCGGCGGCGTGATCTACGGCCGCGAGGGGATCCGCGAGGCGTACGAGGGCGGGCGCGGGCGGGTGGTGATCCGCGCGCGGGCGCAGATCGAGGAGCGCGAGGACGGGCGCGGCGACCGCATCATCGTCACCGAGATCCCGTACCAGGTGAACAAGGCGCGCCTCATCGAGCACATCGCCGAGCTGGTGCGCGACCGCAAGCTGGAGGGGATCAGCGACCTGCGCGACGAGAGCGACAGCCGCATCCGCATCGTCATCGACCTGCGGCGCGACGCCATCCCCCACATCGTGCTGAATCAGCTGTACAAGCACACCACCATGCAGAGCACCTTCGGGGTGATCATGCTGGCGCTGGTGGACGGGGTTCCGCGCGTGCTGTCGCTGCGGGAGATGATCTTCCACTTCCTGAAGCACCGCCACGAGGTGCTTCGCCGCCGCAGCGAGTTCGAGCTGCGCAAGGCGCGCGAGCGGGAGCACATCCTGGAAGGGCTCAAGATCGCCGTCGACCACATCGACGAGGTGATCGCCATCATCCGCGGCTCGGACACCACGGAAGAGGCGGGGATCAGCCTGCGCACGCGATTCACGCTCAGCAACCGCCAGTCGGACGCCATCCTCAACATGCGCCTTGCGCGCCTCACCGGGCTGGAGATCGAGCAGCTGGAGGGCGAGCTGGCCGAGGTGCGCGCCACCATCGCGGACCTGGTGGACATCCTGGGCAACGAGGCGCGCCGCCTGGAGATCATCAAGGAAGAGCTGCGCGAGGTGGCCGACCGCTACGGCGACGAGCGCCGCACCGAGATCCTGGGCGACGCGGGCTCCTTCTCCATCGAGGACCTGATCCCCGACGAGGAGATGGTGATCACCGTGTCGCACGCCGGCTACATCAAGAGCCAGCCGGTGGCGGCGTACCGGGCGCAGGCGCGCGGCGGCCGCGGCATCAGCGGGGTGACGACCAAGGAAGCGGACTGGGTGGAGCACCTGTTCCTGGCGCGCACCCACGACTACCTGATGTTCTTCACCCGTGAAGGGCAGTGCTACTGGCTCAAGGTGCACGAGATTCCGCAGGGGTCGCGCGGGAGCCGTGGCAAGCCGGTGGTGAACCTGATCAACGTCGAGCCGGACGAAAAGATCGCTGCGCTGGTGCCGGTGCGTGAGTTCGCGCACGACAAGCACCTGATCTTCGCCACCCGCAAGGGCGTGGTGAAGAAGACGGCGCTCGCCGCCTACGGAAATCCGCGCAAGGTGGGCCTCAACGCCATCAACGTCCTCGAAGGCGACGAGCTGATCTCCGTGCAGGTCTCCGACGCCAGCTGCGAGGTGATCCTGGCGACGTACGAGGGGATGGCGATCCGCTTTCCGCAGGGCCGTATCCGCGAGATGGGGCGCGCGACCACGGGCGTGCGCGGAATCATGCTGCAGGGCGACGACCGCGTGGTGGGAATGGTGGTCACCAAGCCCGGCCCCACGCTGCTGGTGGTCACCGAGACGGGGATGGGGAAGCGCACCGACGTGGAGGCGTACCGTCTGCAGGGGCGCGGCGGCAAGGGCGTCATCAACATCCGCACGACGGACAAGACGGGCCGCGTGGTGGCGATCATGGAGGTGCACCCGGGCGACGAGCTGATGGTCATCACCCGCCAGGGCGTCATCAACCGCCAGCCGGTGAACGGGATCCGCGTGATCGGCCGCAACACGCAGGGTGTGAAGCTGATCAACCTTGGCGCCAAGGACACGGTGATGGACGTGGCGCGCGTGGTGAACGAGGACGCCGTCCCGGAGCCCATCGTCTCCGAAACGGAGGAGACGACGGAGATCGTGCCTTCCGCCGCGCTCGAGGAGGAAATCGGCCTCGACGAGGATCTGGAGGACGACGACTCCGTCGACGCGGAAGACGTGGACGACGAGGAGCTTCCGGAGGAGGACTACACGGACGACCACCTGGACTCGGTGTAGCCCTCACCCCCAGCGTCGCTCCGCGACGCATCCCCCTCCCCCGATACTGCCCGGGGGAGGGGGTTTGCGTTCTGGGTGGCGGGGCGCGGGCATCGGGCGCGGCGGAGGGCACGGGCAGCTACGTGCCGCGGCACCTACAAGGTTTGGGTGCGGTGGG